>MFGW01000235.1:12116-12247 GCA_001780385.1 Candidatus Fischerbacteria bacterium RBG_13_37_8 | reverse complement strand
ATGTAGCGAAAGTAATGAAAGAGCAGGACATCAAGCCTTTTGATGCTGTGAAAGAGGTCTTGCAGGAGGGTGATGTGGTATTTGGCAACCTCGAATCGATGATTTCTGAAAAAGAAAAACCGGAGCCGGCA
>MFGW01000235.1:8076-12099 GCA_001780385.1 Candidatus Fischerbacteria bacterium RBG_13_37_8 | reverse complement strand
TTTCTTCTGCACACCTGATACTGTGCCGTACCTGAAAGAAGCACACTTCGACGTGTTATCGCTTGCCAATAATCATGCGATGGATTACGGTATCGACGTCCTGTTGACAACGCGCAAAATCCTTGCGGATCATGGCATACAATATTTTGGTGCTGGTGAAACGATCAGCGAAGCGCGCCTTCCCGCTCTTGTCAAAGCAAAGGGGCTCACTATTGTGTTTCTCGGCTATAGCAACGGGTATTGGATAAATGATTATGCCATGGATACAAAGCCCGGAATCTCGCCCATTATGCTATCCGACATAGATGATGATATAAAACGATGGCGTTCTAAGGCGGATATTCTTGTCGTATCATTGCATTGGGGCGTGGAGTACCAAACAAAACCAAAGTCACAGCAGAAAGAAGTGGCGCATGCAATCATTGACCAGGGCGCTGATATTGTTCTCGGGCATCATCCGCATGTAGTCCAACCGGTCGAGCAATACAAAGGTAAGATCATTGCATACAGCCTTGGCAATTTTCTCTTTGATGTGAAATCACCGCGCAGGAACAACGGTATTATTCTGTCAATAGAGGCCAGCCGCAACGGTATCCATTCCTATAAAAGCATCTACCTTGACCGGATAAAATATTATTTTCCTGCGACGGGGGTCGGACCTCAACATTAGACGCTGCTGCAATGATGTCCCTGAGGATGTTTGGGGCAGGGGTGATGAAAAATTCATCAAAAAATGATTGCCAAGGACACAATGATCTCTAATGACTGTTTTACGGGCAGATCATTTTTTGATGAATTTTTGATCAAGGTACCTTGAAATGTAGAAGAATGCTATGTTTTGACAGAGGCTAATGTTATGCTACGACCCCCCACACATTAAAAGGGATTTTCGTCTGCGGAGCGGCCATAGATTGCGGGTACCGGCACATTGTTAAGCCGCAGATAGACGCCGAGCTGTGCACGATGATGAATGCTGTGATTGAGAATGAAGCCACGAAGTGCAGCAATGCGTGGCAAAGACAGGATTGTTTTTCCGCCAGACAACAGTGTCCAGACCTTGAGAAGATGGTCATTGCTTGATTTAGCAATGGCTTCGCGTGCTGAAATGACATTCTTATCAAAAACAGCAAGTATCTCATCGAGAGAATTTACTTTTGGTTTCTGAAAAGGTGGTGCACCGGGTGGGGCCATATCAAATATCTCGTTGTTGATAGTAAGTGCTGTCCAACTGTTAATATTGGCGATATGCATTGCCAGGTCTCCCAGAGAAAAAGATTTTTCATGGGGCTTCCAGGCAAGTTTATCTTCAGGTATGCGTTCGAGCGTGATGCGTGTTTTTGCCATTTCCTGGTCGAATTCAGGTAATAACATTTCGCGGATATTCATCATTTCCTCCATTAAATGCAGGTTTGTTTAAAATTTATGAAGAGTTAGTTCTCTTGTCAATGAACGATTTCGACTTTAGGGGACGGTTCGGCGGATTCCTTGATGCCGCCAAAAGTTTCTTCATATTTTCTTATATTTTCATGTA
Organism: Candidatus Fischerbacteria bacterium RBG_13_37_8; assembly: GCA_001780385.1. Taxonomy (GTDB): domain Bacteria; phylum Acidobacteriota; class HRBIN11; order MFGW01; family MFGW01; genus MFGW01. The sequence continues at coordinate 10,568 of MFGW01000235.1, read as the reverse complement.
AGACGCGCAAGATTCGCTTGGCATGTGCAGGAGATACAATAACGCGCGATAATAATTTGCCTACGCGTGGTTCGGGCAGGATTGCAATAAAATCAAGCCAGAACTCCTCGCTGGTGTGTGTTATTTTTACCAGGTTGGAATATTTCCCCTGCAGAGTCATTTCATCAGCTTGCATTTGAATTTGTTGGCTTTTTGCTTCTTGTTCCATAATGTTTTTTCTCCTTTAATCATTGCTGAAGAGCTTGGTGCATTTCTGCTTGTACCTCGACTGGTATGCTTCCTTTTCAGTCTCGGGTGCTGCTTCACTGGAAGCATGCAAGGCCTTGCATGCTTCCTCATGATTTGATTCTTTCTCATAAATAGTCGCCAGCGTATCCAGGTAACGGTATCTGCCTTCCTTTGCATACTCCAATGCTAATTTTATAAAATAAAACGCATGTCGAATATCATCCTGCTTTAATTCAGTCAGTGCAAGATTATTGTATGCATCAGCACATTCATGATTATAAACAATTGCTTTATAAAAGTAATGCTCTGCTTCTTTTTCTTTGTTGATCTGCAAATATAATGTTCCTATATTATAATATGCGAGCCAGTAATACCTGTCTTTTTTTATTGCCCGCTTGAATTCTTTTTCGGCGGCTTCGAACTCCTTTTCTTTCAAGTAAGCTACACCCAGGTCATTATGTTCCTCTGCTGTTAATGTATCGTGCAGTATAATGAACCGGACACACCCCATCTGAGCAGCAAGAAACAGCATCATTAATATTTTTGTGAACAACCTTTTTTTTATCATTATTTTTTCTGGCAAACAGGGAATAGGGAATAGGGATTAGGGAACCATTCCATTCTTTTGTTTAGAGTGCAGAATCTGGCGCATACTCTTTCATGATTTTCTTCTCCACGTATTTTATACGGCTATACTGGTGTGGAACACCGGAGCAATCACATCCCGTGGTGCATTCTACAATTGTCATTGTATCAGTTGATTTGGCTGTTATGTATAAGAAAAAAGTTGAACCAGATCTAGCACCACCCTTTGCTTGAAGTTTAATGCAATCAGATTCTGATTTGTTGAAAATGCCTACGCCTACTGGTGAGTACCAATGCCCGTCTTCATTGAAGCGCAGTTTGTAGGTTGTGTCATCAATACGCTGCCAATTGCCAATAAGTTCCTCGTTCATCTTGCCGATTATTAATTTATCAAGCGCCGCAATTCCAATTGGTTCCTTCCAGATAAATACCTTCAAAATACCATATACCAGCGCTAATGCTATGATAATAAAAATTATCGTTGAAACCGTTATTCTTCCTCGCATAATTCATACCTCTATGTAATTGTAAAGCCTTATCTTTTAAAAAGCAAATATTTAGTACGAAACAGCTTTATTGTAAATAACCAAGAGCGCGGAGATTCTCTTTTTCTTCTTCACTGAGTATTGCAGGCTCCATTTTCAGATTTTGGCATTTTTTATGTTCTGCGTATAACCAGGTTCGCAGTTTTTTTAATAAATCTTTGTATAGCATTCGTTCATTTTTACCGGCAATCTTTTTACATGTTTCTTTTTTTTCCTTTAAATCAATAAAACATTTAGCGCATTCATGCACCATTTTACCAAATCCAATGAATCCCTGCTGACATACAATAAGTTTATAATCAGACGAAAGAATGGCATATGCTCCCCTTTCAGCGATGCGGGAAAAAACAAGAGGATTCTTGCAAGACCTTTTCCCATTGAGTAGTGTTAATAGGCTTTTCCCTTTTTTATATTCAATTGTTTTGAGATTATGCGCACTGCCTGCAAAATTTATTTCCCTGGAAAATTTTAAATAAAATGGAAGCGGCGGCTGGTAGGGTGCATGAGGTTGAATGATGTGTGCATAGATGAAAAAATTTCGTCCGCTATTAAGCCCTTTCGCAATGAACTCCAGTATGCCCTGGAGCACTAATTCATCATCATAGATTAGCTTATCGTCTATAAAACCTTTATGCATGTTAAAGTTACGGCTTACATGCCCGTTCTGACTGATGAGCGCAGTATAATAGCCATTTTGAATGAGAAGTTCTGGTAATCTTTTCAAATTATCGCTCAACATAGCAAGGTTTTTCCAGAAGGGATAGCGGGATGTCAAGAGCGATCCTGCTGAGGTAGTAGTATAGGAAGACTGTGCATATGCTCATTCGAAAAAGATGCCTTTTTCTGCTAAAGTGTCTAAAGTGGGTGTAGTTTTGCGATAATATCCTGCGTAGCTTACATGATCATACCGAAGTGCATCAAATAGCCATAGTATAATATTTGGCTTTTTTGCATGTTGAGCCCGCCGATACTTTACAGAGAAGTTTCTTAGAACAGGTTTAGAATTCCCGTAATGAGTAGATAATATGCTCATCTTTATTAAAGGTATCTGGTCTTTGGCGGCAGGCAATGCAATTTCCTGGCGCAGAATGTTCCCGTCCGGTTCTGCACAGGTGAAAACCGTTTCTTCCAGAA
>MFGW01000235.1:4816-8045 GCA_001780385.1 Candidatus Fischerbacteria bacterium RBG_13_37_8 | reverse complement strand
CCGGAATCGTGCCTCTTCATCTTCCCCGGAATAAGAATCGCATTGTATTCCATATTCAAAACGAAGACGATGAATTCTACCGTATGGTAAGTAAAAAGTGAATCGCGAATTTTTAAATGAAGCCTTCTCATTCTTTTCCGTAGTGATTCCTGCTTTTTTTAAGTAAAAAAAGAATATTCGCTTATCATCAGCCTTGCCCACGCTTTCGAGAGAACAACCATTTGCCGCTTTTAGGGTAAGAATGTTTTTGCCTGTGCGAATATTTTCCTTCTTTATGTTGAGGAAAAAAGTCTGCGTATGGAGGGAAGAAAAGATAACACTCTTAATATAATGATCATTGTTAAAGATAGCTGTTTCGTTGTCAGGATTACCCTTGCATCGCAATGAAAAACCAGTAAGGAAAATGGTGGTATTTTGCGGGAACAATATGTTATAGGAGAGGTTGACTGTTCCGGAGGTTGCCCACATACCACTTTCCCCGACTGATGCCCATTCATTGCCAGGTAGCCCGGCTATTATATCATCCTCATGTTCCACCTTCAGCAAAGGAGCATAATTGTCAAGATCGATGTGCAACTCCGCTGTATGAGTATGCTCTTGCAGGAATACAGGGAAGCAATTCCTGCAAGAGCAAGCATTATCATTACAGCGTAAGCAGTTTTTTTCACGTATCCGATGCCTGGCACCCTCCTTAATTATAATATTTTGGCGATGTCTTTGGCGAAATAGGTGAGGATAATATCCGCACCCGCTCGCTTTATGCATGTCAGAGATTCAAGCATTATCTTAGCTTCATCGACCCAGCCCATTTTTGCTCCGGCTTTTATCATAGCATATTCACCACTTACCTGGTAGGCAGCAACAGGATAATCAAATTCATCCTTTACCATTCTAATAATATCAAGGTAAGGCATAGCGGGTTTTACCATGACAATATCAGCGCCTTCCTGCAAGTCAAGTGTTACTTCCCTGAGTGCTTCACGTCCATTTGCAGGATCCATTTGATAACTTTTGCGATCACCAAATTGCGGTGTTGATTCCGCTGCTTCACGGAATGGTCCATAGAATGCCGAGGAATATTTTGCAGCGTAGGAAAGTATCGGAATGTGACTGAAATTATTCTCATCGAGAATAGAACGTATAGCATCGACTCTTCCGTCCATCATATCAGAGGGTGCAATAATATCAGCGCCGGCTTCTGCCTGTGATAAGGCAATGAGCGCCAGGCTATCAAGTGTTGCGTCATTATCTACCTCTTCACCTTTTAATATTCCGCAATGTCCATGCGATGTATATTCGCACATGCATACATCAGTAATCATCACAAGTTGCGTGGCATCCTTTATCGCACGCACTGCACGCTGTATGATGCCATCCTTTCCATACGCGCCACTGCCCTCCGGATCCTTCGTTTCAGGTATTCCGAACAGTATCATGTAATTTACATTGAGTTTCTGCAATTCTTTTGCTTCTTCCACTAGCTTATCTACGGAAAAACGGTATGCCCCAGGCATGGATTTTATTTCTTCCTTCACGCCTTTACCGGGCACTACAAATGTCGGATATACAAAATCATACGGTGTAAGGTAGGTTTCTTTTATCATCCTTCGTAATAATTTTGTTCTTCTCATCCTTCTCGGTCTGTATATTGGGAATTCCATAATTTTCCTCCTTTGAAAATAAAGTGTAGGGGCAGACCTATGTGTCTGCCCTTTCAGGGGCATGGGCGACTCTTATATTAATAAGGCAAAGAGGCATAAAGCTCGCAAAATCACAAATTTTCTTTTGTCAGAGCGCTGTGTTATAATGTTAATTGAATAATTATAAAGGATATAGAAAATAAGTCAAACAATTCTTTGAGGAATTATTATGGACGTGAAGAAAATAGAAGAAGATCTTGACAGGCTGGTTAAAAATTGTATTCAGGTTGTCAATGTTGAAGAACTGAAAGTGAAATTGATCCGGTATTATCGCGAAGGAAAGCCGATTAAAGCAAAGCTTGGCCTTGATCCAACCGCACCCGATATTCATTTAGGTCATACCATTGTATTAAGAAAATTACGTGATTTTCAATACATGGGAGATGAAGTAATATTAATAATAGGAGATTTTACTGGTTTGATAGGCGATCCTTCCGGCAGGAATGTGACAAGGAAACCGCTGAGCCGTGACGAGATAGAAAAAAATGCTGAAACGTATCGGCAGCAGATTTTTAAAATACTTGACCCGGCAAAAACAAGGGTTGAATATAACAGCACCTGGTTACGCGAGCTTGGTTCAGATGGATTCATAAGGTTATGTTCGAGATTTACCGTATCGCAGATACTGCAACGCGATGATTTTTCCACCAGGCTCAAGGAAAATAAACCAATCTCGGTTCATGAGCTTATCTATCCCATTGCGCAGGCGTATGATTCCGTAATGATAGAAGCGGATGTAGAGTTAGGCGGAACTGACCAGACATTCAACCTTTTGCTTGGGAGGGAGTTACAGAGAGAGTATCAGCAGGAACCACAGATCTGCATGACACTTCCTATCCTTGAAGGATTGGATGGTGTGGAGAAGATGAGCAAATCATTAGGGAATTATATAGGCGTGACAGAGTCACCCAAAGAGATATTCGGTAAAGTGATGTCAATATCTGACCAGTTAATGTTCAGGTATTATGCCTTGCTGACGGGTGTTCCGGACACCGAACTTGAGACATGGAAAAGCATGATAAGCGACAACAAGTTGAATCCGATGGAATTAAAGACTCGTCTTGCCAGGACGCTCATCGAGCAATTTTATGATGCAGCGGAAGCAGAACAGGCGGAAATTGAATTCAAGCATATATTTTCTGAGCGCAAATTACCGGAAGAGATGCCGGTATCTTTTTATAATTGTGAAGACCAGAAAATTTGGATCATCAAGCTCATCATGCAGGAAGGCATGGTGTCGTCGCAGAGTGAAGTACGCAGGTTGATCAAGCAAGGTGGAGTCTATTACAAAATCATTTCCGATTTTGAGAATGTGCCGGCAGAGCTTCCGCAGAGCGAGATGGAGCGAGTTCCGGATGCAAATTTCGAAGTAGATGCCTGCGCACCCATGGCGCTTATCCTGAAAGTGGGCAAGAAGAGCTTTCGTCTCATAAAATTCATCAACCAACCATATCCTGCATAGGGGCGAAGGAGCGACCCCGGCTAAATCAGAATGTATTGCATTGGCTTGGGGAACCGCTGTCAAAACC
>MFGW01000235.1:3892-4785 GCA_001780385.1 Candidatus Fischerbacteria bacterium RBG_13_37_8 | reverse complement strand
TCATTAGCTTCTTGTTTATTGGTACGCTGCATGGCAGCATGAGCCTTCTGCAGAAGGCCCAGTTTATTCTGCACATGATGTCCGACTTCATGAGCAATGACATAAGCCTGGGCAAAATCACCGGGTGCATTATGCAAATTTTTGAGATCCTGGTAAAAACTCAGGTCTATGTAGACTTTATAATCAGCGGAGCAATAAAACGGACCCATTTGTGAACCTGCGGTACCGCATGCAGATTGGACTGCGTCAGTATAGAGAACCAGTTTAGGTTCTTTATATGTTTTGCCCATTTTATTAAACTGGTCAACCCATGTTTCCTCGGTATCAGCGAGCACGACAGAAACAAAATCAGCCACAAACTCATTATTTCATGTCAGACGAGAAAAGACATTGGAGGGATAACCTCCACCGCTGTGCTCTCAAAGAATAGTATCTTTCAAGCAGAGCGAATAAATTCACAATCCCTGATTCCCTATATTTATGCTGATGAGACATAAATTTTTTCTGCCGTCAATTACAATTTTCAGTGGATGCGGCAATTCAATATGGCGCAGATGCGATGTTTCTATCCTGGCGGCGTATGTTTCAAACCAGGAACAATCCAGGTAATCTTCTTGATTTTTTTGGCAATCAACGATTAAATAACCTATGCCGAAGGAGACGATATTCTGAAAAAAATGTGAACCTTGGGAAGGATCGACATGCATATCTTCAAAGCCTGTTTCGATGATACATCTCGCACCAGATATTTGTGCCCATTTGACGGGAATTCCAAGCCATGGATCAGCACTTCCCCATCTGCCAGGACCGATGAGCAGATACGGTCTTTTCAGTTTGTTGAGTTCTGAATTAAGTGCTCCTATTTCATCGGCGATCTGCATTGTTTTGGAACG
>MFGW01000235.1:3553-3859 GCA_001780385.1 Candidatus Fischerbacteria bacterium RBG_13_37_8 | reverse complement strand
GCACCTACTTTCAACAGGAATGATGTTATCTCGGCGAGCGGAAAAATATTCCCCTTCAGCACACCTGCCATGGTAACTAAGCGAATACCATTTCTTGAAATCCCATCATAAACGGCATCATTATTTCTCGAATATACTGAGCCAACGGGATTGAGTGTGCCATCCTGCTCTGCTACATCGAGACTAAGAGTAACAAGATCATATTGTTCTTCTACCGAACCAATAGAGCTTGAAGGAGGAAGCTCTAATGCTAAAAAATTCTTTTGAGAATTCTCAAGGTAATCCTCCGGTGTAAATGATTGAACC
>MFGW01000235.1:2194-3534 GCA_001780385.1 Candidatus Fischerbacteria bacterium RBG_13_37_8 | reverse complement strand
GACAGAAACGTACACAGCGCCCGCCTTCGACTACAATTTTACCCATTCCAAGCGCTGCAGAAACTATGCCATCCTCCGGCATCATGTTGGACATAGGGTAAAAATTCATGGAGCGTCCCACTCCCGCAAAATTAGGATAGAAATGAACGCCAAAACGATTCCCTACAATCTGTTGAATAATCACTGCCATTTTTTCTTCCTCAAGTCGATTAGGCAAAAATTCCATATAGGCTTTCGGATCAGCATGATATGTTGAAGCATATACTTTCTTAATAGCATTACTTAGTTCCTCTAAACGTACCTCCGGATTATCATGATTATTGGGTATCATGAAGGTTTTATATATTCCAGCAAATGGCTGATAAGATGCATCCTCCAAAAGACTCGATGAACGCACAGCAAGTGGATAGCGAACATGCTGCAAAAAATTCCACAGGTCTTCCATGATATCCAGCGGTAACTTGGCATTCAAAAATGCTTTTATAATCTTTACATCGTCGGATTCCCTGAGAGCGTATGATAATAATCCCGATGATTCCATAAAACGATTGAATACATTGGTAGTCAATACGGCAGTTGGTGGAACAAAAATACGCACTCCTTCAAAACGATGCTCTAACTGATACGTATCGATAAGTGAATTGATAAAAGCTAAGCCTCGCCCTTTACCGCCAAGAGAACCATCTCCAATTCTGACAAATCCCGAACTGCCACGAAACGTCCGACTGGAATATTCAGCTACCACACCAGACATTGAACGACCCCTGAATGTTCGCAACGCATCCAAAAGCTGTTGCCGAAGATTCTTTGAATCATCTTTCGACTTCCATACTATGTTTTGAACTGTCTCTGCAAGCTCAAATTCGGTTCGCGCAATAAGCCACTTTATAAAATCATGACGTGAAACATTATGCAGAATATCTTCTTCTGGTATCGCCTGCAGTGCCCACTCCAATGAAAGTAAATCAGGTGCACGGCTTATTATTGTCCCTACATTCGATAAAAAAACAAAATCACCAAAACCGAGATTCTGCTGCATGAAATCCCTCAGGTTTCCCAGCAGCATCGATGAATTTTTATCAATGAATGTTAAACCAAGTGAAGCCGCCTTCGGCGCATTCTCCACTTCCGATTGCATCACTATCGGCAAAGAAGGATTCTCATCTTTTAATAAACGCGCAATATCAAAACCTGCGGTAGGATCAATCTTGTTATTTCTTGGAAATGCAGCATCCACAATGACTCCAAGCAGATTCTTTTGATACTCCCGGTATAAACTGACAGCTTCTTCATACGTCCTGGCTAAAAGCACTTTTGGACGCGCAAGCGTTCGCATAATT
>MFGW01000235.1:0-2085 GCA_001780385.1 Candidatus Fischerbacteria bacterium RBG_13_37_8 | reverse complement strand
CTCATGAGCTGCTTCTCCAAATTCTATTACATTCATATTTCCTACACGCGCCATGGATATGACCAGGTCATAAGATGCTGAGCGTAACTTTTCTAACGCTTCTTTTGCAGTAGATACTCGTTCAATTGAAGGAGTAAAATGAAGATCAAGGTCGAGATATTCCGAGTAGAGCATCTCTGAAAGTTTTCCATCTTCAATAATCGTATAATAATCATAAAGACTGCTTACAAGCAGAAGATTACTGACCTTTCTCGGCATTAATGCATCATAGGAGATTTCGGTTCGTTCCGGGGCGCCGATAATTTCATTAAGGATACGATCTTTCATTATTATCTTCCATGGTATAGGATATCATTTAATAATGTAATAGGTCAAGGGCAAGCTATCATTTCAAAAATTCCTCAAATTCGATACTATTTGCCCCAACCTAACAGCATAATTATTACCCATAACCGCTAAAAAGAATGTAAATTTATCCGAAAAACACAAAACAACACCACTTAATCGCTATATTTAACCAAATACGGCACATTTTTAACCCCAACTACACTTGACCGCCCCTCGTATGCGGGGTATAATGTACCCTTGCATGAGTAAAATAGTACCGACTTAACGGTACGTTACTAATAAATTCATTTCTTAGGAGGTTAGTATGGTTGTTTTAAACACCAAAGAATATGTCGAGAAATTTATGCAGAACGTACTGGCGAAGCATCCGGCGCAGCCAGAATTTCACCAGGCGGTACGAGAAGTAGCTGAAACGATAGGGCCTTGTTTAAAGAAGCATCCGGAGTATTTAAAGTTAAGGATATTTGAGCGTATGGTAGAACCGGACAGGGTAATAATGTTTCGAGTAGCGTGGCAGGATGACAGTGGAGAGATTCATGTAAATAGAGCATTTCGTGTAGAGTTCAGTAATGCTATAGGTCCATACAAAGGTGGGTTACGATTTCATCCGAGCGTCAATCTTGGTATTTTAAAGTTTTTAGGATTTGAGCAGATACTCAAGAACAGTTTAACGACGTTGCCGATGGGAGGAGGAAAAGGAGGAAGTGATTTTGATCCAAAGGGAAAATCTGATTATGAAGTGATGCGATTTTGTCAAGCATTTATGAACGAATTATACCGGCACATAGGAGCAGACATAGATGTACCTGCAGGAGACATAGGAGTAGGCGGCAGGGAGATTGGTTTTTTATTTGGACAGTACAAGAAGCTTACTCATTCATTTGAGGGCGTATTAACCGGGAAGGGGCTCAGTTGGGGTGGTTCTCTCATTCGACCTGAGGCGACTGGGTATGGGTGTGTATATTTTGCGGAAGAGATGCTCAAGACGCGCAAGCAGAATTTTGAAGGCAAGACGGTTGCGGTATCAGGTTCTGGGAACGTAGCTCAATATGCCATAGAGAAAGTGAATCAGCTTGGTGGAAAGGCAGTAAGCATATCAGATTCAAATGGCACGGTCTATGACAAGTTTGGAATAAAGGGAGAGAAGTGGGACTTTTTGATGGAATTAAAGAATATAAAGAGAGGCAGGGTCAAGGAATATGCTGACAAATTCAAATGTGAATATTTTGAGGGAAAGCGTCCATGGTTTATAAAATGTGATGTTGCATTACCATGTGCTACGGAGAATGAAGTAAGTGGTGAAGATGCGAAAGAGTTGGTCAAGAATGGATGTATATGTGTAGCAGAAGGAGCGAACATGCCGACGACGCCTGAGGGGGTTGATGTATTTTTGCACAACAAGATTTTGTATGGACCGGGGAAAGCGGCGAATGCAGGAGGAGTTGCGACGTCAGGACTTGAGATGTCGCAGAACAGCATGCGTTTAGCATGGCCGCGTGAAGAAGTAGATAATCGTTTGCATCATATTATGATTTCGATACATCAGATGTGCAAGGAAACGGCAGTTGAATATGGAGATCCGGAAAACTATGTACTGGGTGCTAATATAGCGGGATTCATTAAAGTTGCCAATGCTATGATTGATCAGGGTCTCATTTAAACACAGTTCAATTCCATGGTAAGTTATTTAAGTGGGAGGGTTGCAAGGACCCTCCCACTTCGATATAATCTAATAGA
>MFGW01000234.1:8059-9275 GCA_001780385.1 Candidatus Fischerbacteria bacterium RBG_13_37_8 | reverse complement strand
GACCTTGAAAAAATTCTGCCAAATGATTATATGCCCCTGTTGCCGCCATTGGAGAGGATGAAAGCATTATTCGCGGTAAAACATTACATCGAAGAAAATCTATGCAAAGAATTAAATCTTCAAATGGTACAAGTTCCTTTAATTGTTGATGTGGAGAGTGGTGTCAATGATATGTTAGACCGTGATGGTTCACGTACACCAATTCAATTTCATATATCAAATGATTTCGGCAAGAATCCTATTGATGCACAAGTAGTTCAGGCAGCTACAAAATGGAAACGCCCGGCACTCCAACAATTCGGTTGTAAAGTAGGCGAAGGAATTTGCACGGATATGAAAGCTGTCCGTAAAGATTATTTCCTTGATCATGACCATAGTTGTTATGTAGACCAGTGGGATTGGGAAAGAGTAATGACAGCAGACCAGCGCAACTTGAAATTCCTGAAAGATGTTGTCCGTAAAATCTGGAAAGTTATCAGAGGTGCTGGGAAGTATGCACAGGAATTATTTCCGGAACTCAAGACAAATAAATATCCAGAAATTCCTGAAGAACTTACTTTTCTTCATGCAGAAGAGATTCTTGAAATGTTCCCTGATCTTCCACGTAAACAACGTGAGACGCAGGTTCTGCAAAAATATCCGGCAGTATTTATTATTGGTATAGGATGGGTATTAGAGGATGGTTATCCGCATGAAATGAGAGCTGCTGATTATGATGATTGGATAACTGAAACCGTGTCAGAGAAGGGCAAACCTACACATGGATTAAATGGAGATATTCTTGTTTGGAATCCGGTAACGAAACGTCGCCATGAATTGACATCAATGGGTATTCGTGTTACCAAGGAAACGCTTGTGAAACAGCTTGAAATAACAGGACAAATGGATTTCCTTAAATTACCTTATCATAAAGCTATCATGAATGATCAGATACCGCTCAGCATTGGTGGAGGAATAGGACAATCACGTACATACATGTATTTGCTGAGAACAGCTCATCTTGGTGAAGTAAGTGTTACGGTATGGCCTAAAATTCTTAAGGAAATTTGCGCAAAAAGACATATCCATGTTCTCGAGTAAATAGCGCCTAAAAGAAACAAATTATTCCAATTTAATAAAGGGACAACCCGCGAAGTTGTCCTTTTTTTATATGACCAAACAAAAAAAGGGGGAGTGAACGCATGGTTCACTCCTCTTTATGTCTATATTTTGATTA
>MFGW01000234.1:6085-8053 GCA_001780385.1 Candidatus Fischerbacteria bacterium RBG_13_37_8 | reverse complement strand
TGCTGTAAGATTTTGTGTTAAACATGGGGTAGAAGCTGCTGGAATTTGAGCACCGGAGGAGTCTAAGCCATAGGAGCCTTCATTAGTACCATTTTGAGGAACGACGAGAAAGTAATAACTTCCTGTATCTTGAGGAGTTGAATATGATGTGGTGCCTCCAGTTGTGCAGGTAAGCGAAGCATGGTTGTAACCAGCCCATGGTAAATTGCCGCGGTAGACACCGTAATTAGTTGTATCACATGTGCCTGCAACTGCTGTCCAGGTCAGATCAAGAAGATTTCCTGTGGGCGATTTCGCTACTAACAGATTATTCAATACACGACCGGGCGGATTAGCAGGTCCTGAACCACAAACATTGCATAAAGGAACTGAGAAGGAGACTTCATCAATTCCACCTTCAACAAGGTCTCCGGTTACAGCACCGTCAGATGCCTGTATGCGGAAACGAATCTGATTAGGTGAAGCAATGGTTGTGCTTGTTAATGTCCAGTTAGCATTATTGGTAATATCTCCAAGATTCACGAGTGATATTGGATAGGTTGAGCCGCCATCATTCGATACATCAATACGGAAATAATCCTCTGCATCATCTCCAAGGTCACGTGTTCCATAGAAGTAATAAACATTCACATCTACTGATGGGTAAGCGCTCATATCAATTACATTTGAATAACCGGTACATACACCATTATCAACATCATCTATTCCAGCTGAGGAATTATGTGCGGTGAAGAATGCATTCACGCCTGGTGGAGGAGTGTAATCATCTTCTGGTTGTGTTACAACGCCACTATCGAGCACATATTCCGGATCTCCGACAACCCAATTGCCGGTGGTACAAGTACTATCTGCAGTGCTATGGGTCCATCCTGGAGTACCTTCAAAATCTTCCGTATAGAGAACCGTATCGCTTCCGGTTGAATGTCCGAATGCATCGTTACTCGTGCCTTCATTGAAAGTAATAGTCAGGTCGAATAAAATTGGATCTTTACACGTGAATGTATTTGAAATGGTATAGGTGAAATGCGGAGGATTGGTTGTGCCCGTGCCACCATTGACGATATTGGGGAATGTTGCACTATTATCTGTTATAGTAATTCCCGGTGTTGTGGTGCTGAGAATTCCTGTGACACCAGTTAAATTACCAGCTCCATCATTGACAATAGTAACAGCTACTTGAATTGTTTCACCCGGTTCAATAATACCGTTTCCATCTCCAGGTCCACCGGTAGTACAATCATCCGTAAAGGAATTACTCTGGTACGAAGCATGAGGACCTGATACCGGTGTTGCTGAAACACAATTGCTAATAGGTCCTAGACAATCAGGATTGGAGCCAACAGCCTGTACATTGTAGTAGTAGGTTTTGCCGTTGAGCGCCATTGTATCAGTATAACTTGTAGTAGCTATTGTTGCTATTTTTGCTCTGCCGAAATCGCAGCCGTACGGTCCATCAGTTCTCCATACATAGTAATTAGCAGCGCCGGTTACTGCATTCCAGGTTAGATTAACGCTGTTATTACCTGGAGTTGCTGACAGAATAGGAGCTGTTGTTGGAGCGCCGGAGCAGCCGCTGTTCTGAGGGGTAGGAGTGGCGCATGCCATGCCATGACGGTTATGCGCAGCATAAATTGCGGTCATGTGTGGAGTGCCGTTATTGACGTTTCCATCATCATCTTCTACAGCAATCCAGTTCGGATAAGCATTGTTAGCGCCGCAACCGCTTGATGTGCTTGGGCATGTGCAGGTATACCACGAGGTAACATTGTTGTGTCCCTGCCAGATAATCTTGTCAGCAACGATGAACGCTGTTTGTTTATCCATGTTAAAGGGAGCAGCTTGCAAGTCGCGTGCTGCCAGATCCCATCCAACTTCTGCAGGGGGAATACCTTCGCAGTGTGTTTCTTTTCCGCATGGTGTTCCACTGCCGGCAGTACAGATTGCACAAGTGTAATTAACGACTGTATC
>MFGW01000234.1:2204-6061 GCA_001780385.1 Candidatus Fischerbacteria bacterium RBG_13_37_8 | reverse complement strand
GTAATCTATTTCACGGATTCCAGTGCAGTTGAGGCAGCATTCTGCAGGAGCAGAATAACCGCTGCAGTTATAACCGTAGGATGTTCCAGGATTGGAAGGACAGTTGGTCCATTGACCGCATCCTCTGTCAAGTGTCCAGAAGAAGCCTCTTCCAACGCAGGATTGATGCAATCTTACACATGATGCAATATCAGCAATTGCTTCACCCGGTGCACTGATTGATGGCTGCGCATCATGTGTATCGACCGCATGACCCCATTCATGGTCAAATACTGCTGCATTCTCACCGGTATTTCTGCATCCGCCTCCGGAGCGATAGAAGTTGATGCTATTACCGGAAAACGTTGCATTACAGGTTGCGACGATATTCGTATTGCAATTAATATAGGAATCGAGCCATGCCATGCCGGGGAGCCAGCTTTTTACCTGTCTGTTCATCCCGGTTACTTCAATCGCACAGGAACGTGCGGAGAAGGTATCACCGGCAGAATGACCTGCGGGTACCGTGCAGTCATGTTGACCATTGGTTCCACCCATGTCGATATCACCGGTAGTGGATGTTTCATTAATGGCACCGCAATTATCGTTGAGCCACACGTGAACGCCATCAAGTGTAGTAACTGCAGTTCCTGAAGTGTAATCGTACAAGCCACCCCAATCGGTATAATTATTTGGAGCGGCAAAACCAGTATTTGTGTAGATTGCGGCAGCTCCTGATATGGCGCAGCCATCGGGGCAACACTCATCATTTGTGATTGGATATATAGCGCCAATGATTTTCTTTGTGGCGTACTGAACGGTATCCAGCATGGAAAGCATTTTTCCACTATGCGCATCAATTATTACTTCCCAGTTATTGCCCATTCCTTCTCTCTGGAATTTGTAGATCCACACCAGCGCATGATCATATCCTTTTCCTATGGTACCGTCCCATCGCGGTGCAACAGGTATAATTTCGAGAGTAATCCTTGATGTTAATAAATCTGAAGTTAATCTGCCGCCAATGTAGTTGAAACCGGCATCGAGAACGGTTTCCTTACTGATTGTCGGAGTGAGATTCAGATTGATATCACCCCATTTTTCCAAACCCCACAAGACAAGATTCCCATGGTTAATAGTAAAAGTCAGATTAGCATCACGTACCGGGATCCCATTTACCTGTCTTCCAAAATTTGCAGCCCATGTTGAACCGTTGATTTGCATTGCATTGAATCTTCCAAGTTCATTTGTATTAATATTCAGCAGGTAAGCATATTTTTTTACATGTTGTATAAGTATATCTTTCAGCACTTCTTTTGTGATACTGTTGACTGTATATCTTAATTGAGTGGAAAGAGCAGCAAATGTGATAGTATTTCCTTCGCCGTCTCCGGGAATAATAGGATGTGGATACATCAATGAAACTGGTCTGCCTGAGCGTGGATCAAAATATACATAAATACTTTTATGCTTGGCGATGAAAGAAGCCCATTCGTGCTTGCTTGCTAATTGATTAACTATTTCAGCAAGTGGTACTTGTGTCTGATTAATGTAAATGCTGTCGCTGCTAAATTCGCAAGCTTCAATAGCATTCAAATTCTCTTTCACTTTAAATCCATAGGTAATATTCGCACCAATAATTTCAATGAGAATTACTGCGCACACAAAACCGATTTTCAAGCATGCTCTTGAAAAATTCATGAGACACCTCCTTAAAATAATATATTTTTTTACTAATATTTATATTGCTGCAAAAAGCAATATAAATATGTTTTTCCTGCTTCTGATTCTTCCGTTTCGTTTATGTAACTACTTTTGTTTCCAACATATATTGACTCTAACGTTGCATTATATCATAATACATGATAATGTCAATACCTCATTGCATAATATTGCATAATTCTCACAATATTATGGAACATTTTAAGAAATTGACAATTCTCTGTTTCTATGCTATCATTTTATAGTAAGGAGCAAACTTATGCGTATATTATTTGTTTTATACGCAGTGGCAAGTGTTATTATCATTTTTGTGTGTACAACCGTGGAAGGGACTCCAACGAAGCATGCTATAGAGGGGATGAGCATGGAAGACAGGATAGCTTGCCAACGCGCCATTGAGGAAGTGTATTATCAGAATCGTATCTGGCCAGCGGAGAACAAGTCACCGAAGCCATTATTTCAGGAAGTAGTGACTGAAGAGGGATTAAGGCAAAAAGTAGAAGATTATCTCCGTAAAACCACTGCGTTGCAATTCTATTGGAGAAAAACAATCAGCGCCTATGACTTGCAAACTGAGATTGATCGGATGGCTCGCGATACTAAAAGACCAGCGATGCTTCAGAAGCTCTGGGAGGTATTGCATAATGATCCCGTGCTCGTTGCGGAGTGTCTTGTGCGCCCGCTCCTTGCAGACCGGCTACTGTGGGAGATGTATCATCGAGATCCTTGGTTTCAAGATGATAGTGGTATACCTGCAGAATCAGTAAATAAGAAATCATTTAAAGAATGGTGGAATAGTGTGAGGGAGACAATCCCTGTATTCCAGGAACAAATAGATGCTACCTACAAATTACCCCAAATCACTCTTACTAACTGTGTAAATGATACATGGTCCCCGACATCAATGTCAGGGGTACCAGATGCCCGAAATGAGCATTGCGCTGTCTGGGCAGGAAGCGAAATGATAATTGCAGGTGGAAAAAGGGATTTGTATTTAAATGCTAACACGGTGGGGCGTTATGATCCTGCAACTGCTTCATGGTCAGTCCAGACAAAATATGTCGGAGCAGGAATGAGCGCTGTTTGGACCGGGAGTGAAGTAATTTATTATGGAGGTAGTGATTTCGTGTGCTTTCTTGATGGGATGTGTTGGGATACGTGGATTTCAGCAAATCCGCTCCGGTATGTCATGGGAGGATATCGCTATAATCCCACAACGAATGTCTGGACATATTATCAATTGTTAGATCCCCGAATGCACCATGAAGCTGTTTGGACTGGGAGCGAAATGTTTGCTTTTGGAGGGAGATGGACAGATACATGTAATTCTATTAATGGACTCTGCTTGTGGAAGTGCTATGCGCCACCTTGTGGAAGTTTTCCTCTTCCACAAATTAATTATTATCTACGAAATTATGCAACGAATTCTGCAGTTCTGTACAATCCGGGAAACTACCTTGATACGATATCATCTCCCTTTACAAAATTTGATGCTTCAGTTATCTGGAATGGATTTGAAGCTATTATGTGGGGAGGAAGAGAAATGGTTTCAGATTGTTCATGTGCTCCATGTTACCCACCCGTCGAATGTGGAGAAAATTGCAATTGCTCAGAATCAGATCTTGAATTCAATACAGGATATCGTTTCAATCCTGAGGATTATTCATGGACCTCAATCAGCACTGATAATGCCCCGGTAGCGCAATCGGGTCATTCTGCAGTATGGACTGGCACGGATATGATAGTATGGCCCGGTGCAAAAAAATATGATCCTGTTACTGATACCTGGGCGTCAATATCGACAACTGGTGCATCGCCAGGAAGTCCTGTAGTCTGGACCGGAGCTGAAATGCTTTCCTGGGGTGGAGGAACAAATCAGGGTGCCCGCTATAATCCCTTTAGTGATATTTGGACACCTATGACAACCACGAATGCTCCCCCTGCAGTGACAGGCAATACTGCGGTATGGATAGGTGAGCAAATGATTGTCTGGGGCGGCTTGCCATATGCAAATACCGGGGGTCTTTACTGTGCATGCGGAGGTACAGAAGCTCCGGTTTTCATGGGAATTACTAGTGCCCTTGATGCGGATCCTTGCACGCCGGGAATTGAAATTACTTGGTATCAGCCATGCTCATGGGGACAGTATTCCACAA
>MFGW01000234.1:1817-2141 GCA_001780385.1 Candidatus Fischerbacteria bacterium RBG_13_37_8 | reverse complement strand
TAGCAACAAACTTGCCCGAAAATATTACCAGCTATCTTGATACTTCAACAACTCCAGGAACAACCTACTATTACAGGGTAATAGCCTCTAATGATGCGATTCCTCCCGCTTCCACACCGGGCGTCAACACATGTGTTCCGGCTCTTGACTCTATTGATCTGATACCATGTCCAAGTGTTGGCAACACGCTGCACGTGGCAAAATCCGGTAACAATGCGATTTTGAGCTGGACTTCAGTCAATTGTTCTGATTTGCTTCATTATAAGGTTTACGGCTCCAGTGCCTATGATGCACCTTTCCCATCCGCTTGGACACTTATCGGAA
>MFGW01000234.1:1220-1721 GCA_001780385.1 Candidatus Fischerbacteria bacterium RBG_13_37_8 | reverse complement strand
AGCCGCTGTTATACCGTGCGCTTAGATTTGTTGGTAACGTATGATTTAAGCCGCTGGTATAATCTCCCAGAACTTCTGCAGCATACTTGCCAATAAATAAACTGCCATAATGCAGACATTTCTTTGCATAAAAGACCGCTTTGTTTATCTGCAATTCTAAATGCTCCGGCGCTTTTTTATTAGCAATCTCAATCGCTTCTTCGATTGAATCAATGAGAATAATAAGACCATTTCGTGCTAAAGAAATGCGTGCTGTATCTCTCGTCGAAAGCTGTTCAAGCTGCCGCGCTATTTCATCTATTACACGCTCAGCAATTATTTTACTGGTTGTTACCAGTACTGGTACAGCATCAACATCATGTTCTGCCTGCGCTAACAAGTCTGCCGCAATAAATCGTTCGTCAGCGCTATCATCAGCGATGATCATTATTTCTGTTGGTCCTGCAATAAAATCTATTCCGGTTGCACCGAATACTTCTTTCTTTGCCAGTGTCACATATT
>MFGW01000234.1:0-1168 GCA_001780385.1 Candidatus Fischerbacteria bacterium RBG_13_37_8 | reverse complement strand
TGCCATGGCTGCTATTGCCTGTGCCCCCCCTATCCTGTATATTTCTTCGATACCTATCATATCTGCAAGCGCCAGGATTGCCGGATGTATACTGCTGTTAAAGGTAGGCGGAGAACATACCGTAATTACTCTAACTCCTGCT
Organism: Candidatus Fischerbacteria bacterium RBG_13_37_8; assembly: GCA_001780385.1. Classification (GTDB taxonomy): domain Bacteria; phylum Acidobacteriota; class HRBIN11; order MFGW01; family MFGW01; genus MFGW01. The sequence goes on along the minus strand of MFGW01000234.1, from coordinate 1,026 downwards.
ACTTGTGCTGGAACTGCACACATGAGTAATGCTGAAATAAGCGGATACCTTCCTCCCGGAACATACACTCCCACGCGTTCTATTGGTATTACTCTTTGTCCAGCCATTACGCCTGGCTCTATCTCGACCTCAAATGATTTGAATTGCTCGAGTTGCCTGCATGCAAATTTCTTTATATTCCTGTATGCCTTTTTTGCTGATAGCATGAATGAATGTTCTACTTGCTTTTTCGCATTCTCGATTTCTTTCTTTGGCACTCTCATCTCTTCTAATGCCACGTGGTCAAATTGTTGCGTATACTTCCTTACCGCACAGTCGCCATTGTGCTTTACATTATTGAGAATTTCGCGAATAATTTCAATATATTCCATTTCCTTGTACACAAAAAAATCATCGGTTAAATCACAGCCTCTTATTATTTTCATACATCCCTCAATCATTTTTTACGCCGCCGGCGTAATTCAAATAATACATCCCCTGGCTTGATATTATTCCTTGCAAGTAATACGGTCAGAAAATAAAGAACATCTGCTGTTTCCCATATAATTTCATCACGAGTCTTTGCCTCAATTAATTCCTGGGATTCCTCCGCTAATTTTTCATTAAGCAATTCATTGGTAAGTGTAGCGGTATATGAACCCGCTTTAGGATTTTGTATTCTATCAAGGAGAACATCGTATAATTCATTCAGACAAAATTTTTGTTCGCCGAAGCATGAATATGATCCGGTATGGCATGCTACACCATGTTGTTTAACTGTTGCAAGTATAGTATCTGCATCACAATCCATTCGAGCACGCATGAATTCCTGGGTATTTGTCGATGTTTCCCCTTTCATCCATAAAGCATTGCGTGAACGTGAAAAATACCACATTTTCCCGGTTTCAAATGTTTTGCGAACCGAATCTTTATTGCTGTATGCCATCATAAGGACCTGTCCGTTTTCATCCTGCGTTATGGTTGGCAGTAGCTTATTTTTCCAATTCAATGAAGCAATAAATCCATCTTCAAGCGTTAAGTTGCCTG
>MFGW01000233.1:57929-61542 GCA_001780385.1 Candidatus Fischerbacteria bacterium RBG_13_37_8 | reverse complement strand
ATACAATCCGAAATTCATGAAAAGAAATCGGAATTGGGAGATCGAAAAATTATTCTTGTAGCACTCTGGTTCTATATTTTAATAACAGTAATGGTTATTTATTATTACAGTAAGACCAAAGATACTATTGAGAGTTCATGATAAAAATACGTTCTGTTTCTTTTATACTAATATTATTAATTGCATTTGGTTTTCTTTTCATTGTTTTCACCATGCAGATGACGTCAACGCCGCGATTTTGTGGCACCTGTCATATCATGGAGCCTTATTATCGTTCGTGGCAGACTTCATCGCATCGTGCGGTAGCATGTGTTGAATGTCATATCCCGCCAGGGATCACATCGGAATTCCAGAAAAAATATGAAGCGCTTTCCATGCTCGTTAAATATGTAACCGCTACCTACGGAACAAATCCATGGACAGAGATAGAAGATGAAAGCTGTTTGAAATGTCATGAACGTCGCCTGCTTGTAGGAACTGAATTATTTCAAAATGTACTTTTTGATCACCGTGTGCATTTGACAGAGATGAAGAGAGGAAAAAAGTTACGCTGCACCTCTTGTCATTCACAAATTGTGCAGGGCAGTCATATTGCAGTGACAGAGTCAACCTGTTTCATTTGTCATTTCAAGGATCAAAAATTCAATGAGGCTTCCGCACGATGCACTTTGTGCCATGAAATACCAGACAAGGTAATGACAAGAAGTAATTTAGCATTTAATCATGCCGAGGTAAAAAAATATGCAATGAAATGCGAATGGTGTCATGCTTCAGTAATTAGAGGAGATGGGATTGTACTGAAAGAAAGATGCTATACCTGCCATAATGACCCTGTGCGTTTAAATGAATTCAATAATATTGAACGTTTGCACCAGGCACATGTGACAGAGCATAAAGTCGAATGTAACCAATGTCATTTAGAAATAATTCATAAGAGCGATGAACGGTTGGAATTAGCAGCTCCACCGTGCGCGAAGTGCCATTTTGAAAGTCATTCGTATCAAAGGGATCTGTATGTAGGCATAGCAGGCAAGGAAGTTCATCCGCGACCAAGCATTATGTATCATGCAGGTGTGGGATGCGAGGGATGTCATTTCCTGCCATCTAAAAAAGGAGCTGCTGTTGCAAACGCCAATGAGATAAGTTGCATGGCATGTCATGGCGCTTCATTTAGAAAAATATACTTTACCTGGAAAAATTATTTGCAGGATCTCATGGCTCAAACTGAAAAAGTGTATACCGCTGCACTATCTAAGGTGAATCGGAATAATGAATATATGCAGGAAGCTGATGCAAATTTAAAGATGGTTAAGCAAGGCATAGGTATTCATAATGTCGAATATAGTTCTGATTTACTCAATGAGACAATTGAGCTGGTAAATAAAGCGTTGGAGCAGGAGGGCAAGCAGAAGAGTCCCTTAAATCCTGAAAAGATACCATATGATGTGCCTTGCTGGGGCTGTCACCTTGGAATTCAGAAAGCGAAAGTTACTGCATTGGGGAATGATTTTTCGCATAAGATTCATGTTTTTTCAAATAAAACTGTTTGTTTTGAATGCCATAATCAACATGAACCAGACAAGTTCAAGATGCCGGTTACGTTCAAAAAGGAAGGTTGTGCATCATGTCACCACAAAACGGAGAAACCGGATAAATGCAAACGTTGCCATGCCGGCATCAAATCTCCCATAATGCTTGGAAAAGATGGTATCCCGGCAGTATTGAAATTTAAAGCCGGCACCGAGTTTAATCATTCAATGCATATTGATGATTTAGGCTTGAACTGTTTCGATTGTCACGGAATAAAAACTGCAGATGATGCAAAAATGCAATTATTAGTGCAAAAATGCAAGGACTGTCACGAGTGAAAGGGAATGGGGGATTGGTGGCGGTGCAGGGATTTGAACCCCGGACACTGCGGATATGAGCCGCATGCTCTGACCACCTGAGCTACACCGCCGCACTTGCATATAGTATATTTCTTCCTTAATAATGTCAATATCAATCCTAATAGCGCAATATTTCTCCCTATTCCCTATTTCAGAAAAGTGAGGTATAATCACACTGCAATGAATATGAATGCTAATGAGGTAAGGAATATATTTTTAAATAATCTTTGCAGTGTGTGTGAAGTAAAACCGGGGGAGAAGATTCTGATTGCATGTTCCGGTGGAGCTGATTCTATAGCGATGCTTCATTTGTTTTATAAGATAAGGGATGAAATGAAGCTGGACTTGATGGTTTGTCATATTAATTATGGATTAAGAGGAATGGATTCAGAAAGAGATGAGAGAATAGTACTTTCAGCCTGCAAGGAATTCGGAATTGCATGTCAGGTAAGAAAAATGTCAGTAGAGAAAAAATATCAGTCATCAAATCTTGAGGAAACGTTGCGCGAGTTTCGATATGCAGTATTTTATGAAGAAGCTTCACAGAATGGATGCAAAAAGATAGCAGTTGCTCACAATAAGAATGACCAGGCTGAAACTTTTTTATTAAATTTGCTGCGAGGTGCAGGAACAGAGGGACTGAGTGCGATGACATACCGCAGCGATAATAGAATTATACGACCGTTGTTAAATATAAGCCGTGATGAAATTATGGAATATCTCGAGGAGAATAAATTACTTTATGGAGAGGATGAAACGAACTATTCCATGACATTCACTAGAAATAAGGTACGGAACATGCTCATACCGTATCTTCAGAAGGAATTTAATCCCAGTGTAGTAGAGGTATTATTCAGTACTTCGTTTATTTTCAAGGATGAGGGAACAATTCTTAATGAAATCTGTCAAAAATATATGAATCTATGGGCAAAAAAAGAAGCTAGCCGAATATCATTTCCCCTTGAGATAATGACGTGTTTTCCAGTAGGGATACAGAGGAGAATAATCCGGTTGTTGTACAAACATGTTGCTCATAGCACAAGGAGATTGCATTTTAGACATATTGAAGCTATATTAAAGAAGCTGAACACAATACATAAGGAAAACGTCTTACATTTGCCGAATCTGATACGGGTCAGAATGAGAAATGACGCAGTGGTCTTTTATTCTAAAGGTTTTTATGATAAAATAGAGAAGTTCGAATATAGAATGCGAGTTCCAGTGAGGTTTTTTATTGAAGAAGTGGCTGAAGAAATAGAATTATCAATAATTTCGCCGGTAGAAATAAAGGAAATGAAGAACTGCACATCAGTTTTGTATGTTGATTTTAGCAAATGCGCACAGGAGCTTACAATAAGGAACCGAAGAAATGGAGATGAATTTAAGCCATTAGGAGCACCTGGAAGAAAAAAATTAAAGGATTATTTTATTAACAAGAAGATTGCACGTTCAGAGCGGGATAAATTAATAATTATTGAATCAAGAGGAACGATAGTGGGTATTTTAGGTGCAGGAATACATGATGATTACAAGGTAACCGAAGCAACAAACAAGGTTCTATGTATGAGGTTAATAAATGATTGAAAAAGTGACACCTCTTTATAAAAAGGAAGTAATTAGAGAAAAAATTAAGCAAATAGCGCAAAAGATTAATGAAGATTACAAGGATAAGGAATTATATATTATTGGTGTATTAAAGGGATGTCTATTTTTCATGGCTGATT
>MFGW01000233.1:53640-57923 GCA_001780385.1 Candidatus Fischerbacteria bacterium RBG_13_37_8 | reverse complement strand
GTTATGTATCTGTTCCGCTTACCATTCATTTTGTTGAATTGCATTCCTATGAAGGGAAAGAGAGCACGGGAGAAGTAGAATTGCGATTGTCGACAGAATTGAATGTAAAGAAAAAGGATGTGTTAATAATAGAGGACATTCTTGATACAGGAATTACCCTTGATTATTTAATGAAGCAATTGGAGATGCAGGAACCTTTATCATTAAAGGTATGCGTGCTTGTTGAGAAACCATCGCGCAAAAAGATAAATATCAAGGCGGATTATGTAGGATTTGTAATACCTGATTATTTTGTCATAGGGTATGGTTTGGATTATAATGAATTGTACCGGAATTTATCTTACATTGGTGTAGTTATGAAGAGCGAAGATGATGTCCGGAAGCGGGAGGAAGACAAAGAATGAGGATACAAAGGGAGTAATAGAATTGAAAGCATTAATAATTTGGATATTGGTAATTATTACATTAATAGTTGCGTATGGTTTGCTTACGCGTGATCAAATGCAAAAGATGAACCTGAAATATGGAGATTTTTTAGACAGGATATCGAAAGGTGAAATCAAGAGCATAACATTCAGCGGGTATGAAATAGAAGGCGAATTTCATAATAGTCACAAATTTAAATCTACCTCTCCAACGACCGAATATGGCGATTTGATAAAATGGGCAAGGCAAAAAGGCATAATCATAGAAGCAAAGAAGCCAAAGCAACAATCGTTTTTTTCCATTTTGATTTTTGCATTACCTTTTGTATTATTATTGGTGTTCATTGTAATATTTTTAAGACAAATGCAATCGGGGAGTTCTAAAGCAATATCATTTGGCAAGAGCCGTGCAAAATTATTTGGGGAAAATCAGAAGAAGGTAACTTTTAATGATGTAGCGGGAGCTGAAGAAGCGAAAGAGGAATTGAAAGAAGTAATTGAGTATTTGAAGAATCCCGGCAAATTTAAAAAATTAGGTGGAAAAATACCAAAAGGTATATTATTAGAGGGGTCACCAGGAACAGGCAAGACGTTATTAGCAAAAGCAATAGCTGGAGAAGCGAGCGTGCCATTTTTTTCTGTAAGTGGTTCAGATTTTGTAGAAATGTTTGTTGGTGTAGGGGCATCGCGTGTGCGGGATCTTTTTGATCAGGGCAAGAAAAATGCACCCTGCATAATATTCATAGATGAAATTGATGCTGTTGGAAGACATCGAGGAATAGTAATAGGAGGGGGACAGGAGGAGCGTGAACAAACGCTGAATCAATTATTATTTGAGATGGACGGATTTGAGAGCAATGAAGGAATCATCGTGGTTGCTGCTACAAACCGGCCGGATGTCTTAGATCATGCGCTTTTGCGTCCTGGCAGATTTGACCGGAGAATTGAAGTAACGATGCCTGATGTAAGAGGAAGAGAAGGAATTTTAAAGGTACATATTCGACAGGTGCCTCTTGATGAGAAAGTTGATCTTACCATAATTGCACGCGGCACTCCTGGATTTTCGGGAGCTGATTTAGCAAATCTGGTTAATGAAGCTGCTCTGAATGCTGCACGTTATAACCGCAAGAAAGTGTTACAGGAAGATTTTGAATTTGCAAAGGATAAAGTAATGATGGGAACGGAAAGAAAGACAATGGTTATTAATGATGCAGAGCGAAAAATTGTTGCCTATCATGAAGCTGGTCATGCTATAGTAGCATATAAAATACCGGAAGCGGATCCTATTCATAAAGTGACTATTATACCCAGGGGCAAAGCAATTGGTCTGACACAGCAAATACCTCTTGATGATAAATATAATTACAGCAAACAATATTTGCTTGCCTTAATAAGTGTTTTATTAGGGGGAAGGATTTCGGAGGAATTATTTTTAGGACAAATGACAACAGGAGCTGCCAATGATTTAGAACGGGCAACTGAACTTGCCAGAAGGATGGTGTGCGAATGGGGTATGAGCGAAACATTCGGTCCACTCGCTTTTGGCAAGAATGAGGATGAAACTCCCATGAGCAGCGATCACCATTTTAAACGAATATACAGTCAAGCAACAGCTCAAAAAATTGATAAAGAAATCAAAAAAATCATTGAAGAATCTTACGGAAGAGCGAAGAACATTATAGAAGAAGCAAGAGAAAAAGTGATACTTATAGCTGAGAATTTATTGGAAAGAGAAGTGCTCGATGCTGGGCAAATAAAAATGCTATGTGAAAATGGTGCATTGGCTGATCTGATAAAGGATTCAGAATCCGCTGCCGAAGAAAAAAATGAAAAAGAAATGCCCATTAATCCTGTCCTTACACTCAATGAGAATTAACTGGCATATAAGATGCACGAAAAATTAATCCTTGTACATTCCAATTTTCAAACTCCCTTTTTCCTCGATTATACGTTAAAATTAAAAATATTTGATGATTATGCAGTATTAGAGTCATTAAATAGATATTTTTTAAAGAAAAAGATATGCTCAAAGATAGCAAGTGCAGGTGATCTCTTATTTTTAGATATTGATTGCAACGTGGAAGATATAGAAGAAGTAATTCAGATGAAAAGAGGCCCTGCAGGTAGGCTTTCCGGTGAATTAGAACAAATATGGCATAATTACCGAACCGTTAGGAGGGAATTGCACATTCCTCGTGGCAAGCTGATTTTGCGAACTGGTTTTCCTCTCTTAATGGGTATATTAAATATTACACCTGATTCTTTTTATGATGGCGGCAGGTTTTTTGATAAGGATCGTGCGATAGAACATGCTTTTCAATTGCAAGAAGAAGGAGCTGATATAATAGATATAGGTGGTCAATCAACCAGGCCAGGTTCCACTCAAATAAGTGCAGAAGAAGAAATTGACAGAGTAATTCCTGTACTGATGAATCTGAAGGGAAAACTCAGGATTCCTGTAAGCATAGATACTTATTATGCAAAAGTTGCAAGAATAGCTTTAGAAAATGGTGCAGAACTAATTAATGACAACAGTGCACTTACTATGGACAAGGAAGAAATGCTCAAAGTAGTGACGGATTTCAATGTTCCTGTTGTTTTGATGCATTATCATAAAACCCTGCAACCAATGCAAACAGAACCGGAATATAAGGATGTCTTATATGAAATAGCATGTTGGCTCAAGGAAAGAGCTCATGTTTTGACAAGCAATAAAATAGCTGCCCAGAGGATAATACTCGATCCGGGAATCGGATTTGGAAAATTACTTGAAAACAATGTTGAAATATTTTATAAATTGGATGCATTAAGAAGTTTGGGCTTTCCAATACTGGTAGGTCCTTCAAGAAAATCATTTATTGGAGCTATAAATAAAGAGCTAAGTCCGCAGGATAGATTGTCGGGTACTATTGCATCATGCATAGTATCTTTGTTAAAAGGTGCGATGATTATCAGAGTGCATGATGTCAAAAAGATAAAAGATGCTCTCGAAGTAGTTAGTGCAATTTTAAGCGGCACATAGCCGAGAATATGGGAACATGATATTTAGCTGGACAGATAGTTTAGATATTATACTGATAGCGGTGCTTATCTATTATGTTCTTTCTATTCTAAAGGGTACCCGTTCAATGCAAATGTTGATCGGGATACTATTTTTAGTAGGGATATATTACGCATCACAAATTTTACATTTGCGGTCGTTGCACTGGTTATTGAAAAACCTTTTTGGTTATTTTGTGTTAACAATTATAATATTATTTCAGCAAGAAATAAGAATGGCTCTTGCGAATATTGGAATCCCGTTTTTCAAACGCAGGACAAAATTTCCAGCTGATTTTGTGGAAGACATTATTTTAGCTGCGGAGAGTCTATCATCCAAGAAAATCGGAGCCATTCTGGTATTTGAACGAGAGATAGGATTAAAAAATTATATAACAACCGGTGTTCCTATTGATGCAGTAATAAGCTATGATTTGCTTTTAAGTATTTTTATGCCAAAAAGTCCTTTGCATGATGGAGCTGTCATCATACAGGGAAATAAAATAGCTGCTGCTGCATGTTACTTGCCATTAACTACCGAAGCACATTTAGCAAAAGAATTAGGGACAAGACATCGTGCGGCTATAGGTATAACTGAGGAAACTGACGCAATTGCTATTGTCATATCAGAAGAGACCGGTATAATAAGTTTTGTTTGCAGCGGTGCTATAAAAAGAAATCTTGAATTGAAGGCACTTCAATCACTTCTTATTGAATTCTTATTTGGCAAAAAAAAGAGAGATATGAAGGTTCAGGATGCTCAAAATCAGGCAACTGTTAGTCAATAATATTGAGTTAAAAATTTTTTCAATCCTTCTT
>MFGW01000233.1:52054-53583 GCA_001780385.1 Candidatus Fischerbacteria bacterium RBG_13_37_8 | reverse complement strand
ACAGTAAAAAAAGTAAATCCTCCCGCCACAAAAATAATATTTGATGTAGTAGCGAGGAAACAAATACCCATAAAAGTAGTTCTTCAGGGTAATTTTGCCTATGGATATATGTTAGCTTCATCAAGGCTTGAACCGAATACAGTTTTAATAGAAGGAATTCAAACCGTGATCAATGAGTTGCAATATATAAATACTGATCCGATTAATGTAAATGACCTGGACAGGGATAGAGATCTTGTTGTAGGAATAAGTGGAGAAATACCTGGAATAAGATTTCTTCAATCAACATCTGTAAATGTTCATTTGGATGTTGAAGAAGTAATGGTGGAAAAGCTGATAAAGAAAGTGCAGGTGGAACTATCCGATAAAGCTAAGGTAGTAACCTATTCACCGCATTATGTAGATATAACTATCAGGGGTTCGATGAGATTTATGGATAATATCAATACTGAAGTTTTTCTCGCTAAGATAGAGACGGGGAATCTTTCCCCTGGTACGCATTCCAGTCCAGCAATAGTCGTTTTTCCTGATGAGTTTAAAGAAGCACTTGAGATTGTTAATATTAGCCCGTCTGATGTGACGCTAAGGATTCGATAAGAAATTTGCTAAGAAATTCTTTCCCCTCATTTTATTTTATAAAATAATATTGATGTGTTTAAGAAGGGGAGCAAGTATATTTAATAAAAAAATGCCTCTCTTTCTCTGGAAGAAAGAGAGGCATGATATAGTTTTCAGAACGTGCAGAATGCAGTAATTATTTTTTAACTTCTTTCTTAATCCAGTCGGTAGGGACAGATTTTGGTCTTGTGATAGGCATTTGTGTTCCACGTGCAATGACAGATTGGGAGCAGATACCAAGGGCTCTTGATACGGAGAAGAGCACGGTGTAATAGGCAAATTCAGTCATGCCATAATAATAGAGAAGGGCACCTGATCCGGCATCAACATTGGGCCATGGATCCTTGATTTTCTGTATTTCTTTAAGAACATTCGGTACTACGTCAAATACGCGGGCAACGGTTGCGAAAACCGGGTCACTGGCGCAGTAGGTTTTTCCAAATTCCAGGAATGCGTCGAAACGAGGATCAGTGATTCTTAACACGGCGTGTCCGTAACCAGGAATGACTTTTCCTGAATTTAATGTTTCCCATGCGTAATCATGCAATTGCTGTTCAGTGGGAACTCCATTGAATTTTTTAGTAGTTTGTAAAACCCAATCCAGGCATTCCTGGTTTGCAAGACCATGGAGCGGTCCAGCCAATCCGTTTAAGCCTGCTGAAAGTGCATAGTAAAGATCCGATAGGGCGGAATTAACGGTAGCTCCTGAAAATGCTGATACATTACCACTTTCATGATCGCTATGCAGTACGAGGTAAAGACGCATTAATTTTGTAAATTCGCCATTTGGATCTTTCAATCCAAGCATGTGAACGTAATTTGCAGCCCAATCAAGCTTGGGATCTGATTCAATGCGTGGTCCTTTGTCAAAACGCATACGATATATTCCCGCTGCAATATTGGGGAGTTTG
>MFGW01000233.1:51713-52014 GCA_001780385.1 Candidatus Fischerbacteria bacterium RBG_13_37_8 | reverse complement strand
ATTCATCTTTTTTCATGCCAGCATCATATTTTTCACGGAAAATAGATTCTTTCTCCATTATTAATATTGCCGTATTAAACATTACCATTGGATGGGAATCCTTTGGCATTGCTTTTAATACATCCCAAACATAAGCAGGTACGGTGTTTCTCTTGAGGAATTCTTGTTTTATTTCAGCTAATTCTGCATTATTGGGTAGTTCAGCAGTAAGCAAAAGCCAGAATACTTCTTCGGGAAGCCTGTCTTTGAGATCTTTTACGGGAATTCCTCTGATAATCAGTCCTTTATCCGGCGGAACTTC
>MFGW01000233.1:42932-51707 GCA_001780385.1 Candidatus Fischerbacteria bacterium RBG_13_37_8 | reverse complement strand
ATCGCAAATAAGCCCTTTTACTCCTCTCATCCCACCGTATGCCTGAGCAACCGTGACTTGAGAGATTACTTTTTCACCAAATTCTTTCTGCAATGCTTTAATTTCGTCGCGCCATGCAGGGATTTTTTTGGATAGCTTTTCGTAAAGCAATGACATAAATACCTCCTCTGTAAGTTATTATTTATTATTTCCAGAAATCTATTGTACCCATATATTTTCAATGAGTCAATACTTATTTTGCATATTTTTTCAGATTTTAATTATTTTTGCAGTTGAAAATAATCCGGCATTGCATTACAATGAACGGATAATGAAAACAAGTATCAAACTACATCGTACAATATTTTTTATTTCCATAGCCGCCGTCGTGTTTATTGTGGATCAAATTGTAAAAAAAATAGTTGCATATTCTTTAATTGATGAACCGCATCAACTAATTCCTGGCTTTCTAGAATTCGTTCTTGTACATAACAGCGGTTTTGTTTTCGGGATATTATCTAATACTGAAAATAGTATGCTTAGAATTATTATCTACAGTGTATCTATTGTTTCGCTTTTATTTGTTCTTGTTTATTTTATAAAATCGAGAAGCCAGACTATGGTATTTTCCATCGGCTTTTCATTTATTATGGGAGGAGCTCTTGGAAATATCTTTGATAGAATTACTCAAGGACATGTCGTTGATTTTATTGATCTTCATATAAACAAATATCATTGGCCTACATTCAATATAGCAGATTTATTTATTACTATAGGAGTGTTTTTAATAATTGTAGACTTAATGAGAACGGGCACGGTGAAGGATTAAAGATAATTGTGAAAGATGAGATATCATCTTTTATGAAATGAAAAAGGCTAAATAATGCATCCGAGATTATTGCAGATTGATTTCTCTAAAATATTTGGTTCTCACTTTGGAACATTGACAATACATACGTACGGCGTAATACTTGCCATAGCATTTTTTTTAGGTTTTGCCCTTTTTTTCCGCTATGCCAAAAAGGGCGGTATACCCGAGAAGAATATTTATGATCTTTTCTTTTATATTGTGATCAGTGCTCTGGCAGGTTCAAAAATATTTCATCTTTTAATAGAATGGAGATATTATCTGCATAATCCGGGAGAAATTCTTTTTGCTATAGCACGGTTAGGTGGAGTGTTCTATGGAGGATTGATTTTAGCACTGATTGTTTCAATTATCTATTTAAAGTATCATAAATTGCCAGTATGGGGAATTTCTGATTATGCTGCTCCTGGTATTGCATTAGGACTTGCTATTGGACGGTGGGGATGTTTTGCAGCAGGATGTTGTTATGGTTCATATTGTACATTGCCCTGGGCTGTTGTGTATACTGACCAATATGCATTCGAAACGGTAGGAACACCAATTGGTGTGCCATTACATCCAGCGCCAATTTATGAATCAGTAGCTGTTTTCCTGATATTCATTGTACTTGTATTTATTATGATAAAAAGGGAATTTGACGGGCAGGCAGTGAGTATCTTGCTCGTTTTAATGGGGACAGAAAGATTTTTTGTTGAATTTTTAAGGTCAGATGAGCGTGGTTTCGTCTTCAACAATTCAATATCAACATCTCAATTACTTAGCATTATTATTGTTCCTGCAGGAATATGCCTCTATTTCTTTTTGAGCAGAAAGCAGGCAAAATAGATGGCTACTTCTTTTTTCTAATCTTGACAAATGAACTGAAGTACTTTATATTATAATAGAATTAGGTATGGCGGAGTATATGAATATGAGATAATAACGCATTCATTCAATTGCATCATCCCTCCACCCTCCTCTACCCACATATAGCGGGGGCGCACAAAGCCCCCGCAATTTTTTTATAAATAGGAATGTAGACGTGATGAATGTGATTAATCAGTTTGAATTGAGGTAGGTTTAGGTACCCGGACAACCTTGGTAATTTTGCCGGAACGTATGCAACGACTGCATACTTTCATCTTGGATGTTTTTCCGTCTTTGTTAACGGTCATTTTATGCAAATTTGGTCTAAATCTTCTTTTGGTAAGATTATGCGCTTTACTAATAGTATGACCTACTGCAACTCTTTTTCCACAAAGCTGACAAACATTTGCCATCATGAGCCTCCTTACAAGATAGTAGAAATAAGCTACTTTTTATATTTACCATAATTTTTTAATTCTTCTTGATAATAATTCTTATAAAGTATCATCCATTCAGGACTGCCTTCATGGATAACCTTTTTCTGCTGTGAAATTTTTTCTTTAATTTTAAGATCAAGATTCTTATCCCATTCTAATAATTGCATTAGGAGCTTCATTAATTCTAATCGAATAATATTTGAGTCTTCGAGAAGCTGAACATTTTCATTGTTTTCAAGACTTTTAGCAATCAGCGATGATAACCTGTTAATTTTTTCTCTGCTTAATTTCATGTATTAGAGGATGATATTTCTCTCTTTTGCTTTAATGCGTTTTATTTTTCTAAACATTTCATGATAATCTATATTATCTTTTTGGATTTGTGTACTGTATTGGGATAAAATTTGGCGTACTTCCTCATCTAATTTATCTTCAAGCGATAATTCATCAACAATGATTTTTTCTATATGCTCAATAACAGATTCTCTATTGGAACAGTCCATAAATTCTTTTTCTATTAAATGATTAACGATGTTGAAGGCAATAATTTCAATAAGTTTTTTATGTAAACGCATATGATCATTATATCAAAAGTTGAAAGAAAATTCAATATTATAATGGAGAACATGGGGGGTTGACAGGGGTAAAAAAGGGTGATATCATACTCTACTAAACATATAGAATATAAGTAGTAAATAGGAATTGATGAGTTTATGAAATTGTCAAAAAGCGGTGAATATGCACTGAGAGCACTGATTTTCCTCGCTCTTCGCTATAATAAAAATAAGGATGCTATTGTGAAAATTCAGGAAATATCATTAGGCGAAAGAATCCCTAAAAAATTTCTCGAATCTATCCTGCTTAAATTAAAAAAAGCTGGTATTTTGAAAAGCTCCCGCGGCACAGGGGGAGGATATTCCCTGAATAAAGCTCCCGAAGAAATTACCCTGGCTCAAGTAATACGCATTATAGATGGACCGTTAGCACCATTAGGATGTGCAAGTGTTACCGCTCATGTCTATTGCCCAGAAGAAAAAAATTGTGGTTTGCAAAAAGTGATGAAAGATGTAAGAAATGCAATTTCCGGCATACTTGATCATTATACGCTTCATGATGTATTACTGAGAACATCGATAGCAAACGAGGATGGGTAGCTGGAAGAATGTTTTTTTATCCCATTACTCTATTTAATCGATAGAATTAAAGGATTAATGGTTTGCCACTGCTGACCACTGATCACTGATGTACATCAAAGCATAAACGCTAAGGATTGCCACGCTTTGCTTCGCAAAGCTCGCAACGACGAAGCGTCGCTTACAAAGGAGGTATGTGTCATGAAACAATTAATAGCACGTTTGTTTGGTACGGTTTTAATCATTGCTCTTTTTGGGGTTCACTATCTGCTCGCAGGTTCTGAAGAAATGAAAGGAACCATTACGCTTTCTGGAGCATGGGCAATTTATCCAACGGCAGTAGCATGGGGGGAAGGTTTTCAAAAAAAATATCCTGATGTTAAAGTTGATATATCGGCTGGAGGAGCGGGAAAAGGTGCTGCTGATGCAATTGCCGGTCTTGTAGATATAGGAATGGTTTCTCGTGAACCTGATCCTGCGGAAATTAATAAAGGAATTGTTCCCATATATATACTTCATGATGCGGTATTTCCGATAATTAATGCTAAAAATCCAGCGCGGGTGGAATTATTAAGAAAGGGATTAAAAAAAGAGGCATTTACAGGACTTTATATTACAGGAAATTATTCTTCATGGGATCAAATAGCAGGGGGAGCGAAAAAGAAATCAGTGCATGTTTACACCAGGTCTGATTCCTGTGGTGCATCAGCAGCCTGGGCAAAATATGTTGACAATAAAAAGCAAGAGGATTTAAAAGGCGTAGGTGTATACGGGGATCCAGGATTAATCGCTGCGGTTAAAAGGGATCCACTTGGTATTGGATACACTAATTTTAGTTATATTTTTACTCGCGAAGGAACAGTATTGGAAGGTTTAATAATAGTACCTATTGATGTTAATGAGAACAATATAGCTGATGCAAATGAAGTGAATGATAATCGGGAAAAAGCAATAAATGCGATTAATAAGGGCACTTACCCTGCAACGAGGAAAAATTATTTTTTTGTTAAAGGAAAACCTTCTCAGTTAGTTAAGCTTTTTATAGAATATGCTTTTTCCGAAGAGGGAACCCGCATTGTTGAGGAAGTGGGAACAAGTTTGCCATTGACAAAACCCGAGAGGGAAAAAATGCTGCAAAGCCTGCGTTAATTTATTTACCATAACGATGAATAGAAGAAGATTTAAAGACTTAATAGTGCAAAGAATAATGTTTATTCTTTGCTGTTTTGTCATAAGTATTTTATTTTTTATCGTTATGGGATTGTTTTACAAAGCGAGTCCCATACTTGCAATCCATTCTCTAAGAGATTTGCTTTTTTCTTCGACATGGCATCCCTCGAAAGGTAATTTTGGTCTTGGTCTTTTTATTGTGAGTACGTTATGGGTGACGGCAATTGCTATAGTAATAGCGATTCCATTGAGTCTCCTTACGGCTATTTATTTAACTGAATATGCGCCAAAAAGAATGAGAGAGGTTCTCAAGCCGCTTATTGATCTTTTAGCTGGCATATCACCGGTGATTTATGGTGTTTGGGGGATAATTGCTATTGTGCCGCTTATTAGTGACTATGTCATGCCATTTTTCAGTGAAAGATTAACATTTTTTCCATTTTTGTCGGACAACTATACCGGATATAGTGCTTTAGCTGGAGGCATAGTTTTGAGTGTAATGGTTTTTCCGATCATTATTTCAGTAATTCATGAAGTATTGGAAACCGTTCCTTTTGAAATAAGGGAAGCATCTCTTGCTTTAGGAGCGACAAAATGGGAAACCACCAGGCGAGTGGTGTTAAAAAAAGCACGTCCCGGCATTGTTGCTGCTTTTATTTTAGGATTGACGCGTGCTTTTGGAGAAACAATGGCGGTGTTAATGGTTGCTGGATGCAGTCTTCATGGATTTCCTAAATCTGTTTTTGATACTGCGTATCCTCTTCCCGCTCTTATTGCAAATACTTATGGTGAAATGATGTCAATTCCATTATATGATTCTGCTGTTTTGCTTGCAGCCTTTATTCTTTTATTGATGACAACATTATTCAACATGGTTGCGTGGGGAATTTTGCTGCATATTGAGAGGAAAGAACGATGATAAAGAGAAGGAAACTGGTAGAACTTTTTTTTGTTTCGTTAATGAAAGTTGCCACATTTATTGTGGTAGGTAGTCTTTTTTATATTATCATTACGATATTCATCAAAGGATTACCTGCTATAAATTTAGCTATGCTTATTCAAACACCGAAGGGTGGATATTATCTTGGCAAGGAAGGGGGGATTTTAAATGCTATCTTGGGTTCCCTGCTGCTGGGAATTTCTTCTTCATTATTAGCTCTTATGATCAGTCTCCCCATTGTGTTTTACTTAAATATATATTTAAAGAAAGCCTCACGTTTTGCTCTGATTATTCGATTTTCTTTTGATGTGTTGTTTGGCATACCATCTATTGTTTATGGAGCTTTTGGATTTACGCTTATGATGTTCATGGGGATACAGGCATCACTACTTGCAGCGATAATTACCGTAGCTCTTTTGATATTGCCGATAATGACAAGGAGTATGGATGAGATTTTAAAAACTGTTCCATTCGAATTGAAAGAGATTTCTTATGCTTTGGGAGCAACAAAGTTAGAAACTTCTTTAAAAGTTATTTTGCGGCAAACATTTCCAGGCATATTGACTGCTTTTCTTATTTCTTTTGGAAGGGGAATAAGTGATGCAGCGTCGGTACTTTTTACTGCCGGGTTTACGGATTTATTGCCCTATTCACTCTTTAAACCAGTAGCTACGCTGCCGTTAGCAATATTTTTTCAATTGGCGACACCTTTTCCTGAGGTTCAACAGAGAGGTTATGCTGCCGCTCTCGTTCTCACAATTATTATCTTAATAGTAAGCATAGGTTCGCGAATTTCTTTAAAAAAATTTACCAGGCAAGTGTTAAAATAAGCATAATGAAGTTAGTCATTAACACTGTGTTATCTTATGATAGCCTGAAAGGGGGATATTATGGAAGCAAAGTCACATATAAAAGTCAGGAATCTGAATGTTTATTACGGTTCTGCACATATATTAAAGGATATCACTATAGATATTCCCGAAAAGAAGATTACTGCCATAATAGGACCTTCAGGATGTGGAAAAACGACATTGTTGAAATGTTTTAATCGTCTTATCGATTTACAGGATAATGTAATGTTAACGGGTCAAGTTTTTGTAGATGATACAGATATTTTTGATAATTCTACCGAGGTAATCCAGTTAAGAAAAAAAATGGGTTTGCTATTCCAGAAGCCACAAATTTTACCTATGTCAATTTATGATAATGTTGCATATGGTCCGCGTATTCATGGTTTAAAAAACAATAAGAAGTTGAGTGAAATTGTTCAACATTATTTACAGGAAGTAAGTTTATGGGAAGAAGTCAAAGATCGATTGCATGATTCAGCCGCAAGGCTTTCTGTTGGTCAGCAGCAAAGATTATGTTTAGCGAGGGGACTTGCCAATGAACCGGAGATTGTATTAGGGGATGAACCAACATATGCTCTTGATCCTATTTCTGCAGAAAAGATTGAGAAGAAGTTCCTGGAGCTAAGAAAGAATTATACAATCGTTCTTGTCACTCATATTTTAAGACAGGCAAAACGTTTGGCAGATTATGTTGTTTTTTTATATCTTGGAAATTTAATAGAACAAGGTCCTGCTGAAGAAGTATTTTCGAATCCACGGGATTCGAAAACTCAAAGTTATTTAAGTGGTCAATTTATAACATCGGCATAAAAAGAGGTAAAGGTAAAGGTAAAGAAAAGTTTGGGATTGAAGTTATGGAGAGGTTAAGGATGAGGTTTAGGAAAAGACCTTATTTATCTTAATCTAGACATTAACCTCTTCTCAAGCTCAACTCCTCCTTAACCTTAACCTCCTTTGATTCTATTATTTATGGTTTATTGTTGATAAATGAGTAGTTTTAATTGGTAATATTGCATTGCAATTTTTTTTTCTATATAATGTAATTGAATAAAATATGTTAGTTTGTCCAGCATGTAAAATTGAATATGCGAAAGGGAAAAAGTATTGTGCGGAGTGTGGAGCATCTCTCCTCAGGTTGATGCTAGATATTGATGAAGGATCTGTTGCAAAATCGGAACGAGAGCAGGATGGGGCAAATGTAGTAATGGTATGTTCGAAATGCGGTGCTTCACACAAGACGGTGGTAAAATTTTGTTCATATTGCGGCATAAATCTATCCGGGGCAACGAATGTTGAGCCACTGGAAACAAAGATACAGGAAGCGGAAAAAACTGTTAAGGCAATGGTGCAATGTTCCTATTGCTATACAGAAAATGAGCCGGGGGCTGTGAGTTGTAAAAATTGCGGGATAGATTTAATTGAGACCCCTGCAGAGACAACAGAGCCAGTTTCTGTCAAGCAAGAAACCATTGAGGAAAAGATATCTCCAAGGCGCGCAGAACAGGAAACTGCAAAGAGCAAGGCAGATTTAATTACCTATGAATCAATGAAACTGGATGATACCGGGGAATTACTTGAAAAGACTGCCATAAAATGTCCTTTTTGTAGTTTTGAACAGGAAGCCGGCAGTAATATTTGTATGCAGTGCAGGAAATTGTTGACTGCTTCAACTGAAGCAATTACTTCAGATTTTGCGGAGGAGCTTCCAAAAGAGCCAGAAATTGCCAAACCAGTGAGCAACGCACCGGAGAAAAAAGCAATTCCAGAGCAGAAGAAAATCCAGCCAATGATGCCGGAAAGCAGAATTCAGGAAAAACAGGGCTTAGAACAAGCAAAACACCGGAAAACAACGGTACCGATCAAGAAAGCAAAATTGCCGGAACCGAAACCTATGCCAAGCATGCCTGAATCGCCAAAAATAGCAAGAAGGCAAGTTTCTGATATAAAAGAAAATATTGTTGGAATAGTTCAATCAAAAGCTTTTCTTGGAGGCATAATAGCTATAATCCTTGTAATAGCAGCGATGCTCATTATTCCACGGTTAAAATCCTCGCCGGAGACGGTAACACTTGATAGAGAAACCATACCGCTTTTCATAGAGAATGTTCAGATTGGGGAGCTACCTATAATTATGAAAGGATTTAGTGAATGCAGCATTAATACAAATGTTCCTGTAAAAGTCACTATTGATGGCAAAAGCTATGGATCGGCACCAATTCAAGGCATTTTTCTTTTTTCAGGATTTCATGATTTAAGGATGGTAAATGAAGAATATTTAATAGATGAAACTCAGCAGATATTTATTGATCCAGGGATTCCTTTTGAGAGGGATTTTACCCTGGGACATTTTGGTACGATTAATCTTAATGCAATGCCATGGGCGGATGTTTATGTAGATGAGAAATTTGTTGGACAAACCCCAATTGCCAATCTTCGATTAACGGTAGGAAATCACGAAATAAAATTTTTGAATCCAAAATTTCCAATAAAACGAAGAAATGTTACTATACTGGAAGGAGCAAATTCAAATATTTCAGTGAATATGAGTTTC
>MFGW01000233.1:38740-42924 GCA_001780385.1 Candidatus Fischerbacteria bacterium RBG_13_37_8 | reverse complement strand
CAATTTTATTAATTTTGTGATGAGAAGGGAGAAATAAAAATGAACATAAAAGATACAAAGAAATTCTTTATTGCAGTACTTTTTTTGCTTATAAGCAATTGGCTGCTTGCCGCTAATATTAATTTACAACGTGGCATTGATGCATATAATGGTGGTAGATTTAATGAAGCAGTTCAATTTTTAAATCAAGCACTGAAAGATTCAATGGAAAAAGAAGAGAAGATAGAAGCCAATAAATATTTGGCGCTGGTTCACATTGCCTTGGGAAATATTTCTTCGGCAAAAGATGTTTTTACCGATCTCTTTATGATAGAACCGGAGTATGAGCTTAATAAAGATGAAGTATCGCCGAAAGTATATCAGCTATTTCAGCAGATAAAACTTGAGAAGCAAGATATTATTTATAAAAAGCAAGCAGAGAAGCTTTATCTTGAGTCAAAAGCGTATGCCAAGAAAGAAAATTTTGAAAAGGCACAAATCAAAATACGGGATGCTTTAAAACTACAACCCAAGGAGGACAAATACAAGGCATATCAGAAAGAGCTGGATCAAATGAAAAAGGAATGGGAAACTAAAAAAGCGCTTAATGAAAAGATTGCCAATATGATTGAGGTAGAGGGTGGTATAACCATTGTAGGAGCTGCAAACACTCGCAGAGAGGTTGAAGTAAAGACTTTTTATATGGATAAAGCATTGGTAACAAACAGGGATTATTCATATTTTTTAGAAGAGAAGAGACGCAAGCCGCCGAAAAACTGGGTTGGAGGTTCCTATCCATTAGGGAAGGCTGATCATCCGGTAATAAATGTAACGTATCAGGATAGTGTAGATTATTGCAACTGGAAAAATAAGAAACTACCAACTGAAGAAGAATGGGAAAGAGCGGCGCGTGGACCTGAAGGTCTGATTTACCCATTCGGAACTACTTTTTCGCGGGGATTATGTAATACCTCGGAATCTGGGATAAAGGATACCTCTCCAGTATATATGCATAAAAAATGTGTAAGTCCCTATGGAATACTTGATCTGGCTGGTAATGTGTGGGAATGGACCAGCACAATGCAGGAGGGAAAAGTTATCTTGAAAGGTGGTTCTTTTAAGGATGGAGCAGATAAAGCTGTTGCCCATAATAGTAAAAAAGAAAAAGCTTCAAAAGCAGATAAAGATATCGGATTTAGATGTGTGTTAGTACTTGAGAAGGAATAAGGGTATTTTCAAGCGGGGGAAATAAGGAGGACTAATTGCATACAAAGAACAGAATTTTATTATCCTGCCAAGGCAGGGGAGATAATTAGCATTTTTTAAGTATGAATAAAAAATTCAAGCGATATTAAAATCAATACGGAGGATACAAATGTTAAAAAAAGTTAATTTACTATTGGTTTTGCTGATTTTCATTTATGTTTCAGCAGCTTCTGCTGGATTAGTCTGGAAAAGCAATATAGTGAGTAAGACTGATGGAAAAGCGGCTACAATTGAAGCAAAATATTATGCTCAGGATGGCAATGTAAGACAGGAATTTGTAAAAGGAACAATGATTCCTTTTGCAAAGGAAGGATCGTATATTCTTTATAAAAAAGATGTGCAGACGATGTACATTGTAAATCCAGCAGAGAAGACTTACATGGAGCTTCCTCTGGATGCTCTTGGAGGAATGATGTCTCAATTTATGACTATAGATGTTGAAAAGGTAAAGGTGACCAAGCTGGAGGCTGAAACAGTTTTAACGTACAAGTGTAACCATATAAAAATTGAGACCAGTTATGCAATGAAGTCAGAAATGGTAAAAATGGAAAGTCGGGTGGAGCAGACACAGGAAGTATGGGGTACTTTTTCTATACCGACAGAAGAGCTATCGGCAATGTTTCTAAATCAATCATTCAAAACCGGCATAAAGGATCTTGATGAAGCCATTGCGAAACAAATGTCTGCAATTAAAGATGTTGGTTTTCCCATAAAGACTATCACTGTTACCAAGAGTACTTCAAGCATGCAAAAGGGTGAAAGCACCTCAGTAATGGAATCAAGTTTTCATGATATTTCTAAAGAAAACGTAGATAAGTCATTATTTGATGTACCTAAAAGTTATAAAAAGACTGAACTATTTTCTTCAATGACGGGAATGAATAAAAAATAAAACAAGGTGAATGTTAAGAAGTTATAGAGCTTTAAGTATTTCTCGTGCAATGACGATTCTTTGGATTTCAGAGGTTCCTTCATAGATAGTTGTTACTCGGGCATCTCTTGAGTATCGTTCGAGGGGGAATTCTTTAGAATAGCCATACGCTCCGAAAATTTGAAGAGCTTTGTACGTAACATCGATAGAAGCTTCGCTTGCAAAAAGTTTAGCCATTGCTGCTTCTTTAGCGCATCGCAGATTGTTATCTTTTAAATAAGCTGCTTTCAGCGTCAGAAGGCGTGCAGATTCAATTTTAGTTGCGGCATCTGCGAGCATGAACTGGATTGCCTGATGATCTGCCAGATTTTGTCCAAAGGAAGTTCGGGCTTTAGCATATTCACAGGCTTTTTCAACAGCAGCGACGGAAATACCGATTGCCTGAGCAGCAACTCCAATTCTTCCCCCATCAAGAGCATCAAGAGCAATACGCATTCCCATGCCCTCTTTTCCAAGCAGATTTTCAGAAGGGATACGGCAATCCTCAAGAATTATT
This sequence comes from Candidatus Fischerbacteria bacterium RBG_13_37_8, assembly GCA_001780385.1. Classification (GTDB taxonomy): domain Bacteria; phylum Acidobacteriota; class HRBIN11; order MFGW01; family MFGW01; genus MFGW01. Next base: position 40,252 of record MFGW01000233.1, on the reverse strand, counting down.
TCATTGGTAGCAGAAGCACGAATCCCCATTTTATCTTCTTTTTTTGAAATAATGAAACCTTTTGAATCACTGTCCACGATAAATGAACTAATACCTTTAGGTCCTGCGGCAGGATCAGTGATTGCCTGGATAATGGCAATTCCTCCAAAACCTCCATTCGTAACCCAAGCTTTTGTACCATTGAGTATATAAGTATCACCATCTTTGACTGCTTTTGTTTTAATAGCAGCAACATCTGAGCCTGCATTCGGTTCTGTGATGGCGAAACAACCAATTTTTTCTCCCTTAATCAACGGGAGAAGATATTTCTGCTTTTGTGTATCGGTGCCGTATTTAAAAACAGGATAGCACCCCACTGAGTTATGAACACTTATGGTAATAGCTAATGATGCTGATATTCTTGCAATTTCTTCAATAACAAGGCATGATGAAATATAATCGATTCCGGCACCTCCATAAGTTTCTGGAATTACCATGCCGAATAAGCCTAATTCGGCGAAGGTTGGGAATATTTCTTTCGGGATGAGTTCATTCGATTCCCATGTTTCAACATGAGGCAATACTTCTTTTTCCATTACGTCCCTGACCATTTGACGAATACACAGTTGATCTTCAGTAAATTCAATTTTCATGAAAACTCCTCAGTTATGCTTATTTTCTATTAATGTATTATATTTCGGGAGAAGTTTCTCATAAGTGATATCCAGTTCTTCCGGTATCAAGCGGGTTTCTGAAAGGGTAGCCATAAAATTTGTATCGCCGTGCCATCGCGGTAGAATATGCAGATGAAAATGATCTGAGAAACCAGCGCCTGCGCATTTCCCGATATTCATACCCACATTAAATCCGCCAGGAGAATATATTTCTTTCATGAAGAGGATAGATTGTTTCATCAGAAAAGTCATTTCATTCAATTGCTCCTGGGTAGCTTCTAAAGGTGTTGCAATGTGCTGAAGAGGAGCAATCATAAGATGACCATTTGTATAAGGAAAAAGATTAAGAAGAACGAGATTATGTGTACTTTTATACAATACATAACATTCTTTTTTTTCTATGCATTGATGAGCGAGGCAAAAAATACAATCGCTCTTTTCCTGGGCGGAAGAGAGATATTTGTATCTCCAGGGAGTCCATAAATGCTTCACTTTTTAAGCCTCTTAAGACTTCCGTATATTTCTTTACCTTGTTTAAAATAGATTACTCTTTTGGAAGGGACATTTACTTTTTGACCAGTCTTGGGATTTCTGCCAAGCCTTTCTTTTCTCTTTCTAATCCGAAAGGAACCAAAGCCTCTTAATTGGACTTCTTCTCCCTTCTTTAAAGTATCGATAATGTTGTCAAAAAAAACTGATACAATTTTATTTGCTGTATGGAAGGGCAAAGAATATGTTTTTGCTAAATATTCAACTAGGTCCTTTTTTTTCATTTTTTTCCTTGATATTATTTCTTTTTCGATGAGTCTTTAAATTTTTGTAATTCTGATGCTGCTATGTCTCCTAAGGTAACTTTTTG
>MFGW01000233.1:36148-38685 GCA_001780385.1 Candidatus Fischerbacteria bacterium RBG_13_37_8 | reverse complement strand
TTAGCGAGAGCGCGCATGCTTAAAGAGATTTTTTTCTGTTCTGGATCAAGCTTGACTATCTTTGCAGTTATTTCCTGACCAATAGCAAGAATGTCATCAGGTTTTTGAATTCTTTTATTAGATATCTCTGAAATGTGTAATAATCCTTCAATACCTTCTGCAACTTCTACAAAACAGCCATAATCGGTGAAATATGTTATTTTTCCTGGAATAAGATCACCTTCCTTATGGTTCTTAAAGAATTCTTCCCAGCTATTTGGTAATAATTGTTTTAATCCGAGGCGCAAACGTTCCCTTTCTGGAACAATTTCTAATACTTCAGCAGTGATCATTTCACCTTTTTTTAATATTTCGGATGGAGGTTTTGCTTTTTTAGCCCAGCTCATATCTCTGATATGGATGAAACCTTCCAAACCTTCTGACACTTCAACAAAAGCTCCCATACTGGAAAATCTTTTTACCGTTGCTGATATTCGAGAACCTATGGGATGTCTCTTTTTGAAAAGATCCCATGGATTAGGTTGTACTTCTCTTAAGCTTAATGATATGCGTTTTTGTTCCTCATCGATTTTCAGTACATAGGCTTTTATTTCATCTCCAACTGCAAGAACTTGACTGGGATGTTTAATTTTTTTATCCCAACTTATTTCACTTACGTGAATTAAACCGTGTATTCCTTCTTTTATTTCAACGAAAGCTCCATAATCCATCAAGCTATACACTCTTCCTTTAACTGTAGAACCTACTGAATATTTTTTTACAATTTTTAGCCATGGATCCGGTTTTAGCTGTTTGACACCGAGTGAAATTCTGCCGGAATCTTTGTCATATTTTATTATTTTTGATTTAATTGTCTGTCCTATATTGAAATAATCAGATGGTTCTACCTCTTTTCCCCATTCGATATCACTTTTATGAATGAGACCATCGATACCTCCCAGATCAACAAACGCACCAAAATCTGTTATATTTTTAACGATACCTTTAATTATCATTCCTTCTTTAATACGGTTTAGCAATTTTTGCTTTTCTTTTTCACGCTGTTCTTCCAATAATGCCTTTCTTGAACCTATTACGATTCTTTTTTCAAAATCGATATTTATTATCTTAAAGGTAACATCCTGCCCGATAAAATTATCAATATTTTTAGATTTCATAATATCGAAAAGTGACATTGGTATGAATATCTTATATCCACTGTCTATAATAACTCCACCTTTTACAATTTGCACTACTCGACCGGTTAATGAGATTTGTTTTTCATAGGAATCCTTAATAGTATCCCAGCCTAAAATTTCATCAGCTTTTCTTTTTGAAAGTATTGCACAACCATCAATTGATGATGTTTGTTCTACTATCAAGGCAAGATCGTCTCCTAAAGTTACTTCAAGTTCTCCGTTGGCAGATTTAAGCTCTGAAATAGGAACGAGTCCTTCTGATTTAAGCCCAATATCAATAATTCCATGCTTATCATCAATACTTATTAGTTTGCCATGAATTAATTCTCCTACTTCTGGAGTTTTATAGGTAGCCTGGTATTGAGACATTAATGCTTCATATTCTTCTATGTCATAATCATTTGATGATGCATCCTCTTTTGATTGTGAATCAGTTGATTCAATTTCATTTTTTGCTTCTTCATTTGTAGTGTCCATAATATCCTCCAGAATAAGATTTATTATTCAATCTAGCAGGTTCTGCATGATTGCTGATACGCTTTGAGATAGTTTCAATTCGATGCACCACCTCGCTCAAGATCCAATCTGGTGTAGATGCTCCAGCTGTAACGCCTACTATATCATCAGAATGAAACCATTCAGTTTGAATTTCTTTTGCAGATTCAATAAGATAAGTTTTTTTTTGTACCTTTTTGCACATGTCAGCTAATTTAGTTGTATTAGAGCTGTTTTTTCCTCCCACGACTATGATAATATTTGTTTGCTCTGCTAAAGAAAGAGCTGATTTTTTTTGATTTAAGGTAATTCCACATAGCGTGTTATAATATTTCACTTCCAGAACTTTTGTTGTTAAATAAGAGAGTATTTCTTCAACAACTTCTTTACTGATTGTTGTCTGAGCTATTACACCGACTTTTCCACCAATGGGAACTTTTTCAAGTTCCTTTTTGTTGTTTACTACCATTGTATTTTTTCCTGAATAGCCGAGTAATGCTACTACTTCAGGATGATTAATATCTCCAATAATAATAATCCTATATCCTTCCTGTTTAAGTTTTTCTGTCACGGTATGCGATCGCTTGACTAATGGACATGTTCCATCAATTATTCTATTTGCTTTTTGAGTAAGTTTTTCGTATTCTAATGGTGATATTCCGTGAGTACGAATAATAATTGTTCCATCGATGTATGTGTCTATAGCAGGAAGAACTTTAACGCCGATATCTTTTAATCGTTCTATTTCCTGGGGATTATGTATAAGGGGTCCGAATGTATAAACAACCTTATTCTGGTTTACTTCTTTAATGGTAAGATCTATTGCTCTTCTTACTCCAAAGCAGAAACCAGCCTTTTTATCAA
>MFGW01000233.1:31762-36136 GCA_001780385.1 Candidatus Fischerbacteria bacterium RBG_13_37_8 | reverse complement strand
TCAAGTTATTGCCTTTTAAGGAAGTCTCTCATTATACGTTAATGCTTAGAAAATGTCAAGTCAGCGATAGATATGGATGTTATTTTGAAATTTTTACTTTTCTTCCTTCAATGGCAAGCTTTCCTTCAAAAAATAAACGTATGGCTTCGGGATAGATTTGGTGCTCTTTTTCCAAAATTTTTTGTGAAAGAGATTCTTCCGTATCATTTTCATCAATTGTGACTATTTGTTGTATTATGATAGGGCCGGTATCTACTCCTTCATCGACAAAATGAACAGTTGCTCCGGCAATTTTGACTCCATAATCAAGTGCTTGTTTTTGAGCATGAAGTCCCGGAAATGAAGGCAGCAAAGCGGGATGAATATTGATTATTTTAGAAGAGAAAGCTCTTATAAAAACAGGCGAAAGAATTCTCATAAATCCGGCAAGACAAACGAGATTTGCCTGATGCTCATTCAGGCATTTAATAATTTCTGATTCAAATTCTTCTTTTGAGGAAAAAGATTTTCTTTCGATTATTTTTGTAGGCACGGCATGTAGTTGCGCGATTTCAATACCGGCAGCACTGGGATTGTCGCTGATGACTATTGCAACTTTTCCAGGAATTGAATCCTTTTCACAGGCTTTAATTATATTTTCCATATTTGTTCCGCGGCCCGAGATTAAAATACCTATATTATTTGCGTAATTATTTTTCATAGATGACATTTCTTTCTCCTTCTTCTATTCTACCAATCAGGTATGCCCTGAAGGAATTATTTTTTATGAGTTGAAGACATTTCTTTATATGTTCCTCTTTAACAATAAGAATGAGCCCGAGTCCCATGTTAAAGGTTGCATACATTTCATTTTCAGGAACTTTGCCGTTTTGTTTGATAAATTGGAAAATTGCTGGAACATCCCAGGTGTTTTTACTGATAATGGCTTTGTTGTGTTGATCGAGAACTCTTATTAAATTACCTCTAATGCCACCCCCGGTGATGTGCGCGGCAGCTTGAATGAGCTTATTATTAATAAGAGGAGAGAGTATTTTATAATAGCATAGATGTGGCTGCATGAGTGCATTTCTAAGTGTATCTGCCAGTGTATGGTAATAGGAATCAAGTTTTAAATTGTTTTCATCAATTATTTTTCTCGCAAGGGAATAGCCGTTTGTGTGGAGTCCTGAGGAATTTATACCAATGAGAATATTACCGGTTGTTATTTTTGAAGGCAGACTGCGGTGCCTATTCCCAACGCCGACAATAAATCCTACAAGATCAAAGTCATCATTCTGATAGATGCCCGGCATCTCAGCAGTTTCACCACCTAATATTGCTATATTGCATTCTTTGGTACATTTCAGCATCCCGATAAATAGAGAATCAATTACTGCAACTGATAGATGCCCCATTGCAATATAATCCATAAAAAAGAGAGGAGTTGCACCTTGAACCATCAGGTCGTTTACACAATGGGCTACAATATCGTACCCTGCAATTTCATAAGTTTTTGTTGCTGCGATCAGTTTTGTTTTTGTTCCTACACCATCAACACTTGCATATAAGAATGATCCTTGTTTGCGGATTGTTCCTAAAGGAAATTTACCGGCGAATTTGCCTATATTATCCGCTGCTTTCGGTTGTGATAGAGATAAATGCTTTTTAATGACATTTACTGCTTCATCTGCTTTTTTTATATTGACTCCCGCATCTTTATATTTCATTATAAACTCCTTTTAATAAGTGATCAGTGAACGGTGGTCAGTGATCAGCATGTGAATAGTACTAGGAAAGAAAATGTTTTTCTGCATAAGCTTCACAGCAATAGGTAATCCTGCTTTACGAATGATCGTGAGAAGGATCAATTTTTTCAAAGAGACGGAGCTGTTGAAATTGTTGCATGTGATGTTTGATAGGATAATTATGTGTAAAACATGCAGTGCAAAATTCATTTGTATCATTCACGCTATCCAGCAGACCTTGTAAGCTGAGATATTGAATCGAGTCACAGCCAATGAATTGCCTTATCTCTGGTATTGATAAATTAGCTGCAATAAGTTCACTTTCAAAAGGAGTATCTATGCCGTAATAGCAAGGACCAATCATAGGCGGTGAACTAAGTTTCATATGAACTTCTTTTGCTCCTGCTTCATATAACATTGTTACTATTTTTTTGCTTGTCGTACCTCTTACTATTGAATCATCAATAAGAATAATTTTTTTCCCCTGAATAATATTTTTGACTGGATTTAATTTTACTTTTACACCCATGCTTCTTACTGATTGTTTTGGCTGTATAAAAGTTCTTCCTATGTAATGGTTGCGGGTAAGACCAAACTGAAAGGGTATTTTTGATTCTTCAGCAAATCCTAAAGCAGCATAAAGACCTGAATCAGGCACAGGTACGACAATATCAGCTTTTACGGATGATTCTCTGGCTAGTATTTTACCCATGGCAATTCGTGCAATATTAACATTTCTTCCAAAAACGTAACTATCTGGCCTGGCAAAATATATAAGTTCAAAGATACAATATGCTTTTTGAGTTGGAGCAAATGGCATTATGCTCTGCATACCCTCATTGCTTACAGTCAGGATTTCTCCTGGCTCGATATCTCTTATATATTTTGCATCCAGTATATCAAATGCACAGGTCTCTGAAGCCAGTATATAACTATTATGTAATTTCCCTAATGAAAGTGGGCGGAAACCGTATCCATCTCGAATAGCAAAGAGTTTATCATTTGTCAGGATGAGAAAACAATATGCGCCTTTCACATAGTGAAGCGTTTCAATAATTGCTTCTTCAATACGATCTGCTTTCGAACGGGCTAATAAATGAAGGATCGTTTCACTGTCAGTGGTGGTGGCAAAAATTGAACCTGTCCTTTCCAGGTCATGCCTCAATTCAACTGAATTTACCAGATTTCCGTTGTGTACCAAAGCAAGGTGACCCTTGTTTGTATGTGCTATGATGGGTTGAGCATTCGCAGGAAGACTTTCACCTGCAGTTGAGTATCTTACATGTCCAATGCCTTTGTTCCCTTGCATTTTCTCAAACACGCTCTTTGTGAAGACATCTGCAACATGTCCCATCCCTTTTTCACTGTAGATAGTGGTACCATCTGAAATGGCAATTCCTGCACTTTCTTGACCGCGGTGTTGCAGGGAATACAAACCTAAAAATATGATATCTGATGGTTTCTCAACATTGAAAACACCAAATAATCCACAATATTCCTTCTTATTGCACATATGCGTGACTCCCCGCTGTAACTTTACACGTTATTTTATCCGTTGAATAACACAAATCTTTAATTGAACATTGAAAACATTTTGGCTTGCGAGCCTTACATATATTCCTGCCATGAAAGGCCACAAGATGAGGAAAACTGATCCATTTATTCCTGGGGACCATGTTTATTAAATCCTTTTCTATTTTCACAGGATTAGTATTTTTTGACAAATCTAAACGATATGCTATCCTTTTGACATGAGTATCAACGACTATTCCGCTTGCTATTGAGAATGCATTGCATGAAATCATGTTAGCTGTTTTATCAGCAACTCCTGGCAATAATAAGAGTTTCTCTTTACTCTCAGGCACTTCACCGTTGTGCTGTTCAATTATTAGCTTGCATGCATTAATAATATTTTTTGCCTTATTCCTGAAAAAACCTGTCGGCTTAATATCCTTCTCCAGTTCTTCGTTTTTTGCCTCTGCAAAATCTTTTACAGCGGTATATTTATTAAATAAATCAGCAGTTACCTTGTTAACTCTTTCATCGGTGCATTGTGCAGCTAAGATGGAAGCGATTAACAACTGGAGGGGATTCTTGTAATTGAGCTTAAGCCTGGCATTGGGATACACTTCTTCTAACAACAATATTATTTTCTCAATTCTGTTCATAATCACCAAATCAGAAAGAAGAAATAGTGCTCCTTATTATGCGTGCTATAAAATCCTATTTTTTAGTAAAAGCAGCAAATTTCTTTAAATCTATTTTGGACAAATAGTCATGCAGTACCTGGTTATTGTCGATCCCACTGCCACTTACTTCTATTATGAATCTTTGGTCGAGGAGAAGAAATACCTTTCCATTTTTATCCTGATAATAATATTCTTCGAATCCCTTATTTTCACCTACAGTGAATCCTTTCTGGTATTTTTCAGTTGAATCTTGTTCATAAGCTGATTGAAATGCAAATGCAGTGTACAGCATAGGAATGTAAGCTCCGTCTTTTATGCTTACTGTTATAGTTGAATCTTCCTTTGAATAGCTCTGGGAAACTTCGCTGAATTTCCACTGTGTAGCGAAAGATTGAGTCTGGCCAGAAGCTTTTTCACTTATTTTCCATTTTGCAATAGGATTAGGGAGAAGGTTGATAAGT
>MFGW01000233.1:31578-31743 GCA_001780385.1 Candidatus Fischerbacteria bacterium RBG_13_37_8 | reverse complement strand
GTATAACCATAATCTTTTCATTGATTCCTCCTAAAATTTTTTTTTGTTTATTTTATCTTAACAAGGAAAAAGGAGCTAATATGCCCCAGCTCTTATTAATAATTGCTCGATTATTTTCTTTTCTACTACATGCAGAATGCAGAATATAAGAATAACCAATGTTCG
>MFGW01000233.1:30066-31552 GCA_001780385.1 Candidatus Fischerbacteria bacterium RBG_13_37_8 | reverse complement strand
TTCTGAGCATAACCTTTGATGAAAAGGGCTGCTTATCAGCAAGAAATGTAATTTCAATTATTTTAAAATTTCTAGTGATATTCCAAGATTTTGGATCAGAGCTCTCTCATAGACTTTTTTAGCAACTGCAATATCCTGCACTGCCAAACCAGTTGAATCGAAAACAGTAATTTCATCATTTGAAGTTCTGCCGGGCATTAAACCTGCAACTATAGTTCCGAGCTCACCATAAATATTTTCTCTAGCAATGACATTTTTTTCCAGGGGTACATTGATCTCTCCGCTATGCGAGGCCTGATCCCAATTATCAACTATGATTTTTGAACGGAGAAGAATGGCAGATTCCAACTCCTGTTTGCCGGGAGCATCAGCCCCAATAGCATTAATGTGAGTACCTGCTTTGATCCATTCGTTCTTAACAATTGGTGTGCTCACAGGGGTAGTTGTTGTGACAACATCAGCATTACAGGCAATTTTTATATCATTTGATCCTTCTGGTTTTAAACCATGATTCTTTTCAACGTAATGAAGGAATTGATTTCTTCTGTTTTCATCAATATCATATGCTTTAATTATTTTAAATTTCCGCATAAGCACGCTCAAATCAATCTGTGTGTATGCTTGAACACCGCAACCAACAAATCCAATGCTTTCAGCATTTTCTCTGGCAAGGTATTTTATTGCAACTGCGCCGGCGGCTCCAGTTCTCAAAGCAGTAAGAAATGTTCCATCCATAATGGCAATTGGAAAACCTGTTTCCGGATCATTCAATACTATTGTAGCCATTACTGTGGGAAGATTTTTTTCATTATTATTCACATGAACATTCACTATTTTAACTCCAGTAGCTTTTATTGATTCTATGTATGCAGGCATTGTTCGCAGGTCACCTTTGAATGGTGTGTAAAACAAATATGATTTAGGTGGCATTTGGGTTTGTCCTTTGCCAAAAGCTTCAAAAGCTTTTTCGACAGCTTCATTAGCCTCCGCAGGGCTTATTAGATTTTTTACTTGTGTTTGCGTGAGAAATAATGTTTTCACAGTTCCCTCCATGAATTAATTTAATTGTATCTGACACCGACTACTCATTTTTGCATTTTCTAGTATCTGGCAATTTTGCTTTTTCGAACATTTCAGCATAAACTCGTCGGTGCTTAAATCGGAATTAAAAAGAAATGCTATTTTATCATAATAATTATAAAAATAGAATAATAAGTCAAGCTAAAAATATAGGAAATTTCAAATATTTTTAGCGGGCATTTTATCATTAGTTGCTTTTTTTAGGGCAATAACCATAAAATATTATAGTGCATTCATGAAAATGGAAGAAACTTTCATTATTAAAATAGAGCATATGACGAAAGAATATCCTATTATTAAATCAGCAGGCAGAATGGTTACAGGTTGTCAAAGAGCTTTGGATGATGTTAGTTTTGAGATAGAAGCAGGGAGTACATTTGCACTGGTTGGTGAATCTGGTAGTGGA
>MFGW01000233.1:23093-30043 GCA_001780385.1 Candidatus Fischerbacteria bacterium RBG_13_37_8 | reverse complement strand
ACTCCGTATAACAGAACCATCTTCGGGCAAGATCTATTTTAAGGGAATAGAATTGACTGCATTGTCGCATAAGCAGATGAAAAAAATAAGAAAAGAGCTTCAGTTGGTATCTCAAGATCCATTTAGTTCATTAAATCCGGGAATGAGGATTAAAGAGTGTGTAGCGGAAGGTTTGATAATTCATCACATGGTGCCCTCGAAAAAATTAAGCAGATATGTTGTTGATATATTAGGATTGGTTGGATTAGATGAATCGATAGGGGAGCGCTATCCGGATGAATGTTCAGGGGGACAAAGACAAAGGATAGCAATAGCACGTGCTATTGCTATGAAGCCACAGGTAATAATTGCAGATGAACCAGTTTCATCTCTGGATCCATCGATACGTTCACAAATCATGCATCTGTTGATAGATCTACAGAAAGAATTAAGATTGACAGTATTGTTGATCTCTCATGAGCTTAACATTGTTTATTATCTCAGCAAAAGGACTGCGGTAATGTATGGTGGTAAAATAATAGAGATAGCTGATACGAAAGACATATTTCACAATGCATTGCATCCATATACACAGTTGTTGCTTTCTGCGATCCCGCCGATGAAACCGGAAAATAAATGGAAGCCTGTTTATCATGAAGGGGATAGTGTGAACTATTCTATTGCAGGAGAATGTCCCTATAGAGCCAGGTGCCGGAACATCACCAGGAGGTGTACTGAGCCGGTTATACTTAAAGAGAAAGCACCTGGACATTATGTGTTGTGCCATGTGATGTGAATCGGAGAACAGCAATAGTAAGATTAAGACTGCATATAAGAGCAAGGAAAACAAGAAAATCAAATTTGCATGATCATAGTATTGACAAAGTGATGAGTATATTAGATAATTCATATTACTAATATCAGGAGGATACTTATGAGCTTTGAAGAAGCTGCAAATCCAATTATAGAAAAATTTTTTAATGAAATCATAGAAAAATGGACTAATACAAGTAAAGAAAAAGCTGCCCATCTTGAAAATGAAATAATGAATATATTAAATGAATATAAGGAAAATCTTGTAGAAAAGCTAAGAACTCATTCTGTCCAATTAATCCAGGAAAAAACTGTTTCTGTTGATTCTATTAATCAGTTAGCAATTTCGTTAAATACGTTAATTCCGGCTCCATTGCCTCCTGAAGAATCGCTTATTGTACAAGCTCAAAAGGCATGGAATGAATTAGAATTAGCTTTAAGTCAAGCAGAAGCACTTTCAATAATGCTTGATAAGATAGCGCGTAAATGTGATGGAGTAGCTTTATTTATTCTGCGTGGTAATAAGGTAGTCGGGTGGAAATCTTTACATTTGTCAGGAAATAATTTTAATGATAATGATATTAATCAAGTTTCGCTCGATTTTATAGAGGGAAGTTCATTCTATCATAGTCAACAAACTTGTTCTTATGTATCTTTTAGTCCCGGTTATTTTACCGGTGATTCAATTTTAATAGAGAAACTGGGAAATAGAGAAGTACAAAATATGGTTATTTTTCCTTTAATGGTGAAAGGAAGATGCGTAGGGTTTTTATATGTTGATTCTCTCGATGAGCCTCTTGATATAGAATTATTGGCTTATATGGAATTATTAACAAACATATCTTGCTTAGCGATAGAAACACTAACAACCAGACAAGGTATAATTACAATAAAGAAAAATATAATAGCAGCGAAAGCGGAGGAGGTAATACCGGAGAAAGAAGAAGTAGAAGAAGTGAAACAAGAGGCAGAATTAGAGTTGAAGGAAACTGCTTCTGTACAGGAAGAAGCCGAGCAAGCAAAAATTGAAGAAATTTCACCAGAGGCTGAAGTCGATGCTACTGATCAAGAAGCAATAGAAGAAGCCGAGCGTCTGGAGGAAATAACGGAAGTAGAAGAAGTTGCTGTTGTGGAGGAAAATGTAAAATTACATGAAGAAGCCAAGCGTTTTGCACGTCTTCTTGTATCCGAGATTAAGCTTTATAATGAAGCTCAGGTTGCATTAGGGAGAGAAAATAAAGATCTGTTTGAACGATTAAAGGATGATATTGAAAGGAGCCGAAAAATGTATATGGAACGAGTATCTCCCAAGATAGTATCTGCCACAAATTATTTTTATGAGGAGCTTGTAAAAACATTAGCGGGTGGTGATCCTTCAGCTCTTGGGACGGATATTTTATAAGTATTTTAAGAGAGTGGGTCAAAAGAGAAGGATATTCTTGCCGTAAAGCAAAAATTTTCATTTAAGTATTTCATTATTCATGGAAGCAGCGGGGAAGCAATAAAGAATTGGAAAGAAAAGAGGGAAAAGGACTGAAATGAAAGAAATAATATCGATGTGGGAGCATACTAAAATGGTAGTGTTGGTAGCCATATCAGCAGGATTGTATGCAGCTCTTCTTCTACCTTTTAAGATGATCCAGATAATACCGGGATTTACTGAAATCAGGCCGGCGGTATGTCTTCCTATTGTGTGCAGTTTATTTTTTGGGCCAGCAGGAGCTTGGGGAGCCTGCATTGGGAATCTGGTTGCTGATTTTGCAGGCCAGTTTGGTCCAGGAAGCTTGTTTGGACTTGCGGGGAATTTTTTATATGGATACTTGCCCTATAGAATATGGAAGAAATATAAAGGGAACATTTCTAAAAAGGTCTCACGCTTTAAAGATTTTTTACTTCTTATATTTATCGTGGTTATATCAAGTGCTGTCTGTTCAAGTGTTATTTCCTGGGGATTGCAGCTTATTGGTTTACCATTTTATTCAGTTTCATGGATAATATTATTAAATAATTTAATTTTTGGAATAAGTCTTGTTCCTGTATTACTGAATTGGCTGGATAAAAGGGTGAATGCCTGGCAACTGAATTACGAAGAAATTATGCCTAAAAATTCAATTACTGATCAGCGATACAGCAGTATAGCAATAATAATACTTGTTTGTTTGTTAATAGCTTCATTTATAATTGGATATATTCCTGTAATTTCAAAAATAACTGGTCATTTTAACGAATTTGCGGGTTTAGCTAATGATCCTGTAACGGCGGTACTCATGATGGTACTTATTATAATATTTGCATTGCTGGTATAAAAAAGCTGGTAATGTCAAGCAATTATTATATAGAAATGGCAAGAATGGTTCAATAATTTCAATGATGGCAAAGCATTATGAAAATATCAGGTAAGCATTTTGAGATAAAAACGGGGGCTACTTCATTTGACCTGCAGGATTTAAAAGGAACATTTCAGGTTGATATTATTATAGAGCTGGCGAAAGAGCTTGTATTTACAATAGACATTTATGCGTATATGTCACGAAGGCATCCGGAGGAACATTTAGGATGGTGGAGATTTAGACTTGATGAAGGCAAAAATGAGATAGAATTCAGGATAGATGTAAATGAAAGACATATTGGTTCTGTACGGGCAAAAATTAATGGCAAATGGCAATCGGCAGTAGATGCATGGGTCAATTATAGTTATTGTCTTAATCCTCTTCAAGATGCCTTGTTGACAATAAGAAAAACGACTAATGAACTGATATACGAAGTTCCGATTATTATGAAGATTCAAGATTATGCAGTATTAAGAGAATTTTATCATCGATTGCACCGTGAGCACAGATATACTGATAGTGGTCCATTTTTATGGATTATGCATGAGTACAAATTAAAAATACTGAGGAAATTGTTCAATTATTATTTAGCATCAGGGTGGAAGATATTGGATATAGGATGTGGGAGGAGTCTTTTTACTGAGATTTCAGAAAAATGGCCTTTTGCTATTTATGCGGGAGACATAGAGCATGCTTTGCTGGCAGCAAGAAAGAATGAATATCCGCAAGTAAAATGGCTGGTTATGGATGCTTCCAGGCTTCCCTTCAAGGACAATTCTTTTGATGCTATATTTGCTGGTGAAATAATAGAACATATGACAGATTCAGACAAAGCACTTGAAGAATGGAAACGTATATTACGACCTAACGGGATAGCGATATTTACTACGCCGAACAGGGATCGATTTTCAAATGTGGTGAATAAACTCGAAAGACCTTTCAGTCCTGATCATTTCAGGGAATTTTCTTTACGGGAATTAGAGGAAGAATTTCTTCCAGCTTGTGGTTTCAAGGTTGAGAAAGCAGCTGGAACGTATTTGGAGTTACTTCTTAAATCCGGACAGGGAGGCATCAGGGAGGATTATTTGCAGAGAGAAGGGAATAGGAAGAAGAATCGCTGGTTAATGCATGTTTTAAACAGGGCTGGTATTTTAATACCGCGATATAGTTTAGATCTCATATTAGTAGCTAAAAAAATACATTAAATGTAATGGCGAATTTGCAAAAATTAAAAAAAAGTTGTATTTTTAACACATGGAGGATCGGAGAAAACATATAAGAATAACCTATTTCACGGAAGTACAATGGGGTGTTGCAGGAGCCAAATATGAAGGAAAAATATCTGACATAAGCGCTGGTGGTGCGTATGTAGACAGCATCATGCCGTGTCCTGAGAGAACAATTATCACGTTAAAATTTAAATTACCTGAGGGACAGGAGCTGAGTTTACAGGCGGTAGTAAAAAATTCGACGCCTGGGATGGGAATGGGAGTTGAGTTTATTAATCTGAGAGATATTGAGAAGGAACTGCTTAGTAATTTTGTAAAGGAATACAGTTAATTTCTTTTTCCCTTTTGCACTTTTGAGAATGGTCGGGACGAGAGGATTTGAACCTCCGACCACTGGACCCCCAGTCCAGTGCGCTACCCATCTGCGCCACGTCCCGAATGAACTCACTGTTATTTTATACTATTCTTGTTTAATAAAGTCAATATCACCAGCAGCTTGTTTTTAATAGTTCTTAAATTTTGAATATGTCGAGTAGAAATAGATTGAGTAGAGGAGCGGGGATTATTATCATTTTCATTTTGAAGAAGCTGCTTAATCTTTTTTTTAGCGCCTTCCAAAGTATATAATTCTTCATGCATTAGTCGTTTAATTATTTTTGCTATCTCAAGATCTTCATTGTTGTATAAGCGGTGTCCTTTAACGTTTTTATGGGGTTTCAACTCAGCAAATTCTGTTTCCCAAAAACGAAGTACGTATGATGGTATCTCGAGTATAGAGGCTACTTCACCTATTGTATAGGAGTCTTTCTTGTCAATTACTTTCCCAATTTTTCTCGGCATTGGTTCATTATATGATTGAAAAACGTATCAGTCAAGCATCCGTTTCAATTTTATTTTTTAAGACGTTAAGACGGGCTCCCATTAAGAAAAAAGTCGAAATGAGATAAAGATAAAAGAGAAAGATAACAATTGCGGCAAGGGAACCATAAATTTTGTTGTAAAAGGTGTAATTATTGATATACCAATCAAAAAAAATGCTTATGAGCACCCAGCAAATTGTGGAGAAGATTGTACCAGGTATTGTTGAGCGAAAAGTAATTTTTTTGTAGGGAATGAAAACATAGGCAAGCGAATGCAGGGCAAAAAGAGAAAGGAAAATTATCATTATTCTCAAAGAAAAGCTAAGATAAAAATTTTCTATTCCTATATGATTCCATATTTTTTGATAGAAAAGGTGCACTTGGGCTATAAAAAGAAGGGAGGGTATTAAAAAAATAAGAATTATTAAAGAGATTAGCCTGCTGTGAAAGAATCCCCGTCCTGTTTTTATTTCATAAACAGCATTTATACCTGATTCTATGGCAGAGTAAAGATTCATTGAACTCCATATTAATGCAATAAAACTCAAGATATTTAAATTAGCTCGGAATTGTTGGAAGTTGTTGATTATATGTTTTCGTATTAATTCAATACCGTAAGCAGTAAAATATTTACTCAATATTTGCAACGTGTTGTCTATATTCTCTACTCCATAAATAAGAAAAAGGAAACTTAGCAAAATAATGCAAAAAGGAAATATTGAGAGAAGAGTGAAAAAGGAGATTGATGCAGCAAATGGGGAATAATTATAATCTAAAAGCGAAAATATGAAATGTATTTTTTGTTTTAATTTCATTGGTACAAATCAGGAATACTGAATGCATAGCAGCTAATAGAACACTAAAATTGTCCCATTTAATAATAATAGATTATTTTCCCTTTGTCTATCCTTAAAAAAATTAGAGTGTAAGTATTCAGTTTTCTTCCAAAAAGGGGAAAAAAGGTCAAGGTCGAGGAACAGATAGCAGGATAGTCACTCTTAACCTTAATCTCTCTACTCATTTGGAGATAATTGAATACTTATAGTAGGGTGTATTGAAATTTGTTGAATGAATTAATATACTATAATATTAATTGAATAGAAATAGCGGAAATATTATAATATAATGAATAAAGAGAAAGGAATACATAATGATGTCACATGAAAGATGATAGTGATAATCCCCTCCTTTCATAAACCATGTGGCCGGGAGTTCTTTCTCTTTCCTCCTTCTCTCCTTGCCACATGGTTCTTCTTTTTGAGCGAGATAATTATAGGCCTTGCCTAACCATATGTATAAGAAGAAATGAAAAGAAATTCTGGTGGAGATATGCTATTGAATTGCCTTGAAGATTAATTGAATAATTGTTTAATGAGATTTACGTTTAATTGCGAAATGTGAGTTAATACTGCATCTGCCATCTTAAGATCATCTTCTTTATATGAATGGGCTACCCCGATACATTTCATTTTTGCATTGTGAGCGGCAACAATTCCGTGTATGGAATCTTCAATTACGAGGCACTCCTCTGTTATCAAATGTTCTTCAATCGAGAGAAGCTTTTGATGAGCCAGGAAGAATATCTCTGGATTAGGTTTTCCTTCGTGAACTTCCTCGGCACTTACTATGAATTTAAAAACATTGAGTACGTTGATTTTTTTCAATGCAAATACTATTTCATTGCGTAATGCTCCTGATGCTATGGCAAGATGAAAATGTTTTGAGAGATTATTTAGCAA
>MFGW01000233.1:19980-23033 GCA_001780385.1 Candidatus Fischerbacteria bacterium RBG_13_37_8 | reverse complement strand
TATTACAGCTTTTATCATTGTTCATTAATCCTTGAATTATTTTACATGTAAAAAAGCAGCAATGGTTTATTTCTGTTTTTGTGAAAAAAATGGCTATATTAGAAATTTGCCATTTTTGCAAAGTAGCGTGTTGCCAGCTTTAATAGTAACTTTTTCAACAAGCGAATCATAGTGATGTTTGCTTGCGTTATTGCCAAGTCCATAGGAATCACCAATAGCAATATGAATTGTTCCGAAGGCTTTTTCTGCTTCCAACATGTTGGGGCATATTTTGGCTTTTATATTAGTTCCTATTCCAAATTCTCCTATAATATAGCCTGTTTGATCTTCGCCGATATTTTTAATTACCGATTGAATGCCTTTGCCTTTCCATTTTACGAGTTTACCTTTTTTAAATTCAAGCATACCGGGACCTAATTTATCATCAATCAAGCTAATGTAAGCGATTCCATTGAATGTTTCCTCGACGGGACAAGTGTAAGCTTCTCCTGCAGGCAAATTACCATGCTTGCCTTTAGTTGAGATATCGCCATTATCATTTTCCCATTTTCTACCTTTCAGGCTGAATTCAAGATGTGTACCTTTATCATTTTCGATGCTGATATTTCCGCAATCGTGCAATATGCCGATTATTTTTTTTGTAAAATTGTTCATTTGCTCAAAATCTATGTTGATAAGACGTTCCATCATTTCGCGCGTAATTCCTGGCATCATAAGAATTCTGCCATTTGCTCCGCCATGCTTGACCATATATCCCCGGAAAGGTTTTTCCTCAATTCGAGATTCAAGCATATAAGCAGTGACAGTAGCTTTTTTCATCATATCGACAAAAATTTTGGTTTCTTTTTGTATCGGCCTCAGAGTTTCAGTCATTAAATAAGTTGTTGTTTCGGCTCCAACTTGTTTTGCCCAGTACGCAAGCGCTTTTGCTATTTCTAATTTTTGTTCATCAGTGACTAATAGAAAATTTTCATCTTGTGAGATTTTTAAAGACGATTTTACTACTTTCTCTGCAGCAGAATATAATTTATTTTTTTTCATACGCACTCCTTAATAATTAGTAGAATATTATTTTAACATAAATTAATTTGAAAGTAATTGTTCAGATTATTATAATATAAAGCAATTATGAATTTAAAAGATATTTTACTTCAAAAATCGGGATTTACAGAACTGAAAAATAGAACGGCAGGAGTGCCGCTGCATTTTATCGGAGCTACTAAGGATATTCAACCTATGATTTGCATGCTTTATTTTTTATTGACCGATAAGTCAGCGATAATTGTTTTGCCTGACGAAAAAGATATACAGGATATTCAGAAATATTTTATATTTTTTAATAATCTTTTTAATGGTGGAAAAAACATATTAACATATTTTCCGGAATATGATCGTGAATTGTTTTTTCCTCTTGCTGTTCATGAAAATATTATGGTAGAACGGATACGTGCATTATGGCATTTAATAGCCGGAGAAAAACATATTTTGCTTTTGCCTGTAAGATCAGCATTGAGGAAATTACCACCTCCTGCTGTATTTCAATCTGCTTGCTATAAAATAGAATTAGGGGATGAAATTCCCCATGATTTATTAATGAGTGTGCTGAAAGATAATGGATATAAAATGAAGGAAATTGTGACAGCATATGGCGAGTATAGTTCGAGAGGAGGAATAGTAGATATTTTTTCTCCCGCGTATCAGAATCCATTCCGTATTCAATTTTATGGTGATGCTGTCGAAACCATAAGATTTTTTGACATTAAAACACAGCTTTCTCTTGCATTAGTCGAACATTGTGAAATAGTACCATGTAAAGAATTCATTGTCACGACTGGCTTAAGAGAGAAATTCATTGACAACCTTGATAGCTCTGCAATGTCATTGGATGAAAATAAGCAGCAACTTTTTATGCAGCTTTGTGAAGAGGGATATTTTCCCGGTTATGAAGATTATTTGCCCCTTTTTTTTGATACCACAGCAACTATTTTTGATTATCTTTCCCCTGATATGTCAAGAATACTAGTAGAACCAGGTTTTGCTGCAGCAGAGGGAAATAAATTTTTTTTGCAATTGCAAGAGCAACAGGAAACAATACAAGCCAGGCAGGCGCTTGTATTTCCTCTTGAAAAATTACTGATAGACTTGCATTATTTTGAGAATTGGTGCGCGCAGGCGGAGATTTTTGTCAGCAGCTATTTAGAAACTTCAGACAGCAAGGAAAATATAATTATCAAAGCAAAAGCTACACCTCGATTTGAGGGAGATATTGTATCATTTGGCAAGGAAATAAAGCAGAATTATAAAAACAGGATAAATTCTTGCCTTGTGTTTCATAAAAAAGAGAAGGGAAACAGAATTGCAGACATATTAAAAGAGGAACAGCTTGGAGTTATAGATATTGAAAAAGTGAATTTTGATCATGATATCTTTGAGGGGAGAGTGATGCTTACAGAAGGAGATATTCCTAGAGGATTTATAGCTATGGATGCAAGCATTGCATTTTATACCGAGGAAGATATTTTTGGCGAATTACGGTTCGTTGAGAAAAAATATGAATATCCGATTGATGTGTATCAGACAAATTTTCAGGATTTGCATGAGGGAGATTTTGTTGTTCATATTAATCATGGTATTGGGATATTCAGAGGTCTTAATTCATTAAAGATTGAGGGGAAGGAACGTGAAATAGTGACAATTGAATATGCAAATAATGATCTATTGCATGTGCCTGTAGCGCGTCTAAATTTAATCCAAAAATATGCAGGTTCGGGAGAAGCAATTCCCAGAATAGATAAGCTTGGTGGTAAAACATGGATGCAAAAGAAGCAGAAGGCTCAAAAAGCTATAGAAGCAATGGCAAAAGAATTATTGGAGCTTTATGCGGTGAGGAGCACTATATCAGGAATCAGGTTCATGCCTGATGATATGTTTCAGCAGGAATTTGAGAGTCTATTTGAATACGAGGAGACGCCGGATCAGCTTATAGTGCTATCTGATATCAAAAAAGATATGGAATCTGATCGTCTAATGGATAGGTTATTATGTGGAGATGT
>MFGW01000233.1:17665-19955 GCA_001780385.1 Candidatus Fischerbacteria bacterium RBG_13_37_8 | reverse complement strand
CGTCATAGGCACGCATAGATTATTATCCAAAGATATCGCATTTGCAAATTTAGGCTTGTTGATAATAGATGAAGAACAGCGATTTGGTGTGTCGCATAAAGAAAAGATTAAGGAGCTTTATAAAAATATAGATGTATTAATGCTTACAGCGACTCCAATTCCGCGAACGCTCGAAATGGGATTTTTAGGAATAAGGGATATGAGTATGATTACGACTCCCCCGCAGGATCGGTTAGCGATACAAACCCATGTTATCAAATTCAATGAAGAATTAATCAGGTCAGCTATTGAAAAAGAAATTGAACGGGAAGGCCAGGTATTCTTTATTCATAATCGCATTGAGGATATTTTTACCATTGAAAAATTAATAAAAAAACTCTGTCCGCATGCACGTGTTATATGTGCACATGGGCAGATGAATTCATCTCAATTAGAGAATATCATGCTTTCTTTTATGCGCTATGAATATGATGTTTTAATATCTACTACAATAATAGAAAATGGCATTGATATTTCGAGAGCTAATACCATTATAATTAATAAGGCTGATAAATTTGGTTTATCGCAACTTTATCAACTTAGAGGAAGAGTTGGCAGATCTTCAAGAAGAGCTTATGCTTATTTAATAATATCGGAGGGAGAATTACTCACAGAGATAGCCAAGAAAAGATTATCTGCCTTAAAAGAATTTTCTGAATTAGGCTCAGGTTTTAGATTAGCTGCCATGGATCTTCAGATCAGAGGGGCGGGAAATATTCTCGGCAAACAGCAACATGGTCATATTATC
This sequence comes from Candidatus Fischerbacteria bacterium RBG_13_37_8, assembly GCA_001780385.1. Lineage (GTDB taxonomy): Bacteria > Acidobacteriota > HRBIN11 > MFGW01 > MFGW01 > MFGW01. The sequence continues at coordinate 19,168 of MFGW01000233.1, read as the reverse complement.
GAATTAGGTTTTGAAACCTACTGTCATTTGCTTGAAGAAACAGCAAAAATTCTACAAAACATTCCCACGGAGCCTAAATTGGAAACAGAAATAAAGCTGGATATAGATTTTCAGATACCAAAGGATTATATTCAGGTTCCTGCATTGAGAATGTTATTTTATAAAAAAATTACGGGTGCTTCCCGCGTGGAAGAATTGGCTGCAGTCAGGCAGGAATTGATTGATAGATTTGGACAATTTCCTCCTGCCGTGGAAAACGTTTTCTATGTGACAGAACTTGCATTGCTTGCTAAAGACAAATATCTGAAAAGTATACTGCAGCGCAATGATAAAATATTTATTTCCTGGCACCTTTCAGATGAAATGAAGAATAATCAGCATTTTATTGCTGCGATATTGAAAAGCGTGATTGGCTCTTCAGCGCAGTTTATGGCTGATAATTCGTTGATGCTCCCAATGAAAAATTATGCACATTTGCTGGAGTTTATAAAGCAACTACCAGCCATAAAATAGAAGAAGTATGTTATTCAGTTCCCTCCGGAAAACCGAAAAAAAATAAAAAGGTCGAGGTTCAGGTTGAGGTTGAGAAATAAGGAGCAGTAGAGTCAGTCTTAACCTCTCTTTACTTATTTGGAGGGAACTGAATACTTGCTGGAAGATAAGTTGCTATAATATATGCTGCGTGCTATATTTGTTTAATAATGCAATGGAATTGCAAAATAATGACGTGCAAATTTGCATATTAACATGGAAATATTATCAGAAATATCGCTTATTTATAAACAGATTTATTTTTTCTTAGTGGGAGCTGTTATTGGCAGTTTTCTCAATGTATGTATTTACCGAGTTCCACGTTCTATATCGATAGTCTTTCCTGCGTCGCATTGTCCTCACTGCCGATATGAAATACCTTTTTATTTAAACATCCCAATTATTGGTTGGCTATTGATAATGGGCAAGTGCAGGAATTGCAGGGCAAAAATTTCTATACTCTATCCACTCATTGAAGCAATATCTGGAATTAATTGCATGATACTGTATACTAATTATGGCATAAGCATAGATTTAATATTCTTAGCTTGTTTTACAAGCATGTGCATAGTATTGGCATTTATTGATTTAGAGCATTATATACTTCCTGATGTTATAACGATACCGATGATTTTATTAGGTTTGCTTTATTCGTTGGTGAGTGTTCATATAACTTTTCTTGATTCATTGCTAGGAGGATTGAGCGGAAGTTTTCTTTTATTATTCATTTATTTTGTTTATTTATGGTTACGCAAACAGGAAGGCATGGGAATGGGTGATGTAAAAATGATAGCAGGTATAGGTGCTTTTGTTGGATTGAAAGGAATGCTCTTGACGTTATTTTTATCAGTGATTTCTGGAGCAATTGCAGGACTTTTTGTAATGTTGCGCAGAAGTTCCTTTAAGTTGGATATAGCACTTCCATTCGGCTTTTTTTTAGGATTGGTATCACTGATTACCATTCACTATGGC
>MFGW01000233.1:14846-17521 GCA_001780385.1 Candidatus Fischerbacteria bacterium RBG_13_37_8 | reverse complement strand
GGAGATTTTTGATAAGATAATTGAACTTATCAGCAATTATATTATTGAACATAGAACATTATTGCATCTATGGCAAATACAAGCATTTTGGAAAACGTTGAGTGATAGTTTCGTTTTAATCATAGAATCAAAGAGCGGGGAAATTATTTTGGAAAATTTGGAATTTTTATGCATTCATATACAGAATGAAATTATTGAGTGCATCAAAAGGAACCAACGCTATCTGCCGGTGCACCCTGTTGTTCAAGTAGGATATACGGTGTTGCGGCAAACCAGCAATGTTCGCTTAGAAAGATTAATAGGACGGGCAATTGAAGAAGCTCACAAAATAGCTATAACATTTTCACAACGGGATCAAAATTTTCAAGTGCAGAAACTAAAGCAAATAATAGAGGAAAGCAAAATCTATATGGTTTTTCAGCCAATAGTAAATTTGCAGAATGGAGAGTGCATTGGTTATGAAGCCCTAGCAAGAGGACCAAAAGGCAGTCCCTTTGAAGCACCAGAAGTTATGTTCAGTATCGCAGCGAAAGCTGGAGTTGTCTTTCAGCTTGAAGATCTTTGCAAAAGAAAGTTAATTAAGCAATTTTCTAATCCTTATAATCAATTAATATTTGTTAACCTGGAGCCTTCACTATTGGAATCCAGAACATATAAGAAATTATCATTATTTGTGAATCCAGTTGACTATAAAAACAGGATGGTAATAGAGATAACTGAAAGAATGGCATGCAAGGATTATTATAGTCTTGACTCGAACCTAAGGGATTTAAGGGCACTCGGGTACAAAATTGCTATGGATGATGTAGGAAGTTCATACTCTTCCCTTGAATCGATTGTTTATATAAAGCCTGATTTTATAAAGATAAATTATTCTTTGATCATGGGTATCCATAAAGATTTCATAAAGCAAGAAATTGCTAAAACTTTAGTTGATATTGCAAATAAGATAAAAGCTAAAACTATTGCAGAAGGAATTGAATCAATAGATGACCTTGTCTGTCTGCAAGCTATGAACGTAAATTTTGGTCAAGGTTTTTATATATCTTTTCCTGCTAATTATCCATCAAAAGCAAAGATTAACGTGAGACCCTGGAAGCACTAATAGTATGAAATAATAAATGCTTTAAGAGTACAAATGAAAGAATATCTAATTTTAATTCAAATCTTTTCTTTTTCATTGATTATTTCTTTGCTTTCAGTGTATATAATGAAAGCAATATCTCTGAAATTTAAATGGATAGCTCCTCCAAGGGAGGATAGATGGCATAAAGCAGATGTTGCTAAACATGGAGGAATAGCAATAGCGACAAGCATGTTTTTGATGCTTTTACTATTTATTCCTATTGACCTTAAATTGCTTATCTTATTATTATTTTGTTTTTCATTATTTTTGTTAGGTTTAATTGATGATTTATTTCGCCTAAAACCTCATGTTAAGTTTGCTATTCATATAGGTGCCTCAACAATTTATTTGGCCATGGTAGGGGTGATTTTCCCGATATTTTCACACCAGGTATTGAATTTTGCACTCAGCATCTTTTGGCTGGTTGGGATAACGAATGCATTTAATTTATTGGATAATATTGATGGATTAGCGGCTGGTATAGCAGTAATTTCAACAGTTTTCTATGTTATTTTGCTAATAATAGCCAATAAGTGGAATGAAGTAATAATATTGCTCTTATTTATGGGATCAATGCTTGGATTCTTGATATTTAATTTTCATCCTGCAAAGATTTTTATGGGGAATTCAGGAAGTTATTTTGTCGGAAGCTTTTTAGCCAGTTATGTTTTTTATATGAATACCGGCTATACAGGGGGATTATTTGCGATTTTATTTGTTCCTATATTTGTGCTGTTTATTCCAATTTTAGATACGACGCTTGTTACTTTTTCAAGACTCATAAAAGGAAGACGTATATACAAAGGAGGAACAGATCATACTTCGCATCGATTGGTATTTCTTGGGTTTTCGGAAAAAAAAGCAGTTTTACTCATATATAGTTTTGCAGTTATTTCAGGCCTTCTTGCTGTGATCATACGATATTATTCATATCCATTTGGATTTATAGCAATACCGGTATTTATGATATTTGCCAGCATTGCGGGAGCTTACCTTCTTAATGTCACTACTTATGATGAGCAGAGGAATGGCGAAACGGTAAATTTTGCCACCGTATTTCTTCAATTTACCTACAAACAAAGAATTATTGAGATATTTTTAGATGTGATATTAGTTATGGTATCACTATTGATAAGCTATTTGCTGCGTTTTGAAGAACTGACACCTGACTTGCTGGAGCTTTATTTTGATGCACTCCCCATATTTATTATTGCACAACTGATCTGTAATTATTTATTTCGTGTGTATGAGAGTGTTTGGAAATATACAAGTATTGCAGACATGGTGCAATATCTGAAAGCTTCATTTGCGAGTTCCGCATTATCAATGCTTGCATTACTTTATTTTTACAGGTTTTTTAGTCATTCAAGAACAGTATATGTTTTATATGCAATAATATATTTTATCCTTTTATCTGCTTCACGGATTTCATTTAAAATGCTGAATTCCTTTTCAAGAATACAAACAATGAAAGGAAATAATGCATTGCTTTTTGGAGCCGGCGATGCAGGAGAATTAGCATTAAGAGAAATTTTAAATAATCCTGCTA
>MFGW01000233.1:9115-14837 GCA_001780385.1 Candidatus Fischerbacteria bacterium RBG_13_37_8 | reverse complement strand
ATCCGTTGGGGTTTATTGATGATAATCCGCATAAGAAATTTGGGAAAATTCATGGTTTCCGGGTATTAGGAAATGGGAAAGAAATTAAAGATTTGATAATAAAGTACGATATTAAAGTACTCATAATTACGCCCCAAAACATGGATGAGGATTACCGCACAAAACTGATTGAGATATGCAATGAGAATAATTGCAAAGTGTTGGAGGTTGATTTTCGATTTAGATTCACTGAATACCAGGACAGAAAATCGCAAAAAGGAGATGAGATATGATTATATTAGGAATAAATGCCTATCATGGAGACGCTTCTGCTGCGCTTCTGAGAGATGGTCAACTTGTAGCTGCCGCTGAAGAAGAACGCTTCAACAGGATTAAGCATTCAGCTGGATTCCCCTATAAAGCTGTTGAGTTTTGCTTAAAAGAAGCATCAGCAACATTAGATGATGTTGGTTATATAGCAGTTTCACGAAATCCGAGTGCAAATCTTTATAAGAAGGTAACATATATGCTCATGAAGGGTAATTTCATGAGCAAAATGGTAAAACAGCGACTTGCTAATGTAGCTAAGATGCGGGATATCAAAAAGGAACTAGCGAGCTATTTTGAAGTTGATGTCAATGAAATAAAAGCTTCCATTGTGAAAGTAGAACATCACTTAGCTCATGCAGCCAGTGCATTTTATGTAAGTCCATTTTCTGAAGCAACGATAGTAACAGTAGATGGCTTTGGGGATTTTTGCAGTACCACATGGGGAACAGGGAGAGGCAACGAGATAGAATTACAGGGGAAAATTGTTTTTCCACATTCCCTGGGTATTTTTTATACTGCTTTATGTCAATTTATTGGTTTTCGAAAATATGGTGATGAAGGAAAAGTTATGGGATTAGCACCGTATGGTCAACCGGAATACATGGATATAATGAGTAAAATAGTAATTGCAAAAGACCATATGTTTGAATTGGGCTTGCACTATTTTCTTCATCATACAGAAGGAGTGGATATGACATGGGAAAGTGGTTCGCCATCAATATCACAAATATTTTCCCCGGAAATTCAAAAGATACTGGGTGAACCAAGAGAACCGCATGAACCAATTCTTCCACATCATGAAAATATTGCTGCATCAATGCAGTCAGCCTTGGAGGAAACTGCTTTTTCACTGATTGATCATGCAGTAAAAAAGAATGGATTAAAAAATCTGGTCTTAGCCGGTGGAGTGGCTTTTAATAGCGTTATGAATGGCAAAATTAAAGAGAATACTCCCGTGGAGCATCTCTTTATACAACCGGCTGCTGGTGATGCGGGCACTGCCCTTGGAGCTGCATTACATGTATATCATACATTTGCAGATAAGCCGGTGAGAAATGTGATGACCCATGCTTATACCGGACCATCATTTTCGGATGAACGAATAGAGCAGGCTATGAAATCATTTAATCTTTCTTATGAATACAAGCAGGATTATACTTCTTATGCTGCCCAGTTGCTTGCTGAAAGCAAAATTATTGGATGGTTTAATGGGAAAATGGAATATGGACCCAGAGCTTTGGGGAACCGAAGTATTTTAGCTGATCCAAGAAGAGCAGAAATTAAAGATATTCTGAATGCAAGAATAAAACATAGAGAAAGCTTCAGACCTTTTGCACCTGCGATTTTATATGAATTTACAGGGGATTATTTCGAAAGTAGTGAAGAATCTCCTTTCATGCTCCTCGTCTATCCAGTAAAATTTGACAAGCGGACGATAATCCCTGCTGTAACTCATGTTGATGGTACAGGCAGACTACAGACTGTGAAAAAAGAAGATAATTCTGCTTATTATAAAGTAATACAAGATTTCTATAAATTAACTGGTGTGCCGGTCATCCTTAACACCTCTTTTAATGAGAATGAGCCTATCGTGTGTACCCCTGAGGAAGCAATACAATGCTTTCTTACGACTCGTATGGACGCTCTTTTTTTGACTCATTTTTGCATAGAGCAAAAAAAAAAATAGCTCCAGATGAAATTTTGCTTGAAAGATGTTGACAAAGGTAATTTTTTATATTATTATGTTTAATCGCAGTATTCCTTGCGTAAGGAGGAAATATGAAGAGAATTTTATTAATAAGTGTTTTAATGCTATTACCATGTATGCTATTAGGAGAAACTAATGATGAAGGAATTATTCTTGGGCCCTTCATCTTTAAACCTAATTTTTCATTTGTGTTTGAACATACGGATAATCTCTTTTTGCAGGGTGAGAAAGGATTCAATGATAATTTATTCATTATTCGTCCGACACTGGAACTGGTATATCCTTTCCTGGAAAGCAGCGTACAGATAACATATGTTCCTATTTGGAGAGAATATCAAAAGTACAATTTAGAACATAAATTTTCACACTTTTTTACTTTTGAAAGCAATATAATTCAATCCTCGGGCTTAAATATAAAACTGACTGATAGATATGTGAGAGGATTCTTGGAAGTGAGTGAAATAGAGCCTCAAAGAGAGGTCGTCTGGGGGACAAATAGGTTTTATAAAAATTATTTTGGAGCAGAAGCTCTATATGATATCACTGAAAGAATAAACATTGAGGCTGGTGGTGATTTTAATTATGTAAAATTTATAGATAGGGAAGAGCCATTATTCTTTTATGATTATAATACATTAACGGTTGGAGGATCCGTAGGATATAGAATGAGTCCTTTAACAAATGTAAAAGTATCCTATCGTTTTTTCAATAATAGCGCAGAAGAATTATACAGCAACAGAGATTTCAGAGCCCATCAATTCCTCTTCGGTATGGAATCCGATGCTACCCCTCGGTTGAAAGGGGGCTTTGAAATTGGATTTGAAAATAAACAATTTATAAATTCAGATGAAAGTATCAATAATTTGATTATGAGTGCCACTTTATCTTATGAAGTTACTGAAGATACAAGATTTTTGCTAAATTTAGATAGAGGCACCTTTCAATCAGCCTTTCTGGATGCTGTTTATTTTTCATCAACAGGTGCGGCCATATCTCTAACGCATCAATTTACTGAAAGACTCAGTGCTACAGGTGGTGGCTATTTTCAAAGAAATGCATACCCGGAAACAACTATTGACAAACGTAAAGATGATATATATGCATTTCATGCAGAAGTAGGCTATATTATATCAACCCTCGCTGTTGTTCATTTAAACTATCGCTACGAACAAAGAAATTCAGATCTTAGCCAGTATACATTTCATCAAAACAGGCTAATATTTGATGTGCTTTTGGGTTGGTAAAATCCTCTTTGCCAGCCTCTCTCCTTGAACGATATGTTTTTCCTTCCAGGGATGTTTACTATCTTGCTGTGAATTCATGTAATCGCTAAGCATTTTATGTAAATTAGAATCAATATGTCTATTAAAGCATAAGGCGGGATAGAGGCAACAATCATATTTGATAAAATCTAATCAAGATGGTATAATATAGTGCAAGAATGAAATTTCTGGTTTTCCACATATTAATAATAATTACAATGAGTATGCTAACCTTTGGGCAGGATGAGCAAATAACTATATCTAAATTATATGGGGAAGTGGAAGGGAATGGTGAATATGCCATTGTAATTGAATCAGATAAAGATTTTGATAAAATTAAAGAATATTATTTGGAAGGTCAGCAGTATATCGTTGATTTTCTAAATACAACATGTTCTCTGTCAAATGTGAATCTTTTTGATAATAGTTTTATTAAGGAATTAAATATTTGGCAAGTTCAGACAGAACGTTTATCGAGAGTGCGTCTGAGCATTAATCTGAAACAAGGAAAAAGACCTAAATTTCAAATTAGTCAAAACACGTTGAAAATAATATTTGGAACTACTTTACCAGCATCGTCTGCTTCATCTCAAGAAGATGATAGAGGATATATAGTAGGACCGGGAGATATATTAGAGATTACTGTTTTTGAAAACAGCGAACTTTCTACATTAAGCATAGTGCCTGATAATAGTAATATAACAATTCCGTTAGTAGGAGATGTAAATGTCAGTAATCTTACTATTCAGGAAGTAACTGATATTGTTACTAAGAAACTAAAGGAATATGTAAGATTTCCGATAGTAACTATTAAAGTTACAGAATATAAGAGTCAATGGGTCAATGTTGTCGGGGAGGTAAAATCACCAGGCAAGTATTACTTAAAAGGAAAAACATACCTCTTGGATATTATATCTGAAGCAAATGGTTTAACAGAGAAAGCAAGTTCTGAAATAGTAATTTCGCGTAAAAGTCCAGATTCACAGGAACCTGAACGAATAGTGGTTAGAAATGAAGATTTATCTGTTTATGAAGACAATCCTTCAAATATATTATTGCAGACAGGAGACACGATTACTATTCCTGCAAAGAAATATTTTTATATATATGGCGAAATAGCTCATCCAGGATCATTTCAATTGGAAGAAGGGATGACTATTTTGAAAGCTCTAACACAGGCTGGTGGTTTTACAAAGTTTGCAAGTAAGAAGAGTATCGAAATACTTCGAACGGATGAAAATAATAAGCAGCAGAAGATAATAGTTAATATTAAAGATATTGAAGATAGAAAAAGCGAGGATATCGAAATAAAACCGGAAGATATAATCAGAATTCCCAAAAGCATTTTCTAATTGTAAAATATTATTTTATTATTCATATAAATTTTTTTTGTGAGGTTAATATATGGAGCTTCCAGAAGTAGAAACCGGACTAAAGTTTCATGATATATGGGGCATTATCTATCGAGGAAAATGGGTATTGTTGACAATAGTATTTATAATTACCATTTTTGGTACAGTAAGCAGTGTTTTGGAAAAACCTACTTATCAAGCTGTAGCATTGATTATATATAATTTAGAAAGTCCCAACGTGTTGCCCTCTAAAGAAATATCTCCTTCAATGCCAGCAATTTTTACATTACGGAGAAATATTAATACTCAATTAGAGATAATCAGGAGCGAGGCATTGGTTGAGAAAGTTTTCAGTAAACTTAATTTATATGAACATCCTTCATTTAAGAATTCTCCCTATGCCTATGTATATTTTGCATCGCAGATATCTGCAAAAGAAAGAGAGGATACCAATATCATTGAAATTATTGCTACATCATCGACTCCTAAAACTGGAGCAAAAGAAGCAGCTGAATGGGCAAATGCAGTCGCAGAATCTTTGATAGAATATAATATTGAAAACAGACTGGAATTGACAAAACAGATTTATACATGGTTGCAGAAGGAATTGAGGAATTTAGAAGTAAGTTATTCAACGTCGCAGCAAAATCTTTATCAGGAAACTGAACGATTAGACCTTTATATTCCAGAGGATCAACAAACCATTATTGCAAACAAGCTTAAGCAATTCAATGATATGTATACCTCTGTAAGAGCTAAAAGAATTGAAACAGAAGCGAATATTAAGCAGATTGACTCTGCCCAAGAGGATGAAGATGCTCTTTTTTCATTACCATTCATTGCAAGTGATCCTAACTTTAGGTCCCTCTATAGTCATCTTGCTGATCTGGAGATTCAGAAATCTAAATTATTATCTCAGTATACTGAAAAACATCCGGAAATCATAAAGATGGACAGTCAAATTGGACAAACTAAAAAAGCAATGAAATCTATAGCGGAAGATATTATTAAAAGCATAAAAACAGATTATGAAATTCAAAGAAGGAAAGAAGAGCAGCTTTATGCAACCATAGAAAAATGGAGAAATGAAT
>MFGW01000233.1:2949-9102 GCA_001780385.1 Candidatus Fischerbacteria bacterium RBG_13_37_8 | reverse complement strand
CAAAAAAAGCATTCAACTGCAAAGACTAACGCAAGAATCTGAAACAAATAAGGATCTTTATGAATTGGTATTAAAGCGTATTAAGGAAGCTGATGTACTTTCTACTCTGCAATTGAACAATATGAGCATTTTAGAAAAGGCGAAACAACCAATGGGTCCAATTAGGCCACGTCCATTCAAAACATTTGTGTTTAGCCTTGGATTGGGTCTCTTCCTTGGTGTAGCAACAGTTTTTATTAGAGAATTACTTGAAAATACAGTGAAATCAATTGATGACATAGAAAGTTACTTGAGAATTCAGCCTCTGACGCTCGTTCCTAAATTCAGCAGCTCTCACCGCAGAGGTCTTGCTGAAGCTTATCAAAATGTAAGAACTGCACTTGTATTTGCACGGAAAGAAAAAGAATCGAGCCTTATTCTTGTAACCAGTGCAGGTCCATCCGAAGGGAAAACGACAACAGTAATCAACCTTGCAAAAGTACTAGCTAAAAGCGGTGATAGAACTCTGATTATTGACCTGGACTTAAGAAGACCAGCAATACATAAGTACCTTAATGTTGCTTCTAATCCTGGAATTACTAATTTTTTACTAGAAAAATCTGATTTTAAAAATATAATTCATTCAACCGATACCCCTAATCTTTATGTCATTCCTTGTGGCGCAATTCCTCCTAATCCGCCTGCTTTTTTTGGGAGCCCTCATTTTAAACCCCTCATATGGCAATTAAAAGAATCATTTCAGTGGGTTATTGTCGATTCCCCACCTATTTTATCAGTTACTGATCCTATGCTTCTTGCTCCAATAGTCGACCACATTATTCTCGTCATTCAGCACAATAAAGTCGAAAAAAGTGCAATAAAAAGATGTATTAATAATATGAAAAGCGTTAATGGTAATATCTTGGGAGCTATTTTAAATAATGTGGATATTGAAAGACAAAAATACTTTTATCATTCATATTACAAATATTATTATTATTATCCTTCCACAAAAATTACCGACAAGTCCAAAGCTACAAGTATCAAGAGATAAAAGTGGCTTTTTTAAAAGAAACAGAAACAAAAATCCCTTTCCTAAACATCTCTCATATTGTTACTCTCCTGAGAAAACTTCCTGCTACAAAGGTCAATCCTAAATACTTTGAAGATAATTTTTGCTTTGATTTTCCTGATAAAATGCTTTGCAAACAAGGAATCCTTCTTAGACTTCGTTTTGCAGATAATGTATCTATTCTTACCATGAAAGGTCCTGTGAAAAAAAAGGCAGGCATAAAATGTAGAAAAGAATGGGAATTACGCGTAGATAATAGAAAGAATATGATAAAGATTTTGAAAACACTTGGTATGTATTGTTTGTTCAGATATCAAAAATACCGCACAATGTACCAGTTCAAAACAACAAAAATTTGTGTTGATGAAACACCAATCGGTAATTTTCTTGAGCTGGAAGGGAAGGAAAAAGAAATACATTTAATTGCTAAAATGCTCGGTTTTAGCAATAAAGATTATTGTTCACTATCTTATTTTTCCTTGTTCAAACTCTTTAAGCAAAAGTGTAATTTGAGATGCAAACACATGCTTTTTCCAAAGATATTAAAATAGTATTGCTTATGGCAGGTCATGGAACAAGATGGGGTGAACTGTCATCTGTCATACCTAAACCTTGCATTCCCTTTTTGAATTATCCCTTTATAGACTTTATCCTCTCTTATCTTAAAAATTGGCATGTAAAAGATGTGTATTGTAACTTATATCATTTGCCTAATGTGATTCTGAAAAATTTGGAAAAGCATTCTGATTCTTTTCATTTTCATATTTCCCATGAACTGAACCTCCTTGGCACTGCTGGTGGTATAAAAAGAATTCTTCAACTTTATGGCGAAAGTACAACGTTTGTTATTAATGCAGATGTATTTTGTCCCATTCCTGTTTCGCCATTATTTTCTTATCATGAACGAAAGAATACTGATATTACTTTATGCATTAAACCATTGTTGCCGCAATTAACTTATACGCCCTTGCATACGGACAATAAGGGGAGAGTATTTCTTGATAACTGTGCAGATTGCATCGAAAAAAAATATTTTTATACGGGCGCTTCTTTATTAGAACCTCGCATTTTTTCTCGCATTCAATCAGACAGCTATGCGGATCTTGCTAAAGATGTTTTTTTCAATCATAATGCGAATATAGCATTGATGGGTTATAAAATACGATCTTTTTGGATTGATATTGGCACCCCCCAGAAATATTTGGATGCTACTGCAATTTTCATGCAATATATTAAAAAGTGCATGAACCTTAAATGGTTGCCAGAAGATTTTCGAAGGAATCAAATGTTTGAATATAAGAGAAAATCTGTTTTATTATTTGATCGAAATGCTAAAACAGGATCAGATATGTTTGAGGGATTTGTAGTTGCAGGTTATAAAGCTTTTATCGCAAATGATGTTTATATTCGCAATAGCGTTTTAATGCAGGAAAGTACGGTACTTTCTGGCGCAACACTGGATCATTGTATCGTGGGACCATCAGTTGTCATTAAGCCCGGCTCATCATATAAAAATAAGCTAATACTCTCACGCGCATGGCTTGGTAGTACCCAACCTATCCCTTCCACACAGCAAGATAAACAAAATATGCTGGTGGATATCTAAGAGAAAGCACTGGAGTATAGTTAAAAATAGCTAATTCAAGTAATATTGAAGCCCTTGGCACTTCTTGTAATTTCGTAATTTTTCGAGTGCTTTTGCTTCAATCTGTCTTACTCTTTCTCTCGATAATCCCATTAATTCGCCAATTTCTTTTAGTGTTTTAGGTTTCTGGTCTTTGAGTCCAAATCGCAGGTCAATTACTTGTTTTTCTCTTTTATCCAGAATGGTAAGACATTCCATTAAGCTGCCTTCCATGAAATTCTTGAAGATGCTTTCTTCAACGGATGGTACTGACTGTTGTTCAAGTGTATCTTCTAATTCAAGGTCTCCTTCTTCATCAATTGGCTGATTAATGGAAAGACTATTTGAAGATATTTCAAGTATGTTTTCCAATTCTTTTTGGGGGATATCAAGCGAATTAGCAATCTCTTCCATCGTAGGTTTTCTATTTAATTGGTGTGCCTGTTTTACAATCGTAGTTCCGATTTTGTAAATCATGTTGGATATTTTAGGTGGTAAACGCATGGAATGACCCATGTCTGACACGGCGTGAAGAATTGCCTGTCGTATCCACCATACAGCGTAAGAAGTGAATTTGACATTTCGCTTGTGATCAAATCGTTTTGCTGCTTCGATAAGCCCCATGTTTCCTTCATTTATGAGATCGGTAAAGGGTAAACCACAACCACGATATTTTTTTGCTATTTTTATAACAAAACGTAAATTAGCTTCAACTAATTTACGTAAGGCTTCTTCATCACCTTTTTGGATCTTTTTTGCCAGTGTTTTCTCCTCTTTAGGAGTTATTGGATCTATTTTTGATATTTCTTTTAGATAGAGTCTCATTGTTTTATCTGAAACCTTTTGTTTGTATAACTTTTTATTGTTCAATTTTATTGCCATTTGTAACCAGCAAATTGCAATGTTTTACAATTCAACGATAACTGGCCACTTGACTTTAAGAATCATGGCCTTTTTTTAAAATAGCTTGCAATTTTATTATTTTAGAAATGGGTGATTTTACCAGAGCTGTTTGAAATTTATCATCAAAGTTTTCAAATTCTTTTCCTAACTCATCACTCAAAAAATGAATTAAATCATTAATTTGAATTTGCATCTCATCAATTTTTTCACGTAAGTTCAATATAATTTCAACTCCAGCAATGTTTACGCCCATGTTTCGAGTAAGATTTAAAATAATTCTTACTCGTTCTAAATCTTTTTCGGAATATAATCTTGTTTTACCTTCTGTTCTTTTAGGATTAATAAGACCTTCTCGTTCATATAACCGTAATGTTTGTGGATGAATATTATATAATTTTGAAACCACACCTATTGCAAAATATTTTCCTTCTTTTTCTTTCATTACATTATAACCCTCATAGAAGTATTTATATTCCCATATGTAAAGGTATCAGGTGCATAAGTATAATATTAAAAGTGATTTTTAAAGCAAGTGCATAGTTTGTTGAATATAATAGAGTATTTTTAAGCATTTTCTGCTGCTAAACGGTAAATTTCTGTTCGAGGATTTTCATTGTGCCTGAGGTTAAATTTTTTAAGGAGATCCCGGCTTTCTTCATCGTAAATCTCAGGCATCCATATTACGACTTCGATGTAGAAATCTCCTTTATAATTTCCTCGTAATGAAGGAGATCCCTTTCCTTTTAATCTAAAAACCTGACCAGATTTAGTGTTAGGAGGTATTTTCATTGTAGTGTGACCATCAATAGTAGGTACTTCTATTTTTGCTCCCAGCGCAGCTTCTGTAATAGTAATGGGGATGGTTAAATAGATATTGTCACCTTTACGCGTGAATATTGGATGAGGATTTACCGTAATAGCAAGGTATAAATCACCTGTTTTACTAGTTGTTTTGCCTTCATTACCTTTTCCTGTTACACGAATTCTTGAATTATTGTCAGTTCCAGGTGGAATCTTGACTTTCATTCTTTCAGTCTTTGATACCTTGCCTTTACCTCCACAGTGAAGACATTTTCCTTTTGTAATTTTTCCTTTGCCATCACAGGTATTGCAGCTCGTTTCAAAACGCAAATAACCACGAGCTTTGCTCATGCGTCCCGTTCCATTACAGATGGAACAAACAACCTCTTGTGCTTGTTTTGAGAAGCCTGTCCCACTGCACATGTAACAGTTTACCATTCGGGATAATGAAATTTCTGCAGTAAGCCCATGAATAGACTCCATAAAAGTAATACTCATAGGGTAGACAATATCGAGCGTTTCGAAATCTTCAGTTTTATATTGTTGCTTTTTAGAGGTGCGCATATTGTCAAAAAGATGACTGAACACATCTTTGAAACTGCTTGTACCAAAATTAGTGAAATCAAATCCTTCGAAATCAATATCAGAAGGATTATAGACTCTGTAATTGGAAAAATCACTTCCTAATCCTGCTTTTCCATATTTGTCATAGACTTCTTTCTTTTTTGGATCATTAAGTGCAGAATAAGCTTCCTGTATTTTTTTAAATTTTTCTTCTGAGGAGCTATCATTCGGATTGAGATCAGGATGATATTTCCGCACTAACTTTTTGTAAGCTTTCTTAATTTCTGAAAGAGAAGCTGTTCTTCCTATTCCTAATATTGAGTAATAATCTTCTTCTGTCATATTTGCTTAACTCATCTAACATGATTATTTTTTATCAACATCTTCGTATTCAGCATCTACTACATTATCTTGAGGCGGATGTTGAGAAGCTTGAGTATCAGTTTTGGACTCAGTAGAAGAGTCTCCATAGGGCGGCGGTGCAGCAGATTGAGCACTCTTGTACATGTATTCAGAAATAGCATAGGAAGCTTTTGTGAGTTCATCAATTGCTTGATTGAGAGTGCTAATATCACCTTTTGTCATTGCTTGTTTACAATTCGCTATAGCATTTTCAATTTTTTGAATTTCAGTGGGAGGTAATTTATCTTTATGTTCTTTGAGTAATTTCTCTGTAGCATATATTAGCTGGTCTGCTTTATTTCTGGTTTCCAATTCCTCTCTTTTTTTCATATCTTCTTGCTGATGTTTAGTAGCTTCCTGTACCATTTTTTCAACCTCATTTTTAGATAAACCACTGGAAGCAGTAATAGTGATTTTTTGTTCTCTGCCAGTAGCGAGATCCTTTGCGGAAACATTCAATATACCATTTGCGTCAATATCAAAAGTTACTTCAATTTGCGGAACACCACGCGGAGCAGGCGGTATACCTACAAGATGAAATTTTCCGAGGGTTCTATTATCACGTGCAAGCTCTCTCTCTCCTTGCAATACGTGTATTTCGACACTTGTTTGATTATCTGCGGCTGTAGTAAAAATTTCGCTTTTGCGCGTGGGTATTGTAGTATTTCTTTGAATCAATTTTGTAGCAATACCACCTTGCGTTTCCACGCCTAATGAAAGTGGCGTTACATCAAGAAGAAGGATATCTCTTACTTCACCACTTAAGACACCAGCCTGAACCGCAGCACCAATCGCTACCACTTCATCA
>MFGW01000233.1:0-2939 GCA_001780385.1 Candidatus Fischerbacteria bacterium RBG_13_37_8 | reverse complement strand
CCTTATGAGGTTCTCTTTCGAAAAATTCTTTAACAATCTGCTGAATTCTTGGAATCCTGGTTGAACCACCTACAAGAACTACCTCATGAATTTGACTAGCTTTTAAACCTGCATCCTCCATGGCTCGTCTGCAGGGAGTTATCGTTCGCTGAAGTATGTCTTCGATCATTGCTTCAAATTTAGCCCTGGTAAGCTTCAAGAGTAAATGCTTGGGACCTCCCGCATCAGCAGTGATAAAGGGTAGATTTATTTCTGTTTCTAATGTTGAGGAAAGATCCATTTTTGCCTTTTCAGCACCTTCTTTCAATCTCTGTAAAGCCATTTTATCTTTTCCCAAATCAATTCCCTGTTCTTTCTTAAATTCATCAATGATCCATTCAATTAATCTTCTGTCAATGTCGTCTCCGCCAAGATGAGTATCACCGTTAGTAGATTTAACCTCAACAATTCCTTCGCCCACTTCCAATATTGAAATATCAAAGGTGCCACCTCCAAAGTCAAATACTGCTATAGTCTGGTCTGTTTTTTTATCGAGGCCATAAGCTAAGGCAGCTGCAGTTGGTTCATTTACCAATCTCATGACCTCTAATCCGGCAATGGTGCCTGCGTCTTTTGTAGCTTGCCGTTGAGCATCATTAAAATATGCAGGTACTGTGATCACAGCCTTGGCTACTTTTTCTCCCAAATAAGCTTCTGCAGCTTCTTTTAAATATGCCAAAACCATAGCAGAAATTTCGGGAGGAGAAAATTGCTTAGAACCAAGTTCAATTTCTATCCTCACATCATTATTTGGTCCAGCAACCACTTTATAAGGAACACGCTTAACTTCTTCCGAAATTTCATCATAGCGTCTCCCCATAAATCGCTTAATTGAATAGACCGTATTCTCAGGATTCGTAACAGCCTGCCTTTTCGCCAACTGACCTACCAGCCTTTCGTTGGATTTAGTGAAAGCAACTGTAGAAGGAGTGGTTCTACTCCCTTCAGCATTAACAAGAACAACAGGCTTATCACCTTCTATAACAGCGACAACAGAATAAGTGGTTCCTAAATCTATTCCAATAATTTTACTCATTCTTAGCCTCCATATTACTTTTATTATTTTTTAATAATATAAATTTTAGCGATATATTATTATAATACTTTAGTGTATGTTTGTCAAGGAAATTTGCATTGATTGTTGTTCATTTTAGAAATCTGCTGTCAGTTTTCAAAAAATATGGTGAATACGCAAGACCTCTTGTACTACTATACCAATATTTTTAAGCTGTCAGAGCAGCACTGGATGTTATATACATATCTTTTAGAGCGCATTTTGCTTGACTATTCCCATAATTTATGACAAGATATGTTTTTCAAAGATTTTATTATCTGCATAATTTGGAGTATATATTTGAATTTACATAATTTCATTCAAGCAATTAATGAAGGTATGGAATAGAATAGACTCCAGTTGCAACAGCGAGGTGTATTATGTCGAAACTACATTTAGCATTAATACTTCATCATCATCAGCCGGAGGGCAATTTTGATCATATAATTGAAAATGCCTATCTTGATGCATATGCTCCTTTTGTAGAATTTTTACTTGAAAAGCCAAGTTTTAGAGTAGCGCTTCATTATTCTGGGCCTCTGATGCGATGGATTGCTCTTTGGCATCCGGAGTTTATAGAAAAACTGAAGGTTTTATTGCAGAGGAATCAAATTGAAGTTCTTTCAGGTTCATTTGGTGAATCTATTTTGTCAATTTGGGATGAATCAAATCAACATGATCAACTTATGAGGATGAATAGGTTACTTAAAGAACTTACCGGGACGAATCCATGCGGTTTCTGGTTAGCGGAGAGGATATGGGAGCCAACCCTACCTTCTATATTATTTGGTGGAGGATACACTTATACTATTCTTGATGATAATCATTTTCAAGCCGCAGGCGTTGCTCCTGACGAGTTATTTGGATACTACCTGTCAGAACATAAGGGGGATATAATTTCAATTATTTCCAGCAGTAATAAGCTTCGGTATTTGATACCTTTTGCTCTTGTGGAAAGGTTATTTTCATTTTTAAAACAAGTATATGATGCAAAGCAGGACAAGCTTATTGCCATGGGAGATGACGGAGAAAAATTTGGTGTTTGGCCTGGAACGCGTGACTGGGTATATGGAGAGAAGTGGCTGGAAAAATTTATAGACGAAGTTGAAAAGAATAAAGATTGGTTGGAGCTCTCCTTGCCTGCAGAATACATAAAAAAATTCCCCCCCTCTGGTAGATTATATTTACCGACTTTATCTTATTTTGAACTAATGGAGTGGTCTTTGCCTTCTTCGGCTGCCGTCGAATACAAGAAAGTGTTTCTTTCACTTAAGCAACATGTTGAAGAAGAATTGCCATCACCTTACCTGCGAGGAGGTTTCTGGAGAAATTTCCTGACAAAATATACTGAATCAAATTATATGCACAAACGATTAGTATGGCTGTACAGGTTTATGAGAGACAATATTGAAGCAATTAATGAGGAGGAGAGGGAAAAATTTTTCACTTTGATTTGCAAAGCGCAATGCAATGATGCTTATTGGCATGGTGTTTTTAGTGGATTATATGCCCCGCATTTACGAAAAGCTATATGGGATAACTTGCTCAGAGCTCATGTTCTAATTGATAATGCGACGCTATTAAAGAATGACTCATTAGCCATTCAGACCTTGGATATTAATTGTGATGGATATGCAGAAACAATGGTTTCATCAAAAGAGTTAGTCACAGTATTTTCTTTAATAGGAGGTTCAGTTTTAGAAATGAGTTATAAAACCTGTCATTTATGTTTCACAAGTTGTTTAAGACGCAGGTTTGAATCATATCATCTTTCGATTGAAGAGAATGTAGTGGATAATTCTACAGAGGAAATTAAGACTATTCATCATATTCATAGGGCGAAGGA
>MFGW01000232.1:147552-154981 GCA_001780385.1 Candidatus Fischerbacteria bacterium RBG_13_37_8 | reverse complement strand
TTATTTTTGCATCGCGCATGAATTTTTCTATGGGATAATCTTTCATATATCCGCATCCACCAAAAATTTGTACAGCATCAGTTGCAACTTTCATCGCCACATCCGATGCAAATACTTTGGCCATTGCTGAAAGTTTTGATACATTTTTTGCCCCTTCATCAATCGCTCTGGCACAAGCATACACTAAATATCGCGATGCTTCTACTAAAGTCGCCATATCCGCAAGCATAAATTGAATAGCTTGAAAAGCAGCAATAAAATCTCCAAACTGCTTGCGATTGCGTGCATAGTCTATTGCTAAATCATATGCGCCCTGGGCTAATCCAACTGCTTGTGCAGCAACTCCCGGTCTTCCCCTATCTAACGTCATCATGGCTGCAGCAAAACCACCTCCTTCCCTGCCACCTAATAAATTCTCCGCCGGCACCACGCAATCTCTGAAATGCAATTCATGCACGGAAACACAGCGTATTCCCATCTTATCTTCTGCCTTGCCAATCTCAAAACCAGGCGTTCCTTTTTCCACAATAAAAGCACTTATGCCGCGAGCACCTTTATCAGGATCCGTAGTGGCAAAAACAGTATAAATTTCGGAAGCATCTCCATTTGTAGTCCATTTTTTATCTCCATTTATAATATAGCTATTATCACTCTTTGCCGCCTTTGTTTTCAAACTACTCACATCTGAACCAGCATCTTTCTCCGATAAACCAAATGCAATTAACTTCTTTCCCTGTGCAACATCCGGTAACCACTTATGCTTCTGCTCCTCGGTACCCGCAAGGATTATTGGAAATGAACCCAGTGCAGTTACTGCATAGGCTACTCCTACACCTCCACATGCTCTGGATAATTCTTCAACTACCAAACACATATTTAATACACCCGCTCCTAATCCCCCATATTCCTTTGGTATCCATACTCCCATCAGTCCTGCTTTCTGTAATTCACGTATGATTTCCCACGGAAAACGTTGCTCGCGATCAAGTTCTGCTGAAATGGGCTTAATATACTTTTCAGCAATTTCTTTAGCAATTTCTATATATTCAAGATTCTCTTTTGTCAATAATTCCTTCATAATACCTCCATTGCTTTAGTCAAGCAAATGATACGCAATTCTAATAAAAAGATGATTAAAAGTAAATAAGCCTCTTGACTTTACTATTTCATGATATACAATTATATGCATCAAGAATTATTATGAATGAAATACCACTTTACATTTGTGCAAAAAGCGGTGGCTGAGCGGCAAAAATGGGTCCGGGAGACCTGAAATCTATTTTGCAGCAGCTTCCCAGAATAAAGAATAAAGCAATATTAGTAGGCTTAGAATCTTCGGATGATGCCGGTGTAGTGCGTCTCAATAATGAATTGTCCATGGTTCAAACCGTTGATTATATTACTCCCGTATGCAATGATCCCTTTCTTTTTGGACAAATTGCTGTAGCTAATGCATTGAGTGATATTTATGCCATGGGAGCTGCTCCATTTACCGCTCTCAATCTCTGCAATTTTCCCTCAAAAGGTGTTTCCAAAGAATCACTTGCTTTGATCTTGCAAGGAGGCTTGGATAAACTTAATGAAAGCAATACCATGCTTATTGGAGGACATACGGTCAAAGATGAAGAATTAAAATATGGACTGGCTGTGACAGGATTAATACATCCTCATAAAATTATTACAAATTCACATGCAAAAAAAGATGATGCGATTATCCTTACAAAACCTTTAGGAACAGGAGTTGCTTTTGAATCATATAGAAAAAAAACTATATCCGAAGAGGATTATGATAAAATATTAGAAATTATGGCCCGGTTAAATAAAACTGCCTGTGAATCTATGCATAAATATAAAGTCCATGCATGTACTGATATAACCGGGTTTGGTCTTGCAGGACATGCATCTGTAATGGCTGATCAAAGCAATGTCTCTATTGTCATAGATTCAGATAATCTGCCGGTATTTCCTGCCGCTCTCGAACAGTTTAAAAAAGGTGAAAAAACTGGAGCATCGAATGGCAATGTTTCAGCATTCATGGATAAATGTCTTTTTGATCAAAAAATACCGGCATATTTTCGGGAAATTCTTTTTGATCCCCAAACCTCAGGTGGTCTTTTTATCTCAGTCAAAAAAAAGGATGCGCCTTCACTATTGACAGAATTGCTGGCTCATGGTGAAATAGCAACTGTTTGCGGCAAGGTTATTGCCAGACAAAAACATTCTTTAATAATACAATGAGGTTAATTATGGAAATAAGTAAAAAAGATGCCTTAGTAATCGTTGACATGCAATATGATTTCTTGCCTGAAGGTACATTTCCACAGGCAAATGGCGAAATCATAATCCCAATGCTCAATAAATATATTGAGCTATTTACATCGCATCAAACTGCAATTTTTTTCATTATTGATTGGCATCCTGTAAATCATTGCTCCTTCCAATCAAATGGTGGCAGACTGCCTGTTCATTGCGTTGAAGGGACCCATGGCGCTTCTATCCATGCATTTTTAAAAGTGCCTGCCGATGCTATTATAATTCGTAAAGGCACCAACCATGATAAGGACATTCATTGCTTGTTTGAAGAATCAAGCTTTGATTCTAATTTAAAAGCAAACAGAATAACTACTTTATTCATAGGAGGCATCGCTACTGAATTTGATGTAAAAGATACTGCCATTGAAGCATGTCACCAGGGATATAATGTCTTTCTGCTATCAGATGCTATCAAGGAAGCTGATATCACTCCTGGCAGTAGCGCTTTGGCAATGAAACAGATGAAAGAGGTCGGAACTAAAGCAATCCAAATAAAAGATTTGATAATTGATCCTAATCTTGGAGAATTACTCGTTCCTTAAGCATGATCCGTTTCATCTCTACCTTCACATCCTGCAAAAAATAGCTAAAACTTCAATTAAGTTTCACAATTTATTCTTAGTAGAAGATAGAACTTTACTTTTTTGGCAAAGCATAATATTAAAAGCTGATTTTTCTTCCGTGCATGCATATAGCATCGAAAAACCTGAATCCTGCAATTGCGAATATAATTGTTCTTCCTTCGGAAAATAGGATCTCATTAGACAGAGTAAAGAACCTTGCTCTAATGTAACTGTCCTATTTGCTAAATGTATTGTCTTGCTCTTATTTAATTCATAATTGATTTCTAAATAGGGCTCATGGTAACCATAGCTCCATATTCCATCATCAGAGGTAATTGAAAAGTATTGCCATGCTGCTGGCAAGTAATCATTTTTTAAAATATTCGTAATCTTTTTGATCATTTTGGAAAGCAAGTTACCTTCATAGGTGGCAGCAAGAAAAAGAAAATAATCCTTATGCGAAGCACATTTTTGCAATTCTCTTAAAAGAGCTTCCTTTTGCTGCGAAAATGACGAAAATAAAAATAGATTATTGGGATTATGCCGCTCTCTGATTTTGTCTATTATTAGAGAAATATCAAAAGGCTTGTTCTCTTTGCAATATGTTTTGACGATAAGTGGTTTCTGAATATGCTCTGATAAATAATTCCTGTACGAGTTGAAGGTAGTCATTTCAGCAGTTATCGACACACAAACAAGCGGCTCAACCTGCCCTGCCCAATCTTTCAATAACAATAAAGTTAATGAAATATCTTCAGGTTCTATATCTATTATATTGATATTTTTCCAGTAGATATTATTTAAGATGTTATCAACAACTTCGCCAAATACATTTCTTTTTGCCTTATTTATCTCATCAAACATCCCAAGCAATTTCTGGGCAAACTTATTTTTATCGAGTTGCAGTGCATTCCCTGGCAATGGAAGAAAAAATTCTATTGAAGTAAATACTTTCCGTAAGAGCGCTTCATCCATTCTATTAATCTATCATCCTTCACGTAATGATTCACCTACTGACACACAATGTCCTGCAAGAAAACTTTTTGCAGTAATGATATTTCTCCCTTCTATTTGCAATTTCTTAATTTTTAAGCTTGTGTTATTACCGCATTGCACAAAAATAGAATCTTTTTCAATTTTCATAATAGAAGATGGAGGAAATTCTGATTTGGAATCACCAGGTGACGGTTCCGTTTCCCATATTTTTATTAATTTATTATTGTAAAAACAATATGCTGATGGCCATGGTTGAAATGCTCTCACCATTCTATCAATTTGAACTGCTGTCTGGTTCCAGTCTATTAAACCATTTTCTTTTTTAATTTTAGGAGCATATGTTGCTTCTGCCGTATTTTGAGGAATAGACTGAAGTGCATTTTCGCGCAGCATTTGCAAGGTTTTAATCAGCAAGGAACCACCTATAATACTAAGCCTGTCTGACAGGAGTGGCGCGGTTTCATTATCATTAATACCTGTCTCTTCCTGCAAGAGAATGTTACCTTCATCCATCTTCTCATTCATATACATGGTGGTAACACCCGTTACTTTTTCACCATTCAATAAAGCCCACTGAATAGGTGCAGCACCTCGATAGCGCGGCAGCAAAGATGCATGAACATTTATACATCCATGCAAAGGTATTGCTAAAATTTCGGCAGGCAAAATCTTTCCATATGCAACAACTATTATGATATCACTGGAATAAGACTTCAATTCAGAATAAAATGACTGATCCCTGATAATTTCAGGCTGTATTGATGGTAAACTATAATAGTCTGCTATTTGTTTTACTGGCGGAGCAGATATTTTTTGTCCTCTTCCTTTTGGTTGATCAGCCTGCGTAACCACCAAAACAACATTATATTTGTTTTCCACCAGCTCTTTTAAGGTAGATACGGCGAAATCAGAAGTACCAAAAAAAATAATATTATTCATCACCATTCACCCTGTTTCATTTTCTTTGATATCTGCTTTTTTATTAGCTCCCTTGTTATGGTACTCATTCTTTCAATAAATAGCCTGCCCACCAAATGATCTATTTCATGAGCCATCGCTCGCGCAAGCAATCCTTCTCCAGTTATTTCATACAATTCATGATTTAGATTGTAAGCTTTTACGGTTATTCTTTCCGGGCGATCTACGGGTGCAAATATTTCCGGAAAGCTTAAGCAACCCTCTTCATCCTTCGCACTCCCCTCCTGATTAATAATCTCGGGATTAATAAGGATGAGCGCCTCATGGTTATCCTGCAATCCATTTATATCTATAACAGCAATACTTAATGGTATTCCAACCTGGTTGGCAGCTAAACCAATTCCAGGAGCAGCATACATAGTTTCAAGCATGTCCAACACTATCTTCCTGATAGCATCATCAATTACTTCCACTTTTTTTGTAGGCTTCTCTAATATTTCATTGCCATATTTTACAATCTTCAATAGAGCCATTTAATTTCCTTTATCACTATAGCCTCGTTGTACTTCCGTGTCTTCCAGAAATATTTGAAATTTTCAAATATTTCTGTTCAGCAATACTATTATTTAAGCTTTTTTAAAAAAATATCAATAGTGTTATACACCCTTTTTTGATAAAATTCCTCGACTTTTCGCTGGAAATCAGGATTTTTTTTGAAAAGATCCTGAAGATCATTTTTATTCAAAACTAGCAATTCCCCACTAGTAAGCCCTACAATAGTTGCCGTTCTTGGTTGTTCAGTAAGAATTGAAACTTCTCCAAAAAAATCTTTCTCTTCAAGATATCCTAGTTCAATAGTCTCGCCTACGTTTTTTGTAATTACTTTTACTCTTCCACTAATGATAAAATACATACTATCGCCCAATTCACCCTCTGAAATTATTATCTGACCCGGAATATACTTTTCCAATTTCGAAATTCTAATTATCTGCTCAAACTCCACATTCTCAAGCGAAGAAAAAAGTTCACTTTGAAAAATTAAGGAATATGTCTCTTGAGATAGCTTTTCATGCTGGACTTTCTTACTTTCTGAATAATATTCTCCAGTTTTTTCATGAGTGCTTCTTATGTTGGCAGGCAGTAACGGATGATCCGGTTCAATCTGTTCAATCTTTTTATAAATAGCTATCGCTTTAGAAAAAAATGCTTCTTTTGCAAAAAGCTCTGCTGACTTGAATAATGCTTTTATTCCTTCCTCTTTATTATCAATTTCCATATATAACTGACCTAATTGTAAATAATTGGTTGGATCTTTTGGATTTTCCTTTATCACTTTAATAAGACCTTTAATAACTTCTTTCTTTTTTTTCTTTGAAAAAATTGTGGAAATTATATCAGTCATGTCTATCTCCTATGTGAATCAGTGATCAGTGGTCAGTGAACGGTGGCCAGTGAACACTTGGTATATATTGTATGGGGAGAACCTTGTAATCGCCGTAGCAAATTTTCTTTTGTATTATTTCTCTGGGTGCCACTTTAGGGGCTTAAGCGACTCCTATATGATCATATTTATAAATAGGGGAATAGCAAATAGGCAAAGTTTTGCATTTTGGCTTAATTTACCCTTTTATTAATCAAAGGCCATTCTTAAATGAGAAAGAAATATTTACACCCTTGCTCTTCTTTGATTATTATTATTACTCTTTTATTAAAAAAGTGACTATGGTTCAGCGGGAGATACCGGGCCTACCGGAATAGGATTTCCTTCCTGGTAAATATAAGTGGCTGTTTTACCACTTGTAGTATCTATAAATGGCTGAAAAACTCTAAAGAATTTTTCAAAACGAAGGAAAACATAATTAGCCAGAGCTCTTGTTACTGCTTTGTCTGGTTTATGTGTAAAGAGAGGAATGCCAATATATTTTACCAGATCTATCATGACTGCTTCTGTTAAAATCTCATCCAGCTTCCAGCCTTCTTTCGGCTCGATTCCTAAAGAAGTAAGTTGATTTGCTGCACTTTGGGGAGTCCAGCCACCTGGCGGCGTAGGTATTCTCAATGCTTTTACATAAAGAATAGCAAATTCACCCTGTACGATTGCCTCATCTAATTTATCTTTATCAGCTGGTTTCTCCTGTTGAGCAAATACTACGACTAATCCCATTGTCACTACTAAGAAAATGCTCAAGAGCACACTTTTTCTCATTATGACCTCCTGAATTATGAGTATATTTTATTTATGCATAAATGTCAAGAGTTTCTTTCTTCAAACAGGATTATTTCATTAAAATATTTTTTTTGCATATTTTTTAAAGACGTTGTATAATAAAAAATTGGAGTGCAAAATGAGTACTGAGGGTTTTGAAAAATATCATGTTCTACTTAAAAAAGGCGAACTCATTTTTAAAGAAGGTGAATTAGGCAATGAAATGTATATCATACAGAATGGGAAGATTAGAATATTTAAAAATATAGATGGCTATGATCAAACTCTTACTATACTCGAAAAAGGCGATTTTTTTGGTGAAATGGCTATTTTAGAAGGATTGCCACGAACTGCTTCTGCAGAAGCAGAAGATGATTCTGTCCTTATTAAAATTAATAGTGCAAATTTTGTATCAATGATAAAATCTAATGTG
>MFGW01000232.1:147168-147535 GCA_001780385.1 Candidatus Fischerbacteria bacterium RBG_13_37_8 | reverse complement strand
CATGCGCAAACTTTCCCTTCGACTTCGAGAAGCAACATCACAAATCGAACGCTTAATGCACGCTTCTACTGCAATCTTTGCAAATTATGATGCTCCCAATACTATCGAAGAAGAAAAAAAAGAACCTTCCAAAGCTATTGCATATTTAGTTTCTATTCTTTCTGGCCATACTTATGCACTCACTAAAAAAGTAACAACACTCGGAAGATTGGATAAAGTAACAGGTGCAAGACCTGATATTGACCTTTCAGATGAAGATCCCAAGAAATTTGTTTCAAGAAGCCATGCCTTGATTCTTTGGGAAGAAGGTGAATTTAAACTCCTTGAAGAAATTGGAGCCGTTAATGGTACTTTTGTCAACAATAAA
>MFGW01000232.1:146832-147039 GCA_001780385.1 Candidatus Fischerbacteria bacterium RBG_13_37_8 | reverse complement strand
TTTTAAACATTATTATCTTATTGGTTGACGTTCTCTATTATAACTATTATAATTAAATTTGCAGCTAGCATTAGCAAAAGAAAATATCATAATTTTTATGCATAAAATGGGCTTAGATAGTTATGAATAACATCATCAATTTTAAAGATAATGGAACATTAGAAGAATACGGTATTGCTGATTTATTATCAATTCTTCATAAAAAGA
>MFGW01000232.1:146507-146787 GCA_001780385.1 Candidatus Fischerbacteria bacterium RBG_13_37_8 | reverse complement strand
TAATTTATCTTAAAGATGGTTCAATTTCTTTCGCTTCTTCAAATGATTCTGCTGACAGATTAGGCGAAGTATTAATTAACCTTGGGAAAATAACCAGACCTCAACTTGATGATGCAATGCAGCGCGTAAAACCAAATATTTCACTCGGCAAAATGCTTGTACAGTTAGGGTATTTATCAGGAAAAGACCTTCTTCTGGGCGCTCAAAAACAAGCGGAATCAATAATAATAAATATCTTCAATTGGAACAAAGGCAATTATAGCTATATCGAAGGACCTCT
>MFGW01000232.1:143639-146430 GCA_001780385.1 Candidatus Fischerbacteria bacterium RBG_13_37_8 | reverse complement strand
AATGGGTCCTGAAACATATCACCTCAATGGAAAGTATCTTTAAATTAAAGGAAAATTATGAAACGCAATACAATAATTTTCAATTGACTGAAGATGAAAATTCTGTTGTAATTAAACTGGATGGAAAACGAACCCTTAGTCAAATTAGTTCCTCAAGTAAATTGGATGATTTTTATATCTGCAAAATAGTTGCAGCTCTGAATGCATTTGATCTCGTAGAAAAAATTGAAAAGCCGCTCAATATTGATGAGGCAGTTGATATTCTGAAAGGTGAATTTTTACCTTCGCATAAAAAAATTACCCCTCCAGAAAAGGAAGCAGTCAAAGAAAATGAACCCTTTAGTTCTACGAAAAGAGAAATTGAACCAGAACAACCGACAATCTTTCCATCGGAAGAACCCACATTACAAATAAGCGCTAAACCAATTAATGAATCGGTTCATTTCATTCAAGAAGAAGAAGTTGATAAGGCAATTGTAGAACCTTCAAAAGATGGTGAAGTTTTTCCTTCCTATGAAGAAGAAAAACCACTATCTCCTCCGGTTAACAATTATGAACCTGCAGTCCAGGAACCAAGCCCCGGCCCATTTAAAAGCATTTATTCAGCTTCAA
Organism: Candidatus Fischerbacteria bacterium RBG_13_37_8; assembly: GCA_001780385.1. Taxonomy (GTDB): domain Bacteria; phylum Acidobacteriota; class HRBIN11; order MFGW01; family MFGW01; genus MFGW01. Next base: position 145,818 of record MFGW01000232.1, on the reverse strand, counting down.
CACAAATAGGGAGCGATGATCTGGTATTTCCTCAAACCTATGAGGAACCAAGCAAAAGAAATTTATTGACTATCGGTATCATTGGCTTAGTAATTATTTCAGCTATTATTATTGCCCTTGTATATTATTTGCGTTATAAAGGCGAGGCTGTTGCTTTAAAGCAACAGCCGATGGCTCCGAAACAGACAACTCCCGCAAGTCAACCCCCTCAGCAAAATTCAGATGACGTTGTTATTGTATCGGTTGCTAATCCTAAAGATACAGCAAAGAAACCTGATCAGAACGCAGGAACTACACAAACTAAGCCACCACAGCAAGCACTCGATGTCAAACCTGATACAAGCCCTAAAACTATTAAAGAACCCCCAAAACAACCAGATTCTCAAATACCCCCCACTGCCGATACCAACATCAAAACTCCCACTAAAATTGTGCCTGCCAATGAAAATTCATGGAATACTGCTAAATCTAACTTTGAAAATAAAGATTTTGCAATGGCCGCTAAAATATGGAAAAATATTATTGCAAAATCACCTCGTAATTATACAATTCAAATAGAATTGGCCTGTCAAAATGATACTCTGATTGAAGCTTACAACTTTTTCCCGGATAAGAAACAATTTTATATAATCCCCAATAAATTTAAAAACCAGGCATGCTATGTTGTAGGCTATGGTCTCTATAATAATAAAATAGATGCTGATAAAGCATATCAAAATTTACCCTCAATTTTCACACAACAGAAATTTCCGCCTCGAATAGTGTTCGCTTCGGAATTAATAAAATAATACTATTCAAGATCAGAAATACTGACAGGGGAAGATTTAGAGAGGAAATAGATAATGACAATCAATGTGAAATATTATCTTGCAGCCCTATTCCTATTGTTTCTCTATCTTCCATTATTCTCTGCCGATTACAACATAACACTAACCGATGGAAGAACATTACTAACATGGTATGTTGATATTAATAAAAAAGAAGCTACTCTTTTCCTTGATGATGGTCATTTAAAAATTCCCCTGTTTCTTATTATTGATATATCTGCCACTGATGAAAAAACGAATGTCATTATCAAAAATAATTTCTGGTATTATAAAACAGGATTTCCACCCTTTTTAATAAATACTGACAAAAAAGATAAATCTAAGCAATTGCTACCTCCCTCCTCTGAAACAGAAAAATGCCAATACATGGCTGTCAAACTTCAAATGGAAAAATACCGAGAATTTTGCATTCAACAGACTCTTGAAACAAATAATGCAGCAGTTGAAAAAGCCCTGTTATTTTTTAAGAGCGGAACAATACATAAATCACTTAATCTTATTGAACATTCTGCTGAAAAAGAAACACATGATATTTTGCTTCATATCAAAGCATTAATATACATGGAAGCCGGCTATTATGAAAATGCATATCTTGCATGGTCAAAAGCATATGAACTGAATCCTAAAAATTCATACCGCTATATGGCAAGACAATCATTCTGGATGAAAGAAAATAGTAAACAATTTAAAAAAGAAAGTTATCCCAGTATTACCCTTCTCTATCCAAAAAATATTGATCCTGAATCATACAAAACATTACAATCATCTATTCAGCAATTTCCGGCAAAATTAAATAATTTCTTTGCCTTTTTCCCCTATAAAAAAATAGTGGTAATCATATATCCGAAAGATGTATTTGTTTCTTTAACCGGCGCACCCGAATGGGCAAAAGGTTTTACAAAAGATTTCATTTATTTAGTCGAACAACCTGATTTTTCTTATGTTATTAGGCATGAACTTACTCATGCCTATATTAATCAATTATCCTTTGAAAGAGCTCCTCTCTGGTTTCAGGAAGGTTTAGCACAATATTTAAGTAAAAGCAGTAAAAGAACGTATCACCAGGTACATTTACCCGCTTCACTTTCAATAAAAGAACTTGAAGGCATGGCCTCAACTGATACTTCGGATCAATCGTTGCTTTATGCCCTGTCGCTTCGAAGAATTACAGAACTGTTAAAAAACAATGACATGTTATCATTCCGGTATTTTCTCGCTTTGCTACGCATAGGCGAAGATGAAGAATCAGCAATGCTAAAAGCATTCCAATAATATTGACCCACCTTCTCTCTCATCATACCCCCAAAATAAACTTTGCCTTCATACTTGCATTCTTTTAAAAAAAAACTATA
>MFGW01000232.1:139692-143598 GCA_001780385.1 Candidatus Fischerbacteria bacterium RBG_13_37_8 | reverse complement strand
GAAAAAGTAGCAGCCAGGCAAAAAAAGCGCAGACTATACTTTATTTAGGAGGATTTATTTGTGCTGGAAGCAAAGCTTGATGAATTAAAAGAACTTGTTAAGATTGGCAAAAGAAAAGGATATCTTCTCTATGATGAAGTGAATGAACACATCCCTTCTGAAATTGTATCATCTTCAGATGATATAGATGATTTATTTACCATGTTCGATACCCTTGGAATAGAAGTAGTTGATAATGACGAAGAATATGAAGCGCTCAAAAATCAAATAAGCATTCAAAAATACCAGGAAGAAACTGTCAGTCCTGAGGAAGAAGTCGCTTCCGTAACCGATTCTATCCGAATGTATCTCAGAGAAATGGGTATCGTTCCCCTGTTGACAAGAGAAGGCGAAATCGAAATAGCAAGAAGAATTGAAAGACACCAGCAAAAACTATTAAAAGCCATCTCCAGCACTCCCCTGGCTATTAAAGAATTAGTCCTTATTGGGAAAAAAATTAAAAAAAATCAGAAATACCTCTTGAATATAATTGATATAGACGAAGAAGGAGACATCTCTAAAATAATAGAAGGAAAATATAACCAGGTTGTAGAAACAATTGATGCCATAGAAAAAATTAGCCAGCAGGTTATAATCCTCCAAAAACAAATAGAGCGCGCAAAATCTATTAAAAAAGATAAAATTACTAAATCACAGTTGAAACTTATCAAGGCACGGGTAAAAATTGCACGTCTGATACAGGATTTAAATTTAAAATGCGATGTTAAAAGAAAGATAGTAGCTAATACCGAAGAATTTGTAAGAAGAATGGAGCACTTAGCTCGAGATATCAGCAATTATAAAGATTCCATAAAGCGGTGCAAGAATAAGAAATTACTGATACATTTTAAGACAGAATATAAAAACAGCAAAATAAAATTGCAAAAGATTGAAAAAGAAGTAGGAATGAACCAATCAGACTTGAATAAGATATTAGCAATAATAATACGAGAGGAAAATGAAGTTGATCTTGCTAAAAAACAGCTTATTGAGGCCAACCTAAGACTAGTCGTAAGTATTGCTAAAAAATACATGAACAGGGGTTTGCATTTTCTGGATCTCATTCAAGAAGGAAACATTGGTCTAATGAAAGCTGTCGATAAATTTGAGTACAGGAGAGGATATAAATTTTCTACCTATGCAACATGGTGGATTCGTCAGTCTATCACAAGAGCAATAGCTGACCAGGCAAGAACTATTAGAATACCAGTGCACATGATCGAAACGATTAATAAGCTTGTTAGAGTGACACGTGGTTTAGTGCAAAAAAATGGCAGGGAACCTTCTACTGATGAAATTGCAAATGCAATGGCTATGCCTGTAAATAAAGTAAGGAAAATATTAAAGATTGCACAGGAACCGATTTCATTAGAAACTCCTATTGGAGAAGAAGAAGATAGTCATCTTGGTGATTTTATTGAAGATAAATACTCCCTTGCTCCTGATGATGCAGTAGTAAAAATTTCTCTTCATAAACAAACCGACTGTGCCTTAAAAACATTATCACCGCGTGAAGAAATGGTTCTGAAAATGAGATTTGGTATTGGTGATGGTGCAGAAAAAACATTGGAAGAAGTTGGACAAAGTTTTTCAGTTACAAGAGAAAGAATAAGACAAATAGAAGCAAAAGCATTAAGAAAATTGCGTCATCCCACGAGAAGCAGGAAGTTGAAAGTGTTTTTAAAATAACTTTCTTGCCGTCTTTTTATTTTCTATCTTTGTATACCTGGCGAAACTGCAAAAAGCCGTTTTTTGTCAAAAACCATTTATCAAGATTCGCCTCCAGAGCAGTTTTGGCGAAAGTTAAATCTGTGAAAATTAGCTTTTTGCAGTTTCGCCATACCTAATTATTCAAATTGCTATATACTATCTTACAAAATCAAGAAAGTTAAGACTGAGAAAAAAGTAACTGCATAGACAGTCTTAACCGTAATCTCTCTTTAGTTAATCTGGAGAAAACTGACTTTCATATCAACCCATTTGAATTTATCTTATAAGATGTAGTATAATATGTTTCTTTAATGGCAGGGGGCCCGTAGCTCAATTGGCAGAGCTACCGGCTCATAACCGGTAGGTTCCTGGTTCAATCCCGGGCGGGCCCACCAAAATAACTCCTTGCTAAAACAGAGTTAAGGGAAATGATACTTTTTTATAAAATTATTAGCCTTCTTTATTTATCAACCCATGAAGAATGATATTTTGAATCTTATTCATTTACATGAACTCGATCAGGAAATTAGTATATTAAACGATAAATTAAGAATCCTTCCCCGTGAAATCAATAATCTCGATGCCTCCGTTCAAAAATTTATTGAAGAAATTAACAGTAAAAAGAATCTTATTGAAAAGGTCCAGGAAACAAGAAGAAAACTTGAAATAGAAATTGATATTCTTAACGACAAAAAAAATAAATATAAAGAACAAATCAAATCTATAAAAACAAATAAAGAATATACGGCGCTCCTCCAGGAAATTAATATACAAGATAATGCTATTAGGGCAGTCGAAGATGAAATAATTGAAAAAATGGAAATAATAGAAAATTTGCAGGGAGAAATAAATGAAATTCAAGCACAATTTGACCATGAAAAAGAAATAATCCAGGCTCAAAAAAATGAACTATTAAAAGAAAAGGAACATATCGAATATACGCTGGCTCAAAAAAAACAACAGCGAAAAGAAACAAAAGATCTTTTACCAGTTCCTCTTCTCCAACGTTATTTAAATATTGCACGATTTAGAAATGGTTCAGCCATGGCAGAGGTCCGGGATGAAATATGTCTCTCTTGTAATGTAAGATTGCGTCCACAACTCTGGGAAGATTTAAAAAGAATGGAGGATCTTCTTATGTGCGAAAGCTGCCATAAACTGTTATATGTTAAGGATAATTAAGTATTTATTTTTATTCTCACCAAAAGAGCACCACGATAATAATAACAGCGGGAAAGAGATAAATAAGTCCATCAATATAGGTTACTTTAAAGGAAAGAAAATCTGTTTTTTTTACTGAATAACTAAATCCTCTCGATTCAACTGCCAGGGTAATATAATTTGCTTCTCGCAATATATACGATATGATCGGTGTTAATAAAGGACCATACTTATAGATTCTCTCTTTAAACGTGCCTTGCTTTAAATCTATACCCTTTATTCGTTGCGAATCAATAACTATTTGTGCAGTTTCATAAATCAGGGGTATTAAACGAAAAGCTAGCGATATCGCAAAACATAATTTATAAGGCAAGTGATATCTTCTTAATCCATAGATAAATTCTTCAATACGAGTTGTTGATAAAAAAATAACTCCAGCAATAAATACAAGGACCAACCGCAAACCCATTACAAATCCATAGATAAACGCTTCTTTTATGACATTCGACCTTGGATAAAAAAATATCCACATTACTGATGAAAAAATTATGATGACAGCACTGAAAAGTAATGATTTTTTTAAATTACTCCATAATTTGGCACTTATTCCAATACCTGCCAATAATACAAGCACACTACTAATAATATAAAAATTCTGGCTGATAAGAACAATGAAAAATAATCCTAAAAGGGAAAATATTTTTGAAGAGGGATGCGCATTATGAAGATAGGTACATTCACTTATATACATGTTTTATGTTTCTATTGAAATTTTATTTTAACAAAGCATCCAAGATATCGCCTATCTCTAAAATTTTCTTGCCAAAATGAAGGAATATATCCTCTTTTAGAAAATATCTTCACTCTGTAAAACCATTTATTCCTTGCGTGAAAATATCCTATATTCGCATCATATTCAATGTCCTTTTTTGCCCCTGATACTAACTCTGCTTTACCCTTTTGCTTGCTGACACGAATAATTATTTTATTATTGTT
>MFGW01000232.1:133304-139682 GCA_001780385.1 Candidatus Fischerbacteria bacterium RBG_13_37_8 | reverse complement strand
TTTTCCAATTGAAATATGATTTTTTTATGCTGTCGATGAGTTTCAATAATAATTTCTGATTCTTTCTCTCCCGGCACCCAGAATCCACCATTTTCTGGTACATAAAAATTATCATTAAGGAAATAAATATAATAGTCCGGTGGATTGCCGAAAGGAATGCGAAACGCATGCGGATTAACATTCGTTGGTAAATTTTCCACCATTGTCATTTCCGGAGGAAATAAAGTATAAGGAAAATATTTCGAATGCGCAAAGGGATAAAAAGAGAAATAGAACACATTGATCAGCATCTGCCCTATAAAAAATGCAGAATAAAGCACCGTGACAAGTACTTTCCTGAATGAAATAGCAGGTACTATCAATAGAAAGAATAAAGGATATATGTTCATAAAATAGCGATTGCCCAGCGTGCCCCCACCTCCAAAATAATTATGAGGAATCAATATTATATATCCCAATATTTCAACAGCTATCATGATAAATGCAATTAATGAAATCAAAGATTTCTTGTTCCAGCAAAAAGAAAACAATAGAATCAACGTACATGGAAAATAAAGAAAAATACCGGAAAACCTTCCCAAGAAAAAATAGAATAAATTGTGTGAAAATATATTGGCATTTATCTCATATTCCTCCCAATAATTCTTTGCTGAATGAGATACACCTGAATTATCAAAAGTAACAGAAGGATTATCTAATGGCATCTGTCCATAAAAAGTTTTTCTCTCCCCTCCCATGAAATTCCAATCTCCTGTCAGTACATAATAGCAACTAAAAAATATAACCACAACAAGCAGAAATGCTATCGCTGAGAGAAATACTTCTTTCCACTTTTTATCTTTAAGAAGCATGATACCTAAAGGAATGGTTAAAATAGCATTCGGAGGCTTTGAACAGGTAGCTAATGCAAAAAGCAATGCTGCAACATAATTACTATAGTTACTCAGCATAAATCTTTGCACAGTGCTGTTGTTTTCTTTCAAGCCCCCCTCATCAATGTATTTATATGACCATATAATAAAACCAAGAAAAATACTTGAAAAATTGAAAATTTCTGGCGTCATCCAAAATAAATAGGACGTGCACACCGTACAGAAAAAGAAAACTAAAGTTACTATGGTCGCTAAAGCAGTATTACGCAATAATTTTGAACACCATATTATTCCAAAATAAAGGGTAATAAAAGCATATGCTATATTAAATAGCAGCAATCCTCTTTCTTCCAATATTGCATAAAAAGGCGTTGCAGCGAGAGGATATATAATCGACTTTGCATAAGATAGCTTATCGCTTGCAGGACTCCTTTTTAAAAAAATTCCCTGCGGCCCGCTCGAGTATTTTTCTACAATCCTTATCAAATCTTTTTGCTCATAGTAAATATCATGATCATAAACTAAACTCTGTGCAATGGCTAAATATGTTGCTTCGTCACTGAGAAAACCCCTGTACTTTAAATGAGGCAGGCGCAAAGTTAAAACTGTAATGCACAAGAATAATCCGAGAATAATTAAAATTATCTTGCTTTCTTTTTCTTCAATTCTCATTTATTCACTCTTCAATTTTCGTTTATTGCCAATTCGTATAGTATACCCAATTTTATCAAAATATTCTAAAAGAGGGATAGCATACTTTCTGCTTGTATTAAAAAGCGCTTTAAAATCACTTACTTCCATTTCTCCTTGTTCCCTGCAAAATGAAAGCAGTCCAGCTGCAATATTCTCTATAGCATCTCTGTGAAAATAAAATTCATCATTAACTTTTATAATTTCCTTTTTGTTGATCAGGTAATAAAATATTTTTTCTGCCAATGCTTTATTCGCAATTTTTGATTTGACATCATCCCAAAATGGTGGTGAAAACAGTGCTCCCTTATAGGATTGCACAATAGTTTCAATTATTGTATTTTCATCTTCTGAAAGTGTAAGACTTAATTCATTTAATCGTAAATAATCCTCCGAAGATTGAAGCTGCTTTTCTGTCAACAAATCTGAAATAATATTGGAAAATATTTCATTATTCAATTGATAATAGAATTCTGTTTTTAATCGTGATTTTTGAATTCCCTTTTCAAATGGATTCTTCAATTGAAATTTTTTTATTGTGTTCATGATAACAGTTTTTAATGCTGTGTATTCTTTTTCATAAATAAAGAGATTATCGCGTGAAGGTATGAGCTTTATATTATGCAGAAACTCAATTTTTTTCATTATTGTCTCTTCTTTAAATCCAGTTTTGCTTACCAAGGAAGCGAGTGTTATTCCATCATACCTTGAATGTTTGATCCAGAAATATACCTTATCCCATAGCAATGATTGAGCATTTTCATCTAACTTTTTCACGAGCCAGAGATGATCCTTTTTTCTATATTTCTTTTTCGATATGTCAAGTATTATGCCGCCACCAATAGTTCTCATTGGTGAAAAAGTTCTTAATATAAACCTGTCATCTACTAAAAATAAATTAGGTGATTCAATTTCTAATTGAGCATAGAGGGTATTTGAACTATCTGCAGGTATATAATTTATTATACAAGCATTTTCTGACGTACCATGATAGAATCTCAATTTTTTATATCTTTCCTTATTATTCATGATATTTTTAAAAAGATATAGTTTTGCCTCAATCAAGTTGGATACATGAAAACTATCAGGCTGTACAAGGACATCACCGCGTTTCAATTGATTTTTTTCGATGCCGGCAAGATTGAGAGCTGCTCTGTTGCCTGCTTCTGCCATATCACATTCCTGGTTATGAATCTGAATTTTTTTTATCCTTGCTTTAAGATGTGATGGCAATATTTCAACATCTTGATTTTTATGGACAACCCCTTCAAAAATAGTGCCCGTTACTACAATCCCATATCCTTTCATTAAAAATGAACGGTCAATTGGCATTCGTAATATTTTATCATAAGGTTTATGTTCTAATTCTTCCTTAAGCAAAACTATGTGTTTTTTCACTTCTTCTATACCCTTGTTATTTGTTGAACTTACTGGAATGATTGGACTTTTTTCCAAAAAAGTACCTTTTAAAAATTCTTTTGCTTCTAAGGTAACTAGGGCAACAATATCATCATCTACAAGGTCAATTTTTGTTAAAACAATAAATCCTTTTTTTATCCCTAAAAGTTCGCAAATCTGAAGATGTTCAACGGTTTGCGGTTTAACAGATTCATTCGCTGCAATAACCAGTATTACAGCATCAATCCCAACAGCGCCCGCAATCATATTGCGGATAAATTTTTCATGACCCGGAACATCAATAAACGAAACCATGGTATTTTCATCAATGCAAAAATGAGCAAAGCCAATATCTATGGTAATTCCACGTTCCCTCTCTTCTTTGAGCCTGTCTGGATTAATTCCAGTTATCGCATTTACCAGCGCAGATTTTCCATGGTCTATATGTCCGGCAGTTCCTATGATAAAATGCTTCACTTATCTTATTCCTTTCGAGAAAGTAAAGACAATTATACTCGGATTTTTGTCTTCTAATCAATGTATTGTGAAAATTCTTCAATTTCATTATAGTAAAAAGGAATCGCTTTTGCATACTAATACTATACATATAAAATAATAGGGATGAACACAAGGCTTGTTCCTACAGTACATCCTGAACAATGGATACAGGGAACTGGCGAATGCTTTGTTCGCCAACACTTGAATCCTCGAATCCTTGACCCCTTAATTCATTTTAATAGGAGAATTTGAAATATGCGTTATGCGAAAAATATGCTAGAACTTATTGGAAAAACACCGCTGGTTAAATTAAACAAAGTTACTTCGACTAAACATATCATTCTGGTAAAACTTGAATCCTTTAATCCGGGAGGTTCCGTAAAAGATAGAATAGGGATTTTCATGCTAGAGCAAGCAGAAAAAGAAGGTAAAATTAAACCTGGAGCTACTATAATAGAACCCACATCCGGAAATACCGGTGTCGGTCTTGCACTTGCCTGTATTTTAAAAGGATACAAACTTATCTGTGTGCTCCTTGATAAAGCTCCTCAAGAAAAAATACGCTTATTGGAGGCATACGGTGCAAAATGCATTGTTTGCCCAACTAATGTGCCTCCGGATGATGAACAATCTTATTATAAAACGGCTGAAAGATTATCGAAAGAAATACCCAATTCTTATATGCCACAGCAATATCAAAATCCCATGAATCCTCTTGCTCATTATACAACAACGGGGCCTGAAATATGGGAACAAACTGAGCACAAACTGACACATTTTGTTTGTGGCATTGGCACAGGCGGTACTATTTATGGTGTAGCAAAATATCTTAAAGAACAGAATAGCACTATTAAAATTATCGGAGTAGATACCGTTGGTTCCGTATATACTGATTATTTTTATACGCATAAATTACCGGAACCTAAACCATATTTGATAGATGGCATTGGGGAAGACATGATTCCAGGCACCATTGATTTTGCCTATATAGACTCTATAATTCAAATTACAGACAAGGAAGCATACGAGATGACAATTAGATTAGTTCGGGAAGAGGCGATTCTCACCGGAAGTTCCTCTGGAGCTGCAATAGCAGCGGTTCTCAAAGTAGCCCCCTCCCTGCCTTTAGAATCTGTTACAGTAGTGCTGCTGCCAGATACCGGAGTAAAATATCTCTCAAAAATAAACAAGGAATGGTACAAGGAACATAATTTTTATTATCCTGATTAAACAAGAGAGAGGTTAAGGTTAACCTTTTTATTTTTATCTAGTTTTTTGAGAAAATCGATTACCTGCTTACATTACATTGCAAAATCACATAATTTAAGGTAATATCATAACGATTCAGATGAAAGATTTTCTAGAACAACTTAAGAACGAACTATTATTATGCGATGGTGCCATGGGGACACAGCTTATCGTACGAGGTGTTCCTGTTCATTATTGCAAAGAAGAGCAAAATTTGCTAAATCCATCACTAGTATTATCAATTCATGAAGATTATATTCGAGCTGGTGCGCAAATAATAGAAACGAATACTTTTGCAGCAAATCATGTGCAATTAAGAAAATATAATCTTGAGAAGAAAGTTAAGAAAATAAACCAGGAAGGAGTACGTTTAGCTAAAGATGCAGCTCGCAGAAGCGACGTATATGTAGCCGGGTCAGTAGGACCTTTAGGAGCATTAATTAAACCTTATGGACCACTAAGTTTACAGGAGGTAAGCCAAACATACCAGGAACAAATAAGCTATTTAATAGAAGCTGGTGTTGACATTATAATAATTGAAACAATATCAAGCCTTATAGAAGCGAGGGAAGCAGTAAAAGCGGCTAAATCAATAGCTTCTATTCCGGTAATATGTCAATTAACCATAATGGCTGACGTCAAGACTAAATTTGGAGATGATGCAGAGGCATCATTACGCACTGTTGCATTCGATGGAGCTGATGTTGTTGGGATAAACTGTTCACTGGGTCCTCGCGAAACATACGATGTTCTGCAGGCTCTTATAAATAAATTGCCTTATTATATATCAGTACAACCAAATGCGGGCTACCCTGCCATTGAAAAAGGTAAACCCGTTTATTATTCAAGTCCTGATTACTTGAAACGCTATGCAAAATTATATGCTGAATTAGGCGCAAATATAGTAGGAGCTTGTTGCGGTTCAGGACCTGAGCATATACAAACCATGGCAGAAGTCATCCTAAAGAAAAAACCAAAGAGAACAATAACAAGCCCGGTAAGTATTCTTGAGCCAGAAAAAAAAGAAACGGCTCCCCTCGAGATAGAATATAAAGCATGCAGTCTTAAAGAATATATGAAAAAAGATTTTATTCTCACAGTGGAAATTGATCCACCAAAGGGCTGGGATTATGCAAAACTGCTCGACGAATCAATGCGTTTCAAAAGACAGGGATTAGATTTAGTAAATATTGCCGATAATCCAATGGCACGGGTGAGAATGTCTTCTATTGTTATGTCCTACTTAGTAAAAGAGAGGATAGGATTAGAACCTATTTTGCATTTTACCTGTCGTGATAGAAATATACTTGGCATTCAATCAGAATTGCTTGGTGCTGCTGCATTAGGCATTAATGTAATACTTGCGTTGAGAGGTGATCCTGCGACCATAGGAGATTTTCCAAAAGCAACATCAGTATTTGATGTAGATTCGCTAGGACTTGTGAAAATTATAAACAGTCTAAATAAAGGTTATAATTTTTCTGGTGCCCCAATTGATTCAAGAACTAATTTTATTATTGGAATAGCGGGAAATCCTTCTTCAAAAAATGTAGATGGTGATATAGAAAGAATAGCAGAAAAAGTCACAGAAGGAGCCCGATTCATTCAAACACAGCCCGTTTATGATATTGAAAAACTCATAGCCTTCAAGCAAAAGACAGATTATCTTAAT
>MFGW01000232.1:132935-133077 GCA_001780385.1 Candidatus Fischerbacteria bacterium RBG_13_37_8 | reverse complement strand
GAAAGGAAATTCAGGATGTGTACGAAATCATCAAAAGCGGTGATCTAAATTCCGGTCATGGCACAATAACTTCTTATTCTACTATTATAGCTGATTACAAAAAGCATGTTCTTTCACATTTGCACCTCGAAGCTTCCCATAT
>MFGW01000232.1:131014-132772 GCA_001780385.1 Candidatus Fischerbacteria bacterium RBG_13_37_8 | reverse complement strand
ATTCAACGCGTCAAAGAAACAAAAGCTGATATTGGTATTGGTTATGATGGAGATGCTGATAGAATAGGAATTGTTGATGAAAATGGAACTATTATCTGGGGTGATAAACTACTTCTTATCTTTGCACGAGATCTCCTTTCACGAAAACCAGGCTCAAAAATAATTTATGAAGTGAAATGCTCGCTTTTGCTTGAAAAAGATATTATCAATCATAAAGGAATTCCTATTATGTGGAAAGCAGGACATTCACTTATAAAAGGAAAAATGAAAGAAACTCAAGCTAGGTTAGCCGGTGAAATGTCCGGTCATGTATTTTTTGCTGATGAATATTTCGGATTTGATGATGCTATCTATGCTTCCTGCAGAATATTAAGAATTTTATCCGCAACGAATAAGCCTGTATCATCATTGCTGTCTGATCTTCCTGTTACTTTCTCGACCCCGGAAATTAGAGTGGATTGCCCTGATGAAATAAAATTCGATGTGATAAAAAAATTGCAAGACTATTTTAGCAAACAATATAAAACTATTACTGTTGATGGTGTCAGAGTAGAATTTGATGATGGCTGGGGACTTGTACGAGCTTCTAATACTCAGCCTGCCCTCGTGCTCAGATTTGAAGCATTCTCGCAACAAAGACTCGAAGAAATACAAAAAATGATCATGGATGCAGTTCATAGTATGAAAAAATAATAAAAGAAAGTAATAAAATAACATGATGAAAGGTGAAATTTTTTCCATAGGTACGGAACTGCTATCTTATAATAAAATCGATACAAATTCACTTTGGCTTTCAGAAAAACTTGAAACGCTTGGCTGTAGTATTACTGCAAGGCATATTATTCCTGATGATAAAGAAATAATTAAAAGATGTATCCGGCAAGCACTGCCCTATGCTGATCTCATTATCACCATTGGCGGCCTTGGTCCTACTCAAGATGATATTACAAGATCAGCTGTGTGCGAAGCATTGAATAAACAATTGATTTTTGCCAAGCAGATATGGCAAGACATTGCAAAACGATATGAAGAAAGAAAAAGAGTAATATCCGAAACTGCAAAAGCTCAAGCATTTATTCCTGAAGGAGCAAAATATTTCCTCAATAAGGCAGGAACTGCTCCAGGTATATGGATATGCGAAGAAAATAAAATAATAATAATGCTGCCGGGCCCCCCCGATGAATTAAAACCAATGTTTGAACATTCTGTTTTGCCAGAATTGCAAAAACAGATTTCAGTACCACCAAAGCAGAAAATATTTTTTGCTACAGCAGGTTTGCCTGAATCTCAGGTAGAAGAAAAACTGCTCCCCTTTTATAAAAAATTCCCCGATATATGCGTTACGCTTCTTGCTTCTCCATTGCAGGTGAATATTTACATGATGCTTCCCTCTCAAGATTTATCTCAAGTTAATGATTATAAAAGAACTATTTCTCAAGAAATTAAATTGTTATTGGGAAATTCAATCTTTGCAGAAGAAGAAATATCACTTGAAAAGGCGGTAGGCGATTTGCTAAAAAGAGCACATTTAAAATTAGCAATCGCAGAGTCGTGCACGGGTGGATTGTTGGGGGATAGAATTACTAATATTTCCGGCAGTTCAGATTATTTTGAAAGAGGAATTATTAGTTATAGTAATGAAGCTAAACATGAATTACTTAAAGTACCTTTAAATATATTAGAAAAATACGGTGCAGTATCTCAAGAAGTAGCAATAGCAATGGCACAAGGCATTAAGACAATATCAAGAGCCGATAT
>MFGW01000232.1:124408-130956 GCA_001780385.1 Candidatus Fischerbacteria bacterium RBG_13_37_8 | reverse complement strand
GGGACTGTTTATATCGCCCTTAGCTTTAAAGATAAGATCTCACCTCATCACTTTTCTTTTATGGGAGACCGATTAAAAGTTAAATTTTCATCTACCCAGGCAGCACTTGATCTGTTGAGAAAAGAGCTTATTGCCTATCTCTCCTGCATTTAATAGTCACCATTAACTATCCCCGGATATACAAGTATATTTCTTGCTTAATCCATTGCAACTGCTAAGCACGTAACAGTTTTAGTTATGCCATCTACTGCCTGTATTTCTTCAGTTATTACTCTTACCAGCTTGTTCACATCCTCCGCTTCCACAAAAACAATCAGGTCATGAAGACCGGTCACTACATGTGCATACTTAACCTTGGGATTATCTTTTAATGCTTTAAAAATTGAGTTTGCTTTGCTGGATGCGGCATTAATAAACACATATGCTTGTACCATAATGGTAACCTCCTAATTCTTTTTCGAATAATTGTTTTTCTTAATTATTTTGAGATTCATCAGTAACATTTCTTGCTGATTCATTGTTGAGAACCAGCCTCATTTATTCAAATCAATCCTATTATATCAGGTTGCCTTCTTAATTTCAATTGCAGTTTTTAATTGAATTCATTATAATAATATAGTGAATGCGCTCTTGTCGATAGCGGCAGCACTATAAAATATTTCCCAATAAAAACGGAAAGCTTGCCGGAACAACGAAACCATGTTCGTTGTCACCGGCAAGCTCCTCTATGTAAAAACAGCAATGACTTCTTTTTAATTCAACTCGTATAGTATATGACGTATTGAAAGATAATTTTGTTTTAATAAAATAAAATAATTTGCAAAATTTATTATTTTACCCTTTATAGTAATACGATGAAGAAATTTTGAAACGCTTTAATACTGCAATTTTTGCTTTAACACCTGTAAAAATTTTCTATCGTTCTTGGCTTCTTCTTGTTTGCCAAATTTATCATATATAACGATCCTTTGCTCATACCCAATTGGTTCATCAGGACATAATTCTATATAACGATTTATATCCTTTATTGAATTTTCATAATCATTTGCCATGCCATAAGCTATTGCCCTGTTATAATATATTGTCGAATCATCATCTCCCATTTCAATTGCTTTCGTAAAATCCTCAATGGCTCCTGTTGTATCATTGAGATATAAATCAACTTCTCCCTTGAATTTATAGGCTGTTGAAAACTTAGGGGCCAATTTATTACATTTTTCAAATAATTCCAATGCTTCTTTATAACTTTCATTGTTTAATAAATTGATGCCATCCAGCAATAAAGTTTGTAATATTACCTTATCTATGCTCTGCGGAACTTGCTCTTCTTCTTCATAATAATCTACTATCCTGATGCAAGCTCCTCCAAATAATGAACTGCCTAGCGGCAATTCTACTAGTGATAGAGGAAAACTATGTTTATGCATCATATCTCGAATCTCAAGAACATGCTTTTCCTTATCATATGATTGACTGAGCATATGTTCAGCTACACTCATAATTATATTCTTTGCCCTTATCATAAATTCAGGCGGAATATTTCGTAATTCCAATTCCGGCATTTCCCGGATGCTTAAACCCTCAGTGTAAAAACAATAACTGCTATTGTCATCTTCTAATTTATGTTTTATTTCAAAAGCTTCTATTTCCATTCTTCCTCCATTATTAACTCATTCTATATCATACACTTGTTAATAATAAAAATCCACCACTCCCCTCTCTTTTCTCATTCTCCTCTTCATCATCATATTTGCACTCCACATACAATGTTTCATCTTCGTAAAGCCTAATTTTATACAGTATTAACGGCAAAAGAATCTCCCCGATCCGACCCCAAAGATATAAACAGATATGCTCCGTTGTCGGTGTATGATACCTAAAATATTCTACCTGTAAATTAAGATAAGTATAGTGTAATTCCCTCATTATAAATGCATTAATTTTTTCTTCAAGATGATGAAAATTTATAATCATGCCATCCTTCGGATTGACTGTACCTCTCACAGATACTATTAGTTTATAATTATGCCCATGTGGATAAATAGAATAATACTCACCAAATAATTTCCTGTTTTCCTCTTCATCCAGCTCTTCCCTGTGATAACTATGCGCTGCACTGAAATATGTTTCTATGGTAAGCTCTAATTCTTGACTGAATAATAAATTCTTTGTTTCCATTGTGCCCTCTTAAAAATTGATAGTTGGATATATGAATTTATCATAAGTACAATTATAATAAAACCATAAAAAGGATAAAAAATATGATAGTGAAAATAATGCTTATTTTTTATTCGCATGATACATTGTAAAACAGCAAAAATGACATAATACAACAGTGATATATAGAGTTTTCTGAAAATAATATAATATATTAAGGGGTACAGGTACATAAAAACATATTGCAATAAAATATTTAAGAAATTTTTCTTGCTTTCTTTTATAATTAAATAGAGATTCTTAGACCATCCTCTCCATAGCTGTAAAAAACTTCTATACATCCGGCTTGCAACTATAGGTTCTCCATGAACCAATGAAACCCTGTACCCTTTTTCATGCACTTTCTTTGCAAAGGCTACATCTTCTAATATAGATTGTTTAACTGATTCATGACCTCCACTGTCAAAGTAATGCCTTCTTTTTATAATCATAAAGGAACCATTTGCAGCAATAGATTTAGAATGAGCAGTATTTATTTTATTGAAAGGATAAAGATAGTTAAGCAAATTAAAAATTTCTGGTTGCAAAAGCTTCTCATAATATTTTTCACAAATTTGAAAGGGAGAAATCGATAAAAAGTCTATACCTTTTTCATGAGTGAAAACCAGAATAGTATTCACCGCATTCAGGCTAATCACAACATCAGAATCAATAAAAATCAGCCATTCACTTTTACTTTTGAGGGCTCCAATAAATTGAGCATAATTTTTGCCTGTCCAGCCTCCAGGAAGGTTTTCTACAGTAACCAGCTCTATTCGAACATCTTCTTTTTGAAGAGATTTTACGATTTCTGAAGTTTTATCTATTGATTGGTCATCCACAACAATAATTTGATTTACAGGATAACCAGACTGCATAATACTTCTTAAACATTTTTCTATGGTGAATTCTTCATTTCTTGCAGGCACAATAAAAGATACTGTTTCTTGAAATACTGTCTGGGAAGAAAGTAATGGGATGCTGTAGTTTTTAGCAATGCTGGACAAGCGGATAAATTGAAGCCATTTAATAACAATAAGCACAGGAAGGATATAGTAGAAAATTGCCACAGGCAGCCATTCAAAAAAATGCATTATAAACGTTTCATCCCCTTGAAAGAAACCCATTGTTTATCAGTTTCATACAATGTAAGCTCATAGAGAATTTCTGGCAGTGCCTCATGTAAAATTTCCCAAAATTTTACTACAAGATTTTCAGCGGTTGGATTAATGCCTTTTAAAAATGAAACATCCGTATTGAGATTCTTATGATCAACAAGCTTGATTAATTTTTCTTCTATTGTATTCTTTAACTCTGTAAGATCAATAATCATACCAGTTGCAGGATCTGGCAAACCGCACACGGTAACAAATAATTTATAGTTATGACCATGACCGGATGGATTACTGCATTTTCCAAAGATTTCTGCATTTTTTTCATTTGATAATAATGGATCATATAATCTATGACCGGCGCAGAAATGGGCAGTTGTAGTAAGGTACACTTTCATTTCTTGTCCCTTTCTAACGAAATAATATGGCGGAGGGTGTAGGATTCGAACCCACGTCCCATTACTAATGGGAAGCGGTTTTCAAGACCGCCGCCTTAAACCGCTCGGCCAACCCTCCAGTTCAATAGCGTTCCTTGTCAGGCTGCCTTTGACGCGGTCTGTCATTCGACCGGTTCTGATCTTTCGGGGTATGAAATTCTTTATGACTTAATCTAATTTTATTATCTTCCAGACCAATGACCTTAACGGTCAAAATATCTCCTTCTTTTATTTCATCGCGAAGATCTCTAATGCGATGATTCGCAAATTCAGAAATATGCATTAATCCAACCGTTCCTGGAGATATTTCCACAAATGCTCCATAATTTTCTATCCTGGTAACTTTTCCTGTATATGTTTTTCCTCTCTCTGCTTCAAAAGCTATTTGATCGATTATTTCACATGCTTTTCTGATCGATTCTTCTTCATTTGAAGCAACAGTTACTTTTCCATTATCCTGTATATCTATCTTAACTCCTGTTCTTTCAATAATGCTTTTCACCATTTTACCACCAGGTCCTATTAAAGCTGCTATTTTTTCAATAGGAATCTGTTTAATAACAAGTTTCGGAGCAAAGGGAGAAATGGAATCCCGCGATTTTTCTATCGTCTTATTCATCATTTCAAGTACTTTCATTCTCGCTTCGTTTGCCTGTTGCATTGCCTCTGCCATTATATCAATGGTTAGTCCTTTAATTTTAATATCCATTTGAAATGAAGTTATTCCTTTCTCTGTGCCCGCAACTTTAAAATCCATATCTCCAGAATGATCTTCATCACCGGCAATATCGGTCAATATTACATATTTATCATCTTTTGTGATCAATCCCATTGCAATTCCTGCAACAGCAGTATGAATAGGTACACCTGCATCCATGAGTGCAAGTGAACCACCACACACCGTAGCCATTGAGGAAGAACCATTCGATTCAAGTATATCTGATACCACTCGTATGGTATACGGAAATTTTTCTTCAACTGGTATCAATGGCAATAACGCTCTTTCCGCTAAAGCACCATGACCAATTTCACGTCGCGAAGTACCTCTTAACGGACTTACTTCATTTACTGAAAAAGGAGGAAAATTATAATGAAGCATAAACCGTTTTGATGATTCACCTTCTAAAACATCTATTATTTGAGCATCTTCAGCAGTGCCAAGTGTTATCGTTACCAATGCCTGGGTTTCTCCTCTCGTAAATAATGCAGAGCCATGTGTTCTCGGTAACAGATTCACCTGACATTCAATATTTCTTACCTCTTTATGACCTCTTCCATCAGCTCTTATCCCTTCCTGCACAATTATGTCACGAACCATTTCATCCTTTATCTTTTGAATTGCTAGGGAAGTCTCTTTCCTCTTTTCCTGTTGATCTTCCGGTATTTCATCAAGAATCTCCATGTATAATGCATGCTGAGCATCTCTTGAAGCTAGTTTGCCGGAAGTAAAAAGAGCCTGTCTTAAGCGGTCACTAATTCTGTTTTTAACATCTGCATACACTTCATCAGATACCTTCAATGACGGTACTTCTATTTTTTTAACCGGCGCATTCTCAAAATACTTCAAATATTCTAAAGATAAAAATTTAATCTTCTCAAAACCCAGCTTAAGTGCAGCAACCACAGTTTCTTCAGGTACTTCTCTGCCTCGCGCTTCAACCGTAACAATACCCTCATGCGTTCCTACCATTACTAAATTCAAATCACTATTATTCAAATCCTCATAACCTGGATTAATTAAAAAATTCCCATCAACTAATCCAATCCTTACCGCAGCTAATGGTACATCAAATGGTATCGGTGAAAAATATAAAGACAGCGCTGCTGCATTTAAAGCCACAATATCAGGATCACAATTTGGATCTGCTGAATAAACATAGCATATCACCTGAGTATCATGGTAATAAGCCTTTGGGAATAATGGCCGCAAACTTCTATCAATAAGCCTGCTCTTCAATATTTCATGTTCAGTGGGACGTCCTTCTCTTTTGAAAAAACCACCGGGAAACTTTCCGGCAGCATAAGTATTTTCCCTGTAATCAACAATAAGTGGTAAAAAATCCGCTTCTTCCCTGGGTATCTTATTATAGCAAACCATTGCTGCTATAACCGTATCCCCAACTTGAACCAAAGCAGAACCATCACTTTGTTTAGCAATTTTTTTAATTTCTGCTTTTATTTGTTTTCCTTCAAAATCAATCTCGATTCTTTCATACATTTGTTTGTTCTTCCTTTTTAGCAGCAGAACTATTTTCTTATTCCAAGCCGCTGAATTAAATTAATATATCTCGTTTTATCTTTCTTTTGCAGATAATTCAATAATTTTCTCCTATGGCCTACTAATTTTAATAAACCTCGCCGTGAATGATAATCCTTTTTGTGCATTTTAAAATGTTCAGTGAGAGCATTAATTCTAAAGGTAATCAGTGCTATCTGTACTTCAGGAGAACCAGTATCATTATCTGCTGTCTTGTATTCAGTTATAACTTTATCCTTATCAAATTTATTCAAAACCAAAGTTAACCTCCAATTTCTAATAAATACATTGTAATCAATCTTTAAAATAATTTCAACCTTTTCCTCAATTAAAGGCTCTTAATCTGTGTATATGTTATCTATGCAGTCATCTCTACAGCAAGAAATCTATTATTTCTAACAATTGATCATTGTATTGTAAACTATTCATGTAACTTATTAATTTCAAATCCTTCTCTATGGCAGAAAGCCTATATTTCCACCAGAATAATATTCTTGACCTATGCCCAAATTTCAACATTTCCTTAAATGCTTCTTCCCGTGACCA
>MFGW01000232.1:121245-124360 GCA_001780385.1 Candidatus Fischerbacteria bacterium RBG_13_37_8 | reverse complement strand
ACTTCCACGCTCACAATGAACAAATACTGGTTGATAAGCAGGATTTAAAATAATAGAAAGTGCACGTTTAATAGACTCCAGTGAAGGTCGAAAAAATGGATGCATAGGTACATGAAAAAAATTAAGACTTTCTTCCTGCGTCCATTGTTTCTCCTTTCTAATAAAACCTGGCTCTTTTCGAATTGCTCCCCTATCAAGATTAACAATCGTCTTTATGTTCATTTTATGAAGCTCTTTGATACCATCATGAGTAGGCCTTCCTCCTCTATATAAAATATCAGTCACTTTATTAAAATTAGGTAATGCTTCTTCTTCTGATGCACTGGCAATTGATACATAATGCAAAAATAGAATAAAAAATAGACACAAAGACACAAAGACACAAAGGCTCAAAGTTTGTAAAAATTCCATGAATTTTCTTACTTTATAAAATAAAAAGATACCTCTCATGGTTTGGCTAATTCTATACATAATAAAATAAATCTGGCGGCTTCCATGCTCACTCAATTCTCTCATTTGCATAGAAGCCGCCATCGATAAAATAACCGTATTCTTTAGCAAGTACAAAAAAGCCTGGATTATCTTTGAACCGGCTCTTCTTTCGATTTGGACATATCATCAGCTCTTTTTTGTATTTCAGCAATTGCTTCCGCCTTTTCAGCAGTTATATCAATAGCAACTCCGTTTTCATTCTTTGTAACTTTCATAACAGCACCTTCGACTTTGCATGGACATGCATAATGACATTCCTTGCCCTCTTTGCATTTCGTGCATTCAAGTTTCTTGCCTTCTTCAAATGCTTTTGCATGCTCATCGGCAGCATCCTGAATTGCTTTAACAACTTCAGGAGTATCTCCTGTAATATTAATGCGAATTCCGCCTTCAATTTTATTAATATCAACACTTGCACCTTCAATCATCATGGCACATGAAGACGATTTCTTGTGGGGACATTGCCCATTAATTAACGATGTAACAGCAAGCACTGCCAGCACCGCTATACATAGAAATGTAGCTTTCTTTACTTTATTCATTTTTGTTCCTCCTGTTTTAATAAAAAGTATAAATGTAATTATAATAGAAATGCTCTCAATTTTCAAGTTTCCCCATTCGTCCACTGTTTAACTATTGACAAAATCCGCTAATTCACATAATATATGGCATGAATGGTGGGCGTAGCTCAGGCCGGTCAGAGCGTTAGGTTGTGGCCCTAAAGGTCGTGGGTTCAAGTCCCATCGTCCACCCCATTCATTAATAAAATCTATATTCTAATAAAAAGGAACACTTACATGCTTGGTATAATTAGAAAACATAAGAAAAAATTCTTCTGGGTATTGTGGGGCGTTATTATATCTTTCGTCCTCTTATACACTGATATTTCACGTCGACAAAAACAAGTCCAACAAGAACAGGAACTGGCTATTTCTGTCGGAGATGAACAAATATTTAAACAGGAAATTCTCGGTGCCCTCCTGCGCTATAAACAAAGTATGAATATTCCTGATAGAGACCAAAGCGCTAATAATTTTTTGCTCCAACAAGCAGTGGATTCGCTCATTTTACAACGAATACAAAAACTCGCTGCTGAAGAACTCGGGTTTTATGCCTCCCAGGAAGAAGTTCAAGATAAAATTAGATCTTTCCCTTTCTTTTTTGATGAAAATGGAAAACCTGTTGACAAAAACTTGTACCAAAGAATCATTATCAATAACTTTAAAATGACTCCTGCCGAATTTGAAAATGCACTTGAAACTGAAATATTATCTAATAAATTGAAAGCTTATGCCAGCGCTCATGTTACTTTATCCGAACAGGATATTCTACAGGAATATTATGATAAATATGTAAAAATGAAAATTGATGTCGCTTATCTTAATACGACAGAACTTCAAACAAGTATTACTGTATCTGACAAAGAAATAGAAGAATATTATCAGAAACATGGTGATGAATTCAAAGCACCAGAAAAAAGAAAATTTAAATACCTTGTACTAAAAATTGATGATTTTATTAAGGATGTCGCTATCCCGCAACAGGATATTCAAAAATACTACAATGACAATCAAAATTTATTTAAAGAACCGGAACAAGTCAAGGCAAGACATATTTTATTAACAACAGCTAATAAAGATGAAGAAGAGGTTAGAAAGCAAGCTCAAGCTCTTTATAATAGGGTAAAAGGTGGCGAAGATTTTGCCTCTCTTGCAAAGCAGTCTTCAGAAGATCCATCCTCGGCAAAAAATGGCGGAGACCTTGGATTTTTCTCCCGCGGACAAATGATAAAAGAATTTGAAGATACCGCATTTTCAATGAATCCAGGTGAAATCAGCGAGCCGGTAAAAACGTTATTTGGTTATCATATCATTAAGGTTGAAGATAAAAAACCAGCAGGTGTCAAGAGCTTATTCACAGTCCAGGATGAAATAAAAAAGAAACTTGCTTCTCCTAAAGCAACCGAACTTGCAAAAAACACTCTTGCATCAATTTCTGAATGGATCAAAACTAATAATATCGCCGATCTTTCCGAAATCAATAAAAAATATAAGTACGAAATTAAGACAACAGATTATCTTACACAGCAGGACTCACATGCCGAATTATCCCCTCCTGCATTGAAAAATGGATTTGAATTATCAGCAAATCAAATAAGTACGCCTATTGATTTCATGGATAATTTCTCATTAATGCAATGTACTGAAATTAAACCTCCTGAAATTAAACCTCTTTCTGAAGTAAAAACCGAAGCTGACTCCAAAGCAAAATTAGCAAAAGCAAAAATTGAAGCAAGTTCTAAACTAAATGCTATGAAAAAAAATCTCGAGATTGAAACAGATTTTAAAAAGGCAGCAGATGACCTTTCCATTAATGTTGAAAGTCCTGCTTCTTTTGCACAAAGCCAGCCTGTCCCGGTAATAGGTCAAAATGATGAAATAACATCTGCACTATTTGCAATGAATGTAAATGATATCAGCAATGTCCTGGAATATGATACTGGCGTAGCAATTGTTAAAATAACCGAAAAACATTCATATGATGAAACTGAATTAAAGGAAAAGAAAAGTGAACTGGAAAAAGAACTGCTTGAACGCAAACAATGGCAATTCTACAATGCTTT
>MFGW01000232.1:117880-121122 GCA_001780385.1 Candidatus Fischerbacteria bacterium RBG_13_37_8 | reverse complement strand
AGTAAACGGTATGGTTTATTGTATCCGATCCACCATGTTTTACTTTCAAGAAAAGCTGCTAATCTCCTGATTTTATACCACCTGTCAGCATAACATTTACTTTCCTTAAAGAGAGCATAATTCTTTTCAGACCAAATGCTCTGCTCTACCCTGCCTTTCATTACCACCGGATGTTCATCTGCAAATTCTTCTAAATAATAATTACAGAACAAATCATAAATGCCAGGTTGCTGTGATACAACCTTCGCTATTTCATCCGTACCATGCCATAATTTATGAAAATCACGCGTTTTCTGCTGCATTGTTTCAGGATTTCTTGCCCATCCATAATGATACACTTCCGCAGAAACCGGCTTGACAATAAGCTTCCTGCCATTTCTGCGGAAACCTTTCGCATCATTATATGATTCTACACCAATTCCGAGTCTGATAGCCCTTATTTCATTACGGTAATATTTCCTGCCACAACTATATAAGCGGTAACTTCCATAAAAATGCTTATAATTGAATAGTAAACCTTCTATTGCTTCATTCTTATCAGCCTCTTCAACAGCCTCTCTAACTGCCTTGAAATATTTTTCATGAATCAGTTCATCGCACTGCAGATAAATTCCCCATTTTCCTTTACATTGCTGCAACCCTAAATTAGTCTGTTCACTAAGCACTTTATACCCTAATGAAGAATCCCACCGCGTAGAAATAATACGTAATTTATCGTTAGCATAGGATGAAACAACAGTCATCGTTTCATCCTCTGAATCTCCTACTGCAATAATTACTTCATCACACAGTGCCAATAATGTTTCGATGCATTCCTTTAATGGATAATCATATATTATTGCATTTCGTGCAAATGTAAAACCACTTAATATCATAAAATATTAAAATATTATCAGGAACTTCACTTTATTTCAATTGAATTAAAAGAAGGTTGAGGTTAACCTTTTCCTTAACCTCATTCCTATAAATCTGTCAGTTGAAATTGACCAATATTTTCTCTATAATTTCCTATGACAAAAAGCTTTTTTTCTCTCCATCTGAACAGCTTTTTCTATTTTTTGATGAATTTTTCAATTATCAGTTTGAAACGCCAACCAAGCCTACAATGTGAGAGTGTCCAATGTCGGGCTTTGACCCCAAAGGAGATAATAGAATGACAGAAAAAATTATAAGAGCAAAAGAGGGACCGATTGTAATAATAGGAATCGGACCTATTGGACAGATGATTGCAGCATTTTGTCACCAGGCTGGTTTTGAGTTGATGCTTGTTGATAAGTTACCTTATGAACGGATTGTATCACATGGGATTGAGACTGAAGGTGTTTATCAGCTTAAGACACCACCCCTGCAAGTTTATCACAGTATGGAAGAAATTCCATGTAAAGAAGCAGCAGCGGTATTAATATCCACAAAGGCACAGGCTCTTCGGAATATTGCAAAATATTTGCCTACGATATTGGACCGGAGTGTTCCTGTCATAGTAGCACAAAACGGTCTTGATCCTGAGCGGTGGATTAAGTCAGAGATGCCGGATTTTTCCTGTGCACGGCTGGTTATAAATATTGCAGGAGGAATTCGTCCGGATGGGATAGTACATTTTGCCTGGTCACAGCCTCCCAATTATTTAGGTATTTCAGAGGGAAATGTGCCTGAGTGGATCAGTACATTTGCTGACAAATTAACAAGTGGCGGCATGCAAATGCAAACAACAAATACTATCCGTTTTTATGCATGGCGAAAGGTAATTTTAAATGCTGCCCTGGGAACGATATGTGCTGTTACCGGGCAGACAATGATTGATTGCGTAGAGGATTCTGATACCTATAAAATCATGAGTACTTTGCTTGATGAGGGAATAGCTGCAGCGAAAGCTGATGGATATGATATGGGAGAAGGCTTTAAAGAAAAAGCGATATCCTATTTACAAGCGGGCGGCAAGCATAAACCGTCCATACTGCTTGATCTTGAGAAAGGGCTCTCGACAGAGATAGATGAATGGAATGGCAGAATTGCGGAAGTAGGTGTTTCATATGGTCTGCCCATGACGTATCATAAGATATTGACTTATCTTGTGCGGGCAATGGAAAGAAATAATAGAAGAAAATAGGTCAAGGTTAAGGTTAAGGTTAAGGAACATGGATTTTGAATCATTTCTCACTGAAAGTCCCTTATTATTAATAGTCTTTTCCCTTTTTATTATAGGGATTCTTATAAGGTTTATCTTTTTTATCTTCTCAATTTTTAAAACTGAGAAATTCAAAAGTACAGGCTGGATATTTATCTTCAATGCAATGGGGCGATTCCTTTTCCCGTTTCACAAAACATTTATTAAAAAGCCAATCTATGCGATATTGCGCTATATATTTCATTTATGCATGATAATAGTACCAGCCGGATTATATGGACATATCATCTGGTGGAATTCATCACGTTTCGAGCTATCATGGCCGTCCATTCCTGATTCGCTGGCAGATTGGATGACAGTCCTTTTTATAGTACTCGGCATTGTTTTTCTTCTCAGGCGCATGATTTTTACAGATATACGTCGCAAATCTTCTCTCTTCGACTACCTTTTTATCATCATATGCCTCCTGCCATTTTTGAGTGGATATTTCTTAGCGCAAGGTACTTTAGACTCTATATCGTTTTTTAATAAAAACATGTTTGCCATTCATATTTTAACGGGATGCATAATGATGCTCATGGTGACAGTATTATTTCTCAGGTCTCGCCTTGATATAAAAAAATGTACAGGATGTGCTGCATGTGAATTGAATTGTCCCACCGGGACTCTTGAATCATTTGACAGGAGAATACACAGACATTTCATCTATGCTCATTATCAATGCATAGCATGCGGTTCCTGTATAAAGGCATGTCCGGAAAATGCAGCAGAATTACGCCATGAATTAAGTTTTACACTGTTCTTTCAAATACTCAAAAAACAGGAAATTAGAACCGTGGAACTTAAAAGATGTCAAAAATGCAATAATGTATATGTCCCTGAACCGCAGCTGGATAAAATATTTAAGACAATAAGCGATGATTATATTTATTTATGTCCCAGGTGCAGGAAGGTTAATCATGCGAATATTTTTCGTAAAATGTCGCCATGGGCAAATAAAGAAACTGATAAACTTCAGTAAATAAATTACCGATAATTTTGTTGCAAGATTGCGTTTTTTATGATATAAAATTTTATGAGAAACAGTATTTCAGGAACAGGTTTATTTTTTCCTTTC
>MFGW01000232.1:115935-117846 GCA_001780385.1 Candidatus Fischerbacteria bacterium RBG_13_37_8 | reverse complement strand
TTTCAGATATTGCAAGGAGGTCATTATGGCAATAGATGAAAAAAAATTGTCAGGTGCTGAGAGTTTACGAAAGACTCGAACCTATGGCAAATTCAGATGTCATAATCCAAGCTGCATGGGAAGATTGCATCCGCAACACGGACAAAAGCAGGTAAAATGTCCGGAATGCAGCATGGAATTCCGTGTCCATTGGATTAAACCTGATTTTCCACGAATACGAGGACCTGTATGGGATGTAAATCGAAAATTAGCTGAAGAAGCATTAGCGAAAAAGGAGGGGAAATAATATGCCTTTAAACAGAAAAATCGCATATGTAGATTTAACTACAGGTAAAATTGAAATAAAATCAATCCCGCTTGAAGTGCGTAAAAAATTTATAGGTGGCAGGGGACTTGATGCTTATTTATTGTACAATCATACGGAAAAAGGGTGTGATCCGCTTGGACCCGAAAATAGTTTATTAATCAGTGGTGGCATACTGGTAGCTACATGCGCATCCGCAACAGCGCGAACGCATATAATGGCGAAATCACCGCTTACCGGCCTTATCGGCAGTACTAATATGGGGGGATTTTTTGCACCAGAGCTTGCCTGGGCAGGTTTTCATCACCTGGTTATTAAAGGTAAAGCAAGCAAACCTGTTTATCTCTGGATTCATAATGGTGAAATAGAAATACGTGATGCCGCAGATATATGGGGTAAAACAGTGACCGAAACACAATGGGCAATCCGTAAAGAACTTAATGATGAAGAAATCAAGAGTCTGGTTATCGGTCCAGCGGGTGAGAATCTTGTCAGGTTTGCCAATGTAATGACAGGTATCAAAAATTCAGGCGGCAGAACAGGCATGGGTGCTGTGATGGGTTCCAAGAATCTAAAAGCAGTTGCTGCCAGAGGTACAATGGATATAAAAATAGCGCACCCCACTGAAGCTTTGAATTTTAATAAACGATTCATTGATCAAATCGTAAGTTCCAAGGTAAATCAAACACAGGGAACGCTCGGCACTCCATTTATCTGGGGAGCAACAAATTCGTGGGGCGGCATTAGATGCAGAAATTTTCAATATAACCAGTGTGAATATGCTGATGATATTGAACCTGAGAGATTCGATGAAATCGCTACTGAAACTATGGGACCTTATCACATGGTGAGTTGTTTTGGCTGCCAAGTTCATTGCCGTGCACAGTATAAAATTCCTTCTGGTCCTTATGCAGGCAAGTACGATGAAGGACCTGAATATACATCGCAAGGTGCTTTCGGAGGAGAACCGGACTGTAAAAATGCAGTGACTGTACTAACGGGTAATCATCTGGTTGATCAATACGGTATGGATAATCTGGAGACAGGCAGTATTATTTCCTGGGCGATGGAATTGTTTGAACTGGGCATCCTCACAAAAAAGGAAACAGATGGCCTGGAATTATGTTTCGGCAATGATGAAGCACTGCTTGAGATGATCCACCGTATCTGTTTCAGAAAAGGTTGGTTGGGAAATGTACTCGCAGACGGTGGAATTCCTGCATCAGAAAAGATAGGCAAGAATTCATTTGATTATCTTATTCAGGTAAAAGGTATGAATAACCTGCTCTCAGATGAGAGAGCTACTCCCGCATTGGCACTCAATATAGCAACAGCTTCCAGGGGCTCCGATCATTTACGAAGCAGACCTGCAATAGATCTTTATCATTTACCGATAGAAGTTCTCAGGAAAATATATGGTACTCCAATTCCTTACGATGGACCGTTGAGCTCAGAACATACATCATACGAAGGTAAAGCCTGGATGGTGTTCTGGCAGGAAAATTGTTACATGGGTGTAGATTGTCTTGGAATTTGTAAGTATCACACCGTCTTCCTCGGTGCAACGCATCCTAATTTTGAGGATTGGCCGAAAGTGCTCTATTATA
>MFGW01000232.1:106657-115913 GCA_001780385.1 Candidatus Fischerbacteria bacterium RBG_13_37_8 | reverse complement strand
AAAAGAATTATGGGAAATAGCAGAGCGATGCAACAACATTGAGAGATTGTTCAATCTCCGTGAAGGTTTAAAAAGAGATGATTTAAAAAAAGGCGACAATCTGAATCATCGTTATTTCGATGAACCATGCAAACGTGGAGCGCCTGATGTTGTAGGTGCAACTATAGATAGAGAGAAATTTAAAAAGATGATTGATGAATACTATGGGCATCATGGCTGGGATGAAAATGGTGTACCTACAGTTAAAACATTAAAGCGGCTTGGCCTCGATAAAGAGCCATCCCATTTACTTTAAATCTATGATAGAGGAGAAAAGCAATGGCAAAAATGCTGATGATAAATTATGAAAAATGCACCGGCTGCAGGCAATGTGAGCTCGTATGTTCCGTTCAACATGAAGGCGTATCCAATCCTTCACGAAGCCGGATAAATATAATTAAATGGGAAGCGGAAGGTTTATACATACCGATAGCATGTCAGCAATGTGAAGATGCTCCATGCATGTCTATTTGTCCAATGAAAGCAATATCCCGCGATAAGGCTCTGGATTACGTAAAGGTTGATTATGATAAATGTATTGGATGCCGGACATGTGTGACTGTTTGTCCATTTGGTGCTATGAGTTTTGATGTAATAGGCAAGAAAATCGCCAAGTGCGATTTATGTGAAGGCGAGCCTCAATGTGTGCGTTTTTGCGAAGTGAAAGCAGTGGATTATATTGAAGCTGATCGACAAAGTCTATTAAAGAAAAGAGATGCTGCATTCAGGCAATCTCTCGCGCAGAAGAAAGCCTCCACAATAGAAGCAGAATTGTAACGTGCCTCATCCGCCAGATATCATAAGAATTGGAGTGATTTCGTCACCATCCTTGACCTGTTTGGATAATTCATACGGAAATGCGCTTTCATTATTAATATATATCTCGATATGATTGTGCAATTTATCATTTCGTTTGAAGAGCTTGATTTTCAGACCGGGAAATTGTCTTATTAAATCCTTAAGACATTCACCCACTGTTTCACCCTTCACCTCGACAATAGCCAGGTTATTCGTGATATGTCGAAAAGTTCTATGGATGTGTACTTTAACACTCATTTGTCTAGTCCTCTCTCCTTTTCTGACCGCAGTGCTCACATTCAGGATTTTTTCTTAGTTTAAACAGGGTGAATTTCATATTCAATCCATCATATACTAACAGTTTATTTGTCAGCATTTCACCAATTCCTGTAATATATTTTATAACTTCTGTTGCCTGGATAACACCGACAAATGCAGGTGCAACTCCTATAACCGGGAATTTTTCTCCCGGCATAACGCCATGATAAATACATCGAAGACATGCTGTCTTACCCGGAATAACAGTCATTACCCTTCCTTCAAAACCATATATGGCACCATGAAAGAATGGAATATTCTTCTCTACTGCAGTTTTATTCAGCAGAAACCTCGTGGGCAAATTATCCAACGCATCAATAATTAGATCGGAATCCGACACTAGTCCCGAAACATTTGTCTCGGTTATCTCTTTATTAATACCTTCAATTTTGATATCGGGATTAAGTTTGCTTAGTTTCTTTTTCGCTGATGCTGTTTTTGCTTTTCCTATATCTGAATGCCAATGCAATGTCTGCCTGTTAAGATTGCTCAGCTCCACAATATCACAATCAATAATACGAATTATTCCCACTCCTGCTGCTGCCAGGTAAAGTGCAACAGAACTGCCAATGCCCCCGGCTCCTGCAATAAACACCTGCGCTTTCTTGAGTTTTTCCTGTCCTTCTTCCCCAATTTCACTCAACATTATTTGCCTGTCATATCTAATCAATTCATCCTGCGTCAGCATACTCAATTTTCACTCCTCTGCATATTATAAATTTGAACCACAGAGAATACAAAGAATATTTCAATCATTCTCCGGGCATTATCAACGTATCTTTTTATCAACTAATCGACAAATTTATTTTAGAGATTATTAAGCAACGTGTCAATTAAGCTTATTATCATCCGTTGGGGATTGCCACGTTTGCCTTCGGCAAACTCACAATGACAATTGCAGGGATGGCTGCGCTAAACTCACAAAAGATAACAAAAGTTGAAATTATTCTACTGCTTCATTATAATCTCTGAGAAATGAAAAGTGATATTACTGCAAAAAAAAGAGCAGGTAATTCATGTTGAAGGGAAAAATTGTATTTAACAGAAACGAACTATCGGGTGCATTTGGTGATATAGGCACAGATTTTCCATTAATCATGGGGATGATTCTGATTAATAATTTAGATCCTGCCAGCACATTAATAATGTTTGGAGCTATGCAGGTATTTACTGCTTTCATGTACGGTATTCCAATGGCTGTCCAACCTTTCAAGGCAATGGCAACAATAATGCTCACACAAAGACTTTCAAAAGATTTACTCTATGCCGCTGGATTTTCACTGGGCCTCGTTATGCTTATTCTCTCAATCACAGGCTTGCTGGATAAATTGGCAAACTGCATCCCTAAAGCTGTAATAAGAGGCATACAATTTGGACTCGGTATTTCTTTAGCTTCACTCGGACTAAGAAATTATGTGTTGTCAGAAGGAATAGAAGGGTACATACTTGCAGCTTTGTCATTCAGCATAATTATGCTTCTTCTTGGAAATCGCAAATTTCCGCCTGCTATAATAGTCATCATTATTGGTATCCTGTATGCCCTTATTTTCCATGTAGATATAAGCGAAGTCGGTCAACATATTAAATTAGCAACACCACAAATGCATGGCTTGACACTTCATAATATAATATTAGGTTTTCTACTATTGGGTTTGCCTCAAATTCCACTGTCGTTGGGTAATTCAATTTTTGCCACGAAACAAACCATCACCGATTTCTTTCCGGAAAAAAAAGTTACCGTACGAAAAATTGGCATTACCTACAGTATCATGAATCTTATTAATCCATTTTTTTCAGGTATTCCCACATGTCATGGAGCAGGCGGTTTAAGCGGGCATTACGCCTTCGGAGCAAGAACGGGAGGCTCATTAGTTATTTATGGTTCCATGTACATATTCCTGGGCTTATTCCTCAATAGCAATTTCAGCTACATCGCTCACATATTTCCCATGCCAATGCTTGGCATTATTTTATTTTTTGAAGGCGTTTTCCTGATGCGATTAATACAGGATATCATGGATTCAAAAAAAGATTTGCTTATCGTATTAATGATAGGAATTATATGTCTTTCCTTGCAGTACGGATATGTTATTGGAATAATAGCAGGAATTTTAATCTATAATCTGGATAAATTAAATATAATAAAATTGATCAAAGAGTGAGTCAACCGTTATTGCATATCAATCGTCCACTATTTGTGTCCTAAAATTCGTGTCATAAAAAATGAGGATAGTCTATGAAAGACTATCCTCTTTTTGAGTTACAATGTTATTTCGTTAAAAATGAATCAGGTAATAATTAATCCCACAACTTTAATAACCGGTCGCAGGGTATAATTATCCTTTTTGCCTTGTTTGTTAACTTTTATTGATTTCTCTGCATCAAAATCTAAGGTAAGTTTTGCGGTCATATCCTGTTCCAAAGTAAATTGGACAGGAATTTTTATTTCTGAGCTGGGGATTTTCATTTGAAACTCTGCTCCACCAATAACGATAGTACCCGAAATCACATCCATACGTATCTGATTATAATGACCAGCAGTAAGTGATGCTTCTATTAGCGGCCTAGGATTATTCTTCAATTCTAAAAGATCAAACACCTGTTCTTCCTCTGAAATAACGATAAAATTTTCCGGCGAGGCTTTATGAACTCTTATCCTGTTTATTGTTACATAGATATGTTCTGCCTCATCTATCGGACTATCCTTTAATAGTATCCGGATAGTTGCGGATTTAGAAGGAGATTGCGGAGATTGCTGATCTATATTTGGAGCCGGATTCTCAACAAGAGTGGGTGATTTTGAACAATAAACGAAAAATAATATAAGTAATAATAGAGAAAGGAAAATTATATTAATTTTCCGCATATGGTATCACCTCCTATATTGAATATAGCTTTCGGCACAAAAAAAGCAAGAGAAGGCGGGAAGTAGTTACAGTTGCTGACTATTCAGTAAATTTTTTGAAGGAGGTTTATTTATTTGTTCAGCAGTTCGTATTCTTCAGGGGTGTTAATATTTTTCAGGATGCCCTCATCATTGACAGGCACCTCCTCAACCTGTTCGGGGAATGAGTGAAGAACCCAGCGTGCACCTTTATCCAATGGCGCTTTTAACAATTCCGGGATTATTGCACCTTTAAAAATGACCGGATGTCCTCTTTTCCTATGATAAACAGGTACAATAATGCTTTTCGTCGTAAGCAGAGCGCTGTGAAGAATTTCTTTCACCGTATAGAGTGTGACAAGGGGCATGTCAACAGGCCAGCTAATGCAACCTTCGCTATGTTCAGACAAATGTTGTAAACCGAGCCACAGGGAGAAGAGCGTTCCTTTTTCTATTTCTGTATTAAGAATAAGTTCAGCATTGAATTTCTGCGAAACAGGTGCAAGGAGCTTCATTCCTTCTTCAGCCGCAATAATATGAATGCGCGTCACTTCAGCTTGCATTAAATTTCCGAGGATCTCCTCAATAAAGGTGCTTTCCCCAAGCGGCAGCAATGCTTTCAGAACACCTTTTCCCATACGTTCCCCTCTTCCTGCTGCAAGGATAATAGCTTCAATTGTTGTTTTCATGACTCTTTTATTCCATCAAGGATTGCTTCGCACACCTTCAGTGTGCTCGCAATAACAACATATTATACTGTAATTACTTTTAAAAAACAGTTGCCTGTCCACAGCAATTTGATGTTTCTCTTAGTTTTCTCTATTATACCTATGGTATAAAATCTTAAAAAACATTTACGATTTTGTCCAAACGACTATAATTTTAATGTTTTCTGAGTTCAAGATGAAACAAGGTAGCGCTAATGTTAACCCTCAACCCTATAAACCTTGAACCGTTTTAAGCGAGCCTTGCTTGCTTAAAACGCTAGGTTCTCTGTGATTTTTTTATTAGCAGTTTTTCATTGAAATAATAATGAGTATCTGCTAAAATCAAACAATAATCTTACTGCAATTTTTAGAAAAATAATGCGAACCCAATAATATTATATCATGGAGGTAATGATGCTCGAATTATCTGAAAGAGTAAAAGCTGTCGGTTTTTCCGAAATCGTAAAAATCAGAAATCAAATAATGGAACTGAGAGCGAAAGGTGCCAAAATATTTCAATTCGAAGGAGGAGAACCATTTCTTACTACACCAGAATATGTCAAGGAAGCTTGCTGGAAAGCAATTCAGAATAATTACACACGGTACGCACCCTCAAGCGGAATTCCTGATTTAATTGACTCTATCCTGAAGAAAGTCAATGAAAGCAATCACATTCCCGCTGCCAAAGAAAATATTATAGTAGTTAATGGCGGCGCACAAGGCTTGTTCGGTTCTTTCCAATCATCAATTAATCCCGGAGATGATGTTATCGTGCTTTCTCCATACTGGACTCCTATTAGAGACATTATCCAATTATGCCAGGGCAATATTGTGCTGGCAAATATCTGGTCAATGTTTGCTGAAGGAGTGAAACCGGTTCTCCAGCAAGTCCTCACGCCTAAAACAAAATTGATCTATGTTAATTCACCACATAATCCTGCCGGATTTATGTATGAACGATCACACCTCCAGGAAATTGCTGATTTCGCCAAGGAAAATAATCTCATCATCATTTCTGATGAAGCATATGAGCATATCACATATGATACCGAACATGTTTCAATTGCTTCATTTCCGGGTATGCTTGAACGAACTATTACCGTATTCACCTTTTCTAAATCATACGCAATGACCGGATGGAGAATCGGTTACACTATTGCCCCTGAACCATATATCACCGGCTTAAGGAAAATCACTCTTACCTCATCTAATGGAGTAAATACTCCTACGCAATGGGCAGCCCTGGCAGCCATGACTACTCAATCAGATTTACTTGAAAAGAATGTCCTTGAATATAAAAAGCGCCGGGATTTATTGATCAATGGACTTTGTTCACTTGGACTCGATTGTGAAATGTCAAAAGGTGCATTCTACGCATTTCCCAATATAAAAAAATTTGATACAGACAGTTGGCGTTTCAGCAAAAAAATTCTTGATGAAGCTCATGTAGCAACAGTTCCGGGACTTGTTTTTGGTCCAGATGGAGAATCGCATCTCCGTTTTTCCTTTTCGACATCCTTAGAAACAATCGAGCAAGGACTTGAGTCCCTAAAAAAAATTCTTTAAGCTCTTTTCAGAAAGGAGTTGCTTAATACTTCTTAAAGGGGTCTGTCATGATTATGGAAGATTTATACAAGAGAGTATTGGAGATACTTCATTCGGGGAAAACCTTTGCATTGGTGCATTTATTTTCCACAAAAGGTTCAACTCCAAATGATAGCGGCAGTAAAATGATTGTTCACATTGATGGGCGCACGGAATTTACTATTGGCGGAGGAACCTTTGAAGCCACCGTAACGGCAGATGCAGTCGAAGCAATGAAGAAAGGTCAATCGGTTTGGAAGAACTATACCCTGACAAAAGAAGAATTAAAAATGCTCTGCGGCGGCACGGCATCTGTATTTATAGACGTTTACATCCCAGCATTGCAACTGATAATATTTGGCGGCGGACATGTCGGAAAAGTAGTAGCAGAAATGGCACGTCTGACCGGTCAATTCAGAATCGCCGTCGTTGATGATCGCCCGGAATTCTCAAATAAAGAAATGCATCCGGCCGCTGATGAAACCATCTTGTGCGAGTCTGAATACACTTCTCCATTTCCTGAGTTCGATGAACGAAGTTTTATCGTTATTGTGACGCGCAATCATACTACAGACATGAACGTGCTGAGAAAGGTTATCAATGTTCCGAAAGTTTACCTTGGAATGATTGGAAGCAAGAAAAAAATCAATGAGGTCTTTGCAATACTAAAGGAAGAAGGTATCAGCCAGGAATTATTGAAGCAAATCCATGCACCAATAGGTTTACCGCTCGGTGGTAAATCACCTGGTGAAATTGCTGTAAGCATCATGGCTGAAATACTTCAAGTAAAGAAGGAGAAAGGACTGTAGGCACTTAGCGTAATTTTTGGACCAACATGTTTGTCTGAAATTATAATTTTTCCTTTTTCACTTTGTGCCTTTGTGCCTGATGGGCTCTTAAAAAGAGCCCCTTTTTCCGAGCGAGGTCTCGGAAAAAGCGTAGGCACTTCATTATAAAATTCGTGCATTTGGAAAAAAAAATAACCACGAAGAATAAAAGAATACAGCCAAAAATATTTTAGAGTGACAACTTATATTCATTTCAGGACGTCTAAAAAGATATGAAGAATTCTAATCTCCAGGGATTAAAAATATGCCTGCGCAGCGGCGGTGATTTAGCCAGTGGTATTGCCTACCGGTTATGCCGTGCAGGAGCAAATATTGTTATCACGGAACTGCCTCAGCCAAAACTGATCAGAAGAACAGTAAGTTACGGGAATGCTATCTTTGAAGGAACATTCGAAGTGGAAGGAATAAAAGCCAAACGAGTTGAAGATCGTTCAGAGATAGAAGCATGTTGGAACGAGAAAATTCTGCCTGTGCGAATTGATCCTGAAGAAACTACCGCAGATGAAATTGATGCTTCCATTATTATAGATGCACGGATGAAACGGCGAAATATAGGCAATGATTTAAATCAGAAGAGACTCATCATAGGCATCGGACCCGGTTTTATTGTCGGGATCAATTGCACGAGAGCCGTGGAAACTGTGCGTGGTCATTTTTTAGGACGCGTTATTTATGAAGGCAAAACACAGGATTCTCACGGTGTCCCTGGAGAGATAAACGGCTATTCATATGAACGTTTAATAAGATCACCCGCGGATGGCCTTTTTCTCACAACAAAATCAATCGGTGATTTGATCGAAAAAGATGAAACCATCGCCACGGTCAACGGCATACAGGTGAACTGCGAAATCAAAGGCATGATCCGAGGATTGCTCCATCCAGACCTCTATGTAATCAAAGGACAAAAAATTGCTGACATAGATCCGCGCTGCAAAAGAGAGTATGCCTTTACCATCTCAGATAAAGCGCTTGCGGTAGGCGGCGGCGTCCTCGAAGCCATCCTAAACTGAAAGATTAAGCTACAGAATACACAAAGCTACAAATCTCCTCTCTATCCGACAGAAGCGGCTGTAAATGAGATTCCACCACAATAGTTGCACAAACCTGCTGAAAGAATTAAATATATAGTCTTGGACTTTATCACAAAACTGAAAATGTGATATAATTCGCTTTTTTGTCAGGCACGATAAGATATTATGAAAATTCCAGAAATTATAATACATGAGACGGAAAGTCTCCTCCAGGCTTCACAATTGTCCAGGCAATTCGGACAGGATGGCAAACTACTGGCAGGAGGAACAGATGTTGTCGTTGATCTTAAACAAAACAGGTACTATGTTCAACACCTGATATCAATAAATAATTTTCACGCTTTAAAAAAGATCGATGATATTAATGGCACCTTGAAAATTGGAGCACTGGTAACTTCACGTGAATTGGAAAACAGCGCTTGTGTGCGTAAAAAATGTATTGCACTCAGTGAAGCAGCAGCGAGCATGGCATCGCCTCCGATTCGCAACACCGCTACCATAGGCGGGAATATTGCTGGCGGCATTCCATCGGCTGATTTGCCACCATCGCTGATTTCGGCAGAAGCCGTTCTTCATATTTATAATGACGGACATGAAAGACAGATACCATTGAAAGATTTCTTTGTTTTTGTTCGTGAGACTAAGCTTGAGGCAGGTGATATTATTACTTTCATCGAAATACCACCCTTACCGGAACGAACCGGTATCGCTTATCAAAAATTCGGTCTGCGCGAAGCAAATGCATGCACAGTTGCTGGAGTCGCTGCTCGCATTACACTGGAAAACAACCGTATCATTACCTCCATCATTACGCTTGGTGCTGTGGCTCCTACTCCGCTTATCGCCATTAAAGCTTCTCAACACCTTCAGGATAAATGCCCCGATGATGAAATAATAAAAGAAGCTTCAAAAATTGCTGCCGAAGAAGCACGACCTATCGATGATATCAGGGGTACAATTGATCATAGACGGCAAATCGTTCAAACACTGACAAAACGCGCGTTGCACCTTGCCATTAAAAGAGCAAATGAAACTGGATGAATCAAT
>MFGW01000232.1:106348-106493 GCA_001780385.1 Candidatus Fischerbacteria bacterium RBG_13_37_8 | reverse complement strand
GAACCTTCTGATGAAGAAATTAAAACCGCCCTTTCAGGAAATTTATGCAGATGTACCGGTTATCAAAGGATTCTGCATGCAGTCAAAAATTACAAAAAATATGAACATTCAGATGAACTGCCCGTTCATGAACATGATCTGGAAA
>MFGW01000232.1:102442-106304 GCA_001780385.1 Candidatus Fischerbacteria bacterium RBG_13_37_8 | reverse complement strand
GCAAAAGCAACAGGCAGTCTTCGTTATGCAGGTGATTTCTATCTCCCGAATATGCTTTTTGGCAAGATCTTGGGCAGCCCCATCGCGCACGGCAAAATAAAGCAAATAGATATATCGAAAGCACAATCTTTACCGGGTGTCAAAGCTGTTATCACTGGTCATGATGTCCCGCACGTTCTCTACGGCGTTTCACCAGCGCGGTTTGATGAATATGTGCTGGCAAAAGATAAGGTGCGCTATGTTGGAGATGAAGTAGCCGCAGTGGCTGCAGTTAGCGAAGAAATTGCTGAACAGGCAATTAAATTAATAGAAGTTGAGTACGAGGAATTACCGGTCGTTCTTAATCCTGCGGAGGCAATTGCAGAAGGAGCACCTCAACTGCATGATAGATACCCACGTAATATTAATACGGAGATTCATCATCATTTTGGCGATACCGAGAAAGGTTTTCAGGAAGCTGATCATATTCGCGAAGAGACGTTTATCGGCAATATTACCACGCATTGTCCTATGGAGTCGCATGCAGCGATTTCCCACTGGGATGAGCATGATAACCTGGTAGTATATACAGCGACTCAATCATCCCATTATGTGCATTATCAATTATCGCGCGTTCTGAAAATGCCCATGGGTAAAATCAGGATAATTTCACCTCCGGCAGGCGGAGGTTTCGGTGGAAAAGCTGAAGCGTCTCCGCTGGAATTTTGCACTGCCCTGCTGTCAAAAATTGCCGGTCAACCTGTAAAAATGGTGTACACGCGTAAAGAAGTGATGCAGCATCACCGCGGCCGTCATAAACAATACATTAAGCTCAGGATAGGCGTTAAAAAGAATGGTGTATTAACTGCTGTTCAGAATGAAACATATCTTGATGGCGGCGCATATACAGGTTACGGCATCACCACAGCATATTATTCGGGCAGTATGATCCCAACATTGTATAAAATTCCTCACTATAAATTCGATGGATACAGGATCTGCACGAATAAACCTGCATGCGGTGCACAACGTGGAAATGGTGTTCCACAACCTCGCTTTGCATTTGAAAGCCTGCTCACCATGATTGCAGAAGACCTGGGAATAGATCCCATCGAAATAAGATATATTAATGCTATGACTCCCTTTACAA
The DNA here is from genome assembly GCA_001780385.1 of Candidatus Fischerbacteria bacterium RBG_13_37_8. Lineage (GTDB taxonomy): Bacteria > Acidobacteriota > HRBIN11 > MFGW01 > MFGW01 > MFGW01. The sequence goes on along the minus strand of MFGW01000232.1, from coordinate 105,175 downwards.
CAACCATCAATGAATTGGATATTAAAAGCTGTGAACTTAAGGCGACATTAGAAAAAGTAAAAGAAAGAGCCGGATGGGATAAAAAATACAAAAAATTACCTTTTGGCAAAGGCATAGGAATAGCATGCGGTGGATTTGTTTCTGGCGCCGGGTATCCGATTTATCGTTCGCGATTTCCTCATTCCAATGCGCTGGTAAAAATATCAGAAGATGGCTTAACTGCGCATTGTTTAATCAATGCCAAGGAAATTGGACAGGGCTCATCAACTGTCCTGGCACAGATATGTGCCGAGACCCTGGGTTTACCGCTGGATAGAATCAACATGATTACCGATGATTCCGATATTTGTCCCCTTGAACTGGGTTCATATTCTTCCCGCGTTACACTAATGGGAGGTAATGCTGTATTCAGAGCCGCAAAAGAAGTAATGAATAAAGTAATGCCATATGCTGCCACCGTACTTAAGAGCAAGGAAGACAGATTAGTTGCAGCCAATGGAAAAATATATGGCAAAGAAGAGCCCGATAAATATGTGCTTTGGGAAATAATCGCCAAGAAATTAACTAATGAACAAGGTCCGCTAGTAGGAATTGGTCATTATTCACCGCCGGAAGGATTGGGAGGAAAGTATAAAGGAGCTCCCGTCGGTACTTCGCCTGCTTTTTCATTCGGTTCAACGATCTGCGAAGTATCAGTAGATTTAGAAACCGGGAAGGTGAAGGTTGAACGATTTTATGATTTTCATGATTGCGGCACACCTATCAATCCCATGGCAGTTCATGGACAGGTAGAAGGATCCGCTGTCATGGGTGCTTCAGAAACCTTGCTTGAAAATATGGTATTCAATAAAAAGGGAGAGATTGTCAATCAAAATTTCAATGATTATTTAATAATGACCATTAAGGATGCGCCGGAAATTTTCAGTGAACTGGTAGATTCTTATGAGCCCGAAGGGCCATTTGGCGCCAAGGAAATAGGAGAAGGTTCAACTGTGCCCGTATTAGCAGCAGTAGCCGCAGCTATTGCAAATGCAATTGGTGTATGGATACATGAACTACCCATCACCCCTGATAAGATATTAAAAGCCCTCAAGAAAAATGGGAATGGGGAATAGGCCCTTCGTCGTGAAATTCTTGTGTTATTGGGAAAAATAATCCTCACTCATCTATTTCTTTTTTAAAATCTTTTTTAAAGCATCCAGAAACATCATATTTTCACGCGGGGTACCGATCGTTACCCGCAGTGAATTATCAAATCCGAACGCACGTAAAGGCCGTATGATAACACCGCAATGCAGCAAATCTGCATAGAGTGTTGAAGCGGAAATATCTGATTCGAACCAAACGAAATTCGCTGAAGGAGCGATTGTACGAAATCCTGAATTCTGCAATTCCCTGTAAACAAAATCACGCTGTTCCTTATTTATTGCAGCGCTTCTTTGAATGAATTCAGTATCATCCAATGCAGCAGTAGCAGCAGCCTGACCGATGGAACTGGTTGAGAATGGCGAGCGTACCCTGTTGATTGCAAGGATAATATCGCTATGCGCAATTGCATAACCCACTCGCATTCCTGCTAATGCATAAATTTTAGAAAAAGATCGCAATATTATTATTGGATATCCTTTTTTGAAATATTCAATCCCGTTCGGGTAATCATCCTTCAAAACATATTCATGGTACGCTTCATCAAGAACCACAATGACATTACCCGGCAGTTTCTTGAAAAGATCATCCAGTTCTGTCTTAGCGACATACGTACCGGTGGGATTATTAGGATTGGCAATATAAATAAGGCGCGTACTAGGTTGAATGGCATCCTTCATTGCCTTGAGGTCATAAGCAAAATTTTTGAGCGGCACTGCGGTAAATGATGCTCCAACTACTTGAATAGCTATTTTATACATGAGGAAGGTTTGTAACGATATTACTGCATGATTATCAGGCGCTAAGAAACAGCGCGCTATTAATGAAATTAATTCAGTTTCACCATTTGCAGTCACTATGTTTTCCCGCGCAAGACCATGTTTTTCCGATAACTTCTCCCTCAAATAAAAAGCACTTTCTTCCGGATAATAATTTACCTTGCGTGCAAATTTTTTGATAGCTTCCAATGCTTTAGGCGATGGTCCAAACGTATTTTCATTCGAGGCAAGCTTAATTACTTTTTTCAGCTTAAGTTCTCTTTGAACTTCCTCAATTGGTTTACCAGCTTCATAAGGTATTATTTGTGCAATATTTGATGGTACTAAATCCAAATATTTCAAGCGTAGGACCCTCCTCTAAAGTTAAAAGTTTCAAAATTGCTTCAAAGCTTTACTTCAGTAAGATTCTCATCTAGCTTATCCTCAACAAAGAGAATTGGGAATGGGAAATAGAGAATGTTGCGCTGCAATTGTACCATTGTATCATTATTGAAATATACTGTAAAGAAAAAATATAATATCTCTTTTCTCTGTACATTCTCTGTGTTCTCTGTGGTTCAATTTTTTATAAGAAAGCTTAATATATGCAATCACTATATTTGAAATTATTTGATTTCTTTTCTATAATCTTCATTTAGTATGACAATATCTTCTAATGAAATTGCACAATGAAAAAGCAGTTCCAGGGGAATATGACGAAAGAAGAAATATCAACTAAAAAACGTAAATCATGGGGCATTTGGCTTGGTATTATTATATTTATTGTAATTTTATTATGTCCGACGCCCGAAGGCATGCCACTGGAAGC
>MFGW01000232.1:102147-102392 GCA_001780385.1 Candidatus Fischerbacteria bacterium RBG_13_37_8 | reverse complement strand
AAGCATTGCCCCTGGGAATCACTGCACTTGTTCCGTTATTCGCCTACCCTTTGCTCAGAATCATGCCATCATCAAAAGTTGCACCACATTATGCCAATCATTATGTATTCCTTCTTTTAGGCGGCTTTTTTATTGCACTTGCCATGCAAAAATGGAATCTGCATACACGTATTGCGCTATGGATCATTCATCACGTGGGCATGAGTGCACGAAGATTAATTCTCGGATTTATGCTCGCAACAGGT
>MFGW01000232.1:101825-102072 GCA_001780385.1 Candidatus Fischerbacteria bacterium RBG_13_37_8 | reverse complement strand
ATTGAGGAATTGCAAGGCAAACACCAGAGCCGCACTGTAATCAACTTCAGTGCCTGTCTTATGCTCGGAATTGCCTACGCAGCTAATATCGGAGGAATCGGAACTCTGGTAGGAACTTTCCCCAATATCGTCTTCGCAGGAATGTTCAAAACACATTTCCCCAACGGACCGGAAATTACTTTCTTCGAATGGCTGAAAATCGGCTTACCGTTTACAATGATGTTCATTCCATTAATGTGGGCTTACC
>MFGW01000232.1:98346-101743 GCA_001780385.1 Candidatus Fischerbacteria bacterium RBG_13_37_8 | reverse complement strand
TAAAATGAGCCGTGGTGAAAAAATGATTCTTGTCATTTTCATCACAACCGCATTTCTCTGGATTTTCAGGAGCAACATCGTTATAGGAAACATCTCGATTCCGGGCTGGTCAAACTTGCTCGGATTGGAAAAATACGTTCACGATACCACTGCTGCCATGGTCATGGGCATTCTCTGTTTTATCCTGCCCGTTGACCGGAAACAAGGCATTAGGTTACTGGACTGGGAGCAGGCAAAAAAAGTACCCTGGGGGATACTGCTGTTATTTGGTGGCGGATTTGCTATTGCAGCAGGTTTTGATGAATCAGGTCTAACACAGTGGGTTGGTTCTCAATTAAGCCTGTTTCAAGAAGTACCGGTCTTTATCATAATCGCTGCCATCGCATTCACTATGACATTCCTGACAGAAGTAACTTCTAATACTGCATCTGCAACAATGATGCTCCCTATTCTTGCAGCTACAGCCAAAGCATTGCATATTAATCCTCTTTTGCTAATGCTGCCTGCAACCATTACCGCATCATGCGCCTTTATGCTGCCAATTGGGACACCACCTAATGCAATAGTCTTTTCCAGCGACCGTGTTTCAATGATGCAAATGGGCAAATCTGGATTCTTTCTTAACTTGATTACCGTAATATTCGTAACAGCTTTTATGTATTTCTGGGTGATACTGGTCTTCGGCATAAATCCAGGTCAAGCACCAAACTGGATGAATTAACTGCGTAAAACCTGAAATATTGTGCTTCATCATTAGGCTGTGCTAAAATACAAAATGATTACTAATATTCCCTTGTGGCTTTAAGGAAGAAAAAAATGAAAATCAAAATATTCTCAATTTTCTTTGTTGGCATCTTTACTATTTTTTCAATAATAAAAAATTCATTCGGCTCCGATTTGCCCGTAAAGAATCCAAAAAACTACGGCTACCTGCAGCAAGAATACCACACCATAAGAAATGTAATCAGCATAGAACAACTTCACCTTTCAATCAAAGATGGAAATTCAACAGGATTAAAACTTGATTTAAGCAATATTACTCTATTATTAGATGGCACCCAAATTGACCCGGCTTACATATACGGCAATGTTTACATAGGACCATATCCTTTTGAAGCAAATGAAATAGAATATACTTACAAGCGATTCAGAACTAATTCACGCATATTTAAAGGAAAAGGAACTGTACCTGTCCAAAACTTGCTGGAAACAGGAAATAACAGTGAAGACTGGACGGATAAAGGTCAAATTGCTATAAGATTGGAACTCATGCTTCAGACTGAAGGAATTGATCCGGATCTTGGAATTTATGATACATTCATCCGCTTTATTAAAAAAGATAACAGATATATAAAGCAAACATCGCTTATAGAAGGACCCCTGGTCAACATGGTGCGTAGCGATGATCCTTCCAATATCATAATTGCCTTTAAAACAAGCAATGCAGTAGTAGGACAGGTGGTCGTAGAAAAAGATACCGTATTTTCGGATAAGACGCCCTCGATAAAGCATGAAATAGTCATATCGGATTTGAAGCCATCCACAAAATACTACTACCATGTAGAAATAGAGGATTTTAAAAGTAAAACATACACATTCACCACAGCTCCAAAGCCAGGACAAGGCTCTGTGATAATTGCATTTGCCGCTGACAGCAAAAGACTTCCCGGAAATGTTCAATCAGATTTTATGGGCGTCAACTACGATACTCTTGAGAGAATGTCAAATTTGGCTTACCGGCTCGGAGCCGATGTATTCGTTTTTGGCGGTGATCTTATTACAGGTTACACAACCAACGTTACCGACTACCGCACTCAAATACATGCATGGAAACAAACCATGGCAGGATTCTGGCATCATAAAGCTGTGTACGCAGGTTTCGGAAATCATGAAACACTTCTCAATGTCTATAATAAAAACGGCGAAGTCATTCGCCTCGATAAATGGCCCTATGCAACCGAAAGTGCAGAAGCAGTTTTCAGTGATGAATTGGTACATCCACTCAATGGCCCTGAAGTCTCTGATTCAAGAAGACCTCCCTATAAGGAAAATGTTTATTCCTTTCAATACGGACCTGTCAAATTTATTATTTTCAATAACAATTATTGGGCATCAGGAAAAGAAGAAGACTGGCTCACTGCAAAGAAATTCGGTGGCGCCCCCGAAGGGTATATAATGCAGGATCAATTAAACTGGATAAAAAAGGAACTTGAAGCCGGTGAAAAGAATTCTTCCGTCAAGTACATAATCCTTTCTGCACAAGAAGCAATCTTTCCCAATGGAGGGCATGTAAAAGACAGCACATGGTTCAGCGGTAATAATACCGCAAAGGCTTATACCTATGATGAGGATTCGGGTACTCTTCTGCCAGAATCAATGGGTATGCTCGAAGTAAGAAACGAACTGGTGAAGACTATTTCTAAATATAAAAAAGTCGCAGCAGTACTTGGCGGAGATGAACATTCCTACCATAAAACACTTATTACAGGAGAGGTTCCCATCGGCAATCCAAGCATTGATCCAAAAGATGATAATGGATTAATTTGTACAGATCCGGATAAATGCTCACCGTTAGCTGATATTAAACATCCTAAATGGTACATTGTATCAGGCGGTGCTGGTGCTTCATACTACTCGGAAGAACCAACACCATGGAACCAATTCTGGAAATCGAATCCAGATAAATGTCCGGATAAAACAGGAAAAACCGGCTGCTATTATTACACCTCCCAGGAAAATATCTCCATATTTAAAGCCGATGCAAATAAAATATCACTGACCGTCTACAATCCTTACGGCGAAATCATCGACCAAATCCCTGATTTATAGGGGGACAGGCATTTACAAATTTACAAAATTGTAAATTTGTAAATGCCTGTCCCCCTACTTTATTCTGCCGGTTTTGAAGGCACAGGCATTCATGGCGCGGATATGCGGGTTTGCAGTTAATGACTCAAGCGCTGTAAGCCAAACTTCCTCCGCAATATTATTCAATGGTGGAACAGTCGATAATAAACCAAGCACCACCACATTAGCACTCCGCCCACTCTTGTCTCCTATTTCCTCCGCAATGCGCGTGGCATCGATTTTTATCAGCTTATACTTGCTTAAGGCTTTTTCTATTTGCTTAAAATCGGGGTAATCTTTTTTCTTAATATTGACCGGCAACGCTGCGAACGTATTGAAAATGATCGTGCCCCCGGGCTTTAAAAGATCTAGAAAACCGGGCCGCAATACTTCACTCACTTCCATAGCGACTATCACATCAACGGTTTTGGGTGCAGGAATCGATGAATACACGTTCCCGCAGCAAAATGTCGAGATTACCGGACCGCCAAGTTGTGCCATTCCGTGTGTGTCACCTTTTATAATATACGTATCTGCGTAAGGTGTGCGC
>MFGW01000232.1:98115-98332 GCA_001780385.1 Candidatus Fischerbacteria bacterium RBG_13_37_8 | reverse complement strand
CTGCATGCTGGTGCCGCAATTGGTGCACAGGCTCGTGAAGTGCGGAAGTTTCTCCTCGTCCAGCTCAATCCCGGGACATATCCCGCATAATCCGCATTTCTTGCAGGTCTCATAATCAATCTGCAACTGCCTTACTTTCTTACTGTTCTCCACTTCATGAATGCAGGGTCCTTCCAGTATTATTGCCGTAAACACCCCCTGCTTTGCTAATTCGAGC
>MFGW01000232.1:91584-98035 GCA_001780385.1 Candidatus Fischerbacteria bacterium RBG_13_37_8 | reverse complement strand
TTTCTTTAATTCAAATTTATGTGCTTGCCCTTCCAGGTTGAGCGCTGTACTGGGTGCTGGTTGTCCGCCGGTCATTGCAGTCGTTCTATTGTCTAATATTATTTTAACACCGGGTACATTTCTGAATACAGCGTTCCGCGTTGAATCTAAACCGGAATGACATTCGCACGAATCCCCTATGATACTGATAGTTCTCGCTGCCATATCTGGACGCGACATCACAAATCCCTGTCTCATGGAATCGGATGCTCCCATGCAAAGGACCGTGTCAAGCGCATTGTTGAAATGCAACAATGTTGAACAGCCTATGTCACCAAATACCCCATAAATCTTCTTCTGCCTTTTCAATTTAGCTATTACCAGTGACAAGGCACGGTACGAACATCCGGGACAAATCGCTGGCGGACGCGGCAACGGATTTATCTTGATGTCTTTTTTCGTTATTTTATATCGAAGATTAAGCTGCCGTGAAAGAAATTCAAGAAGCATCTCCGGTGTCCAATGCGTGATGACACTTGCTTCTTCCTTACCTATTGCCTTGATTCCTAGCAATTGTAATCTCTCCTGCAGGAACGTGTCACCATCCTCTATGACAAATAGTTTGCCTTTAATTTTCTTCGCAAAAGCTTTTATTTGTTCTTTCGGGAGAGGATTTGTAATCGCCAGGGTCATTATCGACGGCTTTGCCTTAATCACCTGCAGCGCCTCCCTGACAATGGTGCTGCTCTCCCCGCTTGTGATTATTCCCCAATTATCTTTTCCTTTAATTTCTTCCACCAGGTTTGTTTGTTCAATCCATTTCTTAATGCCCGGGATTCGTATCTGTGTTGCTTTATTATAATTACCCCGTGCAATAGCTGGCATTAGCATCCACGGATGCAGTGTAGCAGGAGCCTCTTTCGGAGTCTGCGTTCTTGGTTCCTTTAAGATGACCAATCCCTCGGAATGTGCCAGTATTCCCGATGCTAATACAACGACGGGTGTATTGAATAATTTGCTGATATCGGCTGCAATCCATGCAATTTCGTACATTTCCTGGTGATTACGTGGTTCGAGAATGGGAAGTCGTGCGGAAGATAAGAAATACCTCACATCAATCACATGTTGCGTGCTTGATGGAACGTAATCTGTAACTGCATATATCACCAATGCGCCCGCCGGTGCATTATAAAAAGCCGACGTAGAAATAACATCTGCCGCTTGAAATATCCCCGGTATTTTCATGGTGATTAATACATCATAACCGGCAACAGCATGTCCCACTCCGACACCTACTGCAACTGCTTCATTTACCGACCATCCTACCTGAATCCTGTCCTGCACTTGCGATAATGATTTATCAATAACTTCCGTGCTGGGTGTACCGGGATAACCATCCGCCGCATGATAGCCCGCATGAATGACTCCGAGTGAAAAAGCAGCATTCCCCTGCAAAACATATTTACTCCCAGCGGGAGATTCAACTATTTCTTTGAATTTCGGCATAATAAATTTGAACCACAGAGATCACAGAGATTATTTAATAATGAGATTCTCTCTTACTTCGAAAACTCCTCAGAAACTTTCACAACTATGTGCCTTCTTTATGCCTCTGTGCCTTATATCAATTTTTTCGGCATCAATGCTTCCTAAAGAAGAATAAACCACGAAGAACGCGAAGAAAAAAACTAATCTTTCGGAGGCTTTGTTTTGTCGTCTATGTACTCGAGTAGTACGCCATTGGCGGCTCTCGGATGAAGGAACGCAAATTCACAATCGCGAAATTTCCTGGCGCCTCCTATGAACGGATATCCTTTCCCTTTCAACTCTTCCATCGTCTGACGCGTGTTGTCTACATTGAACGATATGAGCATTATTCCTTCGCCACGCTTCTCCACGAATTTCGCTACATCACCATCCGGTGTCGTCGATTCCATTAATTCAAATCCTACTTCGCCTAGATAATAGCGCGCTACTTTTATCTTCTCCGGTTCATCTATGTATTCATCATCCGGTTTGCTTTTTCCCATCAGCGGTTCCCAGATTTTTCTTGCTTCTTCGAGGTTCTTAACCGCTATGCATATATGATCTATTTTATTTATTTTCATAGCTTATTCCTTCCTTAAGTGATGACCTTCGCCATCATACCCGCGCGGCACACCAACAGTCCAATTGCCAGGTGTAGGCCTATCCTCGCGCGGTGATTCATAACATTCATGCTCTGCATCAATTCCTTTGTTTGGCAAGCGGAAAAATATCGCATCGACTTTACACGATTCAACACAAATTCCACACTCCTCGCACAGATCCACCAGTATCATCGCCTTGTCCCTGACCATTCCGATTACATGCACGGGACACGCTTTGACACATGCCTCGCATCCATTACATCTGAATACATCTATTTTTGGTATCATGGTTCATACCTCCTCAGCATGCTATAAACGCATACCCATTTTATAACCATCCAGGATTGCTGAATTGCCGCGTCGTGTCAGTAACGCATCTCCAATTGTATAAATCCCGGCTTTTGCCTTTGCAAAATCATTGACCGGATACATATCCGCAAGAATAATCGTGTCCGCTTCCACTACAATTTCACCTTCCTTGGTCTGCACAACTACACCCTTCTCCGTTATCTCCTTCGGTTTCGCAAATTGCACAAGTTTCACATTCCCGCTCTTGAGTTTCGACATGTACCGCCATATATAGCTCGGATTTACATCGGGACCGGGTTTTTTTCCTTCATGAATCAGCGCAATTTCATGTTCTCCTTTCTCAAGCAGGAATAACGCTGTCGCAATCGCTACTCCTTTTGAACCAAGAACGGCAACACGCTTGCCCGGTTTTACTTTGCCATCCATTACATCAAGACATGAAACCACATTCTCCCTGTCTTGTCCCGGCACATCACTCTTCGGCACCGCCCCGGTCGCAACAACTACAGTATCTGCATCACTGTTTTTTATATCTTCCACTGTTACCTTCTTGTTCAGCTCAAACTTTACTTTTCCACGGTCACAATATTTTTTCAGATAATTGACCAGTCGCATGAATTCTTCATCACCATGCGGTCCATTCGAAGCGGTTGCAGCTTGTCCGCCGACATGGTCTCGCATTTCTGTGACGGTCACATCATGTCCTTTTTCCGCTGCAATAGCTGCTGCCTGCATACCGGAAAGCCCGGCGCCTATTACCCATATTTTCTTAGGATGGTCAGTTTTCGGAAATCCGTAGAAACCATACTCCGGCTCTGATTCATGACCGAGCGATGGTCGCACCATGCAGTTCAATTCTGCATCACGGAATAGCCTCGCCAGGCATATATTGCATGCCATACATGGTATTATCTCTTCCTGCCGGTCTTCCATGATCTTGAGCGGCAGAAATGGATCCGCTATCATCGGTCTGCACATTTCCCAGAAATCCAGTTCTCCGCGTGCTATTGCTGCATCAGGATATTCCGGCAGAAATAAACGATATGCCATCGAGACCGCAGTCTCGGGTTTCAGCATTTCTTTCACTTTTTTCGCCAAGTAAAGCCATTGCCCCATCTTGCAGTCACGTGAAATAACTGATACTGCTGATTCCTGCCATCCAGCAGTTACTGAAAGGCAATTTGCACCCGCCTGCTCAGCCATTTTGATTATCTGCAATGATTCCTCATGCTTATTTCCGCCACGGTCATGAAGCAACTCATCAGCACACAACCGGATAATTATCGGGTAATCCGCACCTACTACCTTGCGAATACCACTCACAATATCAGTCATGAATTTTGCTCTTCCCTCGAGCGATCCTCCATACTCATCCGTCCTTATGTTCGTATAACTTGATACAAAATTTGATATCAAGTATCCCACGATACCCGATATCTCGACAGCATCATATCCCGCTTCCTGACAGCGCTTTGCGCCTTGTACATGCTCATCAATTGCAATCTGAATTTCTTCCCTCGTCATTTCTACCGGCTCGCGAAAACGCGGAATACGCTGTTTCACATTAGAAGGACCTACCGTGTATTCCAGGTTAATTCCGCCAACTCTGCCGCAATGCATAAGCTGAAGAACGGATTTTGCATCATGCTTTCGTATAATATCTGCTATCTTCTTCAGGCCGGGAATAAATTTATCATCAAAAATTCCCATCATTCCCACATATCCCTGTCCTTCACCTCGAGGATCCGTGTAAGCGCCTTGCGTGGTCACAATACCGGGACCACCGCGAGCTTGTGCTTCCATGTACGCAATTTCTTTATCCGAGACAAAACCATCACCATAATTGAAATTCGTTTCCGTCGAAGCATACTTGATCCGATTTTTTACCTCCATTTTTCCAATCCGACCGGGTTGAAAAATATGAGGATACTTCTTTTCTCCGGGTCTCATCAATTCTTATCCTCCTGTATTAAAAAGTTCAAAGTTCAATGTTCAAGGTTTCCTTGAAATAAATTAGTCAAATTCAGACATGCTGTTATGCTCAATAGTAGCAAAAATAATGAAAAATTACAACGAAAAAAGAGGCAATGGAAGAATTGAAATTCTTTAATATCTTCTATATAATGTTTATAGAATGACAAAAGATCTTCATATGACTAATAATAGAATGTTAAAAGAACTTAAGAATAAACTCCGTATTGCTCTGCATGACAGCATAATAAGTATCCGGCTGTTCGGTTCAAGAGCACGAGGAGATTATGATAGCGAATCAGATATTGATGTGGCATTTATCGTAAAAGATCATAATCGGGAAATCAGAAATAAGATTTTAGCTATAGTTACTGAATTAGAAAGTAAGTATTATATCCCATTATCCATTACAATTTTCTCGAATCAAGATTTTAAACGGTTAAAAAAGAAAGAACGAAGAATTGCGCTTGATATCGAACAAGAAGGCATTACTCTATGATAGAGAAAAACAAGAAAGAAAATATTAAAGAAGAAATAACACGCGCCTCCACTGCTTTCGATGCAGCTGTGCTTTTATTTGATAATGATTTCATAAATGATGCAATTTCAAAATTATATTATTTTTTGCTTTACTATATGCGGGCATTACTCCTCTCGAAAGGCTTTGAACCAAAAACGCATGAAGGTGCACTCAGGCTTTTTGGTCTTCACTTTGTGAAAAAAGGAATCTTTCCTGCAAAAGATTCCCATATATTTTCAAAATTGATGAAATATAGGGAAGAGGCTGATTACAATCCCATGTACATTTTTACTGCGGAAGATTTTGTTGAATTAAAGAAAGAAACAGAACAATTAGCCAGCAAAATAAAAGCTTATCTAAAAAAGAAAGCATATCTTTAAATACATATGGCGAAATAGCTGAAGAAGGCTCTGCTGGAGTAATATCGGATGTTTTCGCCTTGATGAAGATGAAGTCATGGTGGCGAAAGGGGGTCACTTTGTTTCAGGAATGTTTGGATCATAAGAATAAGGAAGCTCGCACAGGTGAAAGGAACTACTACAAATGGGCATCTACATGGATTTGCCTCTACAGTCTGCTTTGCAGAAACCACAAAGAATATTTATTTTTCTCTTCGTGTCCTTCGTGGCTTTTTTTATTTCGTATTTCGTAATATTTTAGTTGCTTCAACATCCACAGCAAACGTCTCCGGATCTACGACCACCCCATAGCTATCGCGTGCCTGCGCTATGCTGATGATGCTATTCTTGACTTCCTCTGCAACTTTCTCCGCTTTTCGTAAATACGGATCCCCATATCCTCCTCCACCTCCCGCCTGCTGAAAGAGCACAGCACCCACCGGCACATTCTCTATCAGGTCCTTCGTTGTTGCTGTGTAAATTGTTCCGTCGGGATGACGAAGTTCAATTTTATTCAAGGTGGAATCTTTGCCGCCAAATAATCCAAAAGCAGGTTCTATATCCCCATCACCGAAGGTCACTACCTTCGTTTTTTCTCCTCCGATTTTAAATTCTGTCTCGACGCCAAGACCGCCGCGCCATTGCCCGGCACCGGCAGAATCTACCCAATATTCATGCTTCAAGAGTAAATGCGGAGTCTGCTGCTCAAACATTTCATAATCCTGGTCAAGGACTCCCCCGCTTGCATCTATCATCCCGATATGATCATAACCGTCAACACCATGCGTTGCTCCGGAACCTCCCTTTAATCCTATAAATCCAATATCTACATAATTATTTTTCTTTCGTGTATCAAATCCGGTAGTTAAATAACACAGCAACTGATTCCAGCCAGCCGTGATTCGTTGCGGTATAGCGCGTGAAAGCGCTTTAATGATTGCATCCGCATTCGGCGGACAGAGATGATTGCCAAACGTTGTTGCGGCAGGGTAACTTGCATTGAGAATAGTACCTTCCGGAATGATGATCTTAATTGGACGCACCATACCGTCATTATGCGGAATATCCGGATTCACCATCTGCAGAAATGTCAGCAGTGTTGCGCTGGCACTTGAGGTATACGTGCCGTTAACAAAACCAGGGGT
>MFGW01000232.1:91190-91332 GCA_001780385.1 Candidatus Fischerbacteria bacterium RBG_13_37_8 | reverse complement strand
ATCTGCTTGATGTCCTTTTGCCGCCGCCCAGGCAACTAATATATCCTTATAAAATATCGGTTTATAAACCGCTACATCATTATTCTGATTTCCCATCGAGAAGACATCGTTATGAAAAATAACATCGCCCGGGTATATCTCA
>MFGW01000232.1:85032-91165 GCA_001780385.1 Candidatus Fischerbacteria bacterium RBG_13_37_8 | reverse complement strand
CACACACCGGTCCGAGTGAAAATGAAAGAATGGGAAGGTTCTCCGTCTGTTCAAGCATCTTGCCTTTTCCATCATATAGCCCCGTCACAAAATCTTTCGCTTCACACAAGATCGGTGAACGTGTTGTCCTTGTCAGTACAATGCTCATTTCTTCCGTGATTGACTTAAACCTTCTCTGAAATACTGAAACAAGTATTTTATCTATCTTCATAACTGTTCCTTATTTGCATCCATTATCTTATCTTCAATTTCTTTTTCTTTTGATTTCAGGTACATCGTGTAGCTTCCATATCTATCGCATATCGCGCTGTATTCGGTGTTAAGAAAAGTAGTAGTATTAACCTGTTCAATAAGTGCTGGTCCTTCAATCTTGTTTCCAAATCTTAATTTAGCGCCATCATAAACCGGTATATTCTCAAACGTACGTTTCAGCGGCAGCCATGTTTTCCTTTCTCTTTTGAAAGCATTGCCTGGGTCCTTGCCCGCGTATTCTTCCTGCTTGAATTTCGGTTTGACCGTTCTGCCGATACCCTGCAGTCGCAAATTAATTATTTCAATAGGTGTTTTTTCTTCCTCGAGTGAATACCCGTAGAGCCTGTTATGCTCCGGATGAAATTTACTCGCTATGCTTTCCACATCTATCGTTCTTATTTCATCACCGGCAATCACTACGCTTAATTCATGATACTGCTTGAGGTATCTCATATCGAGAGAATACAGAATTTCAATTGCCTCATCCGCTATATGTTCCGCTTTAAGCAGTTCACGAGCTTCCTTCTCCATTTCCAAAAATATATTTTTGAATTTATCCTTATCAATATTATGCAACAGGGTTGAATAAGTTCGCACAAAATTATGTTTCAGGTCAGACATCAACATTCCTGCCGCACAAAATATAGACGATTCTTTCGGCACAATCATGACCGGAATTTCCAGTTCATGCGCAATCATGCATGCATGGATAGGACCGGCGCCGCCTGCAACAATGAGCGGGAATTCGCGTGGATCTTCCCCGCGCTTCACACTCACCTCGCGTACTCCGGATGCCATGTTTACATTGATTACCTGGTACATACCTGCCGCTGCCTCAATCACATCCATTTTCAGCTTATCTGCCACTTTTTCCTTGATTGCGGTGAATGCCTTATCATAATTAAGCGGTATTTTACCACCGGCAAAGAAATCCTTATCGAGGTATCCGAGAACAAGGTTCGCATCAGTGCATGCTGGCAATTCACCTCCGAGGTCATAGCAAGCCGGACCGGGATTTGACCCGGCGCTTTGTGGGCCAACACGCAAAAGTCCACCTTCATCAACCCAGCCGATACTGCCGCCGCCGGCGCCAATTGTTACGATGCCGAGCATGGGTAGCGCTAACCGGAGACGCGTGATTTCACCTTCGGTCGTGACGAGTGGTGTTTTATCCTTGATCAATGCGGCATCGAAACTTGTTCCGCCCATATCAATAGTAATGCAATCGTGATACCCTTGAATAGATGAATACTCAATACCTGCCACAGGTCCCGCAGCAGGTCCTGATAGCAGCGTCACTGCCGCATTATCCATGGCAAATTGCGGTGATATGACACCACCATTCGACTGCATGATGAGTAATACGCCTTTAAAGCCTATGTTGGCTAACTTCTTGATCAGGCTCTCGAGGTACTTTTTTAATATAGGTCCAACATAAGAATTCAACACCGTGGTGCTGATGCGGTCATAAAACCGTATGCTTGGCAGAAATGTTGATGATACCGTCAGGTATGCATCAGGAAGCTGTTCTTTCACCATTTTCGCCGCGGCTAATTCATGTTCCCCGTTGGCAAAAGAATTCATGAAACAGATGGCTACTGCTTCAACATTTTCCTTCTTAAAGAGACGAATTGCCTCAGCGACATCTGATTCCCGAAGTCGGGCAATTTCATCTCCCTGGTAATCAAGCCGCTCTTCGACGGGATAGCGTAAATAACGTGGCACCAATGGCTCCACGTTTGTGTACCTGTTATTATACTGTTCTTCCCTGATACCACGCCGCATCTCGAGTGCATCCCGCACACCTTTTGTAGTCAGCAGTGCTGTTTTTGAGCCGCGGCGCGTTAGAACGGCATTGGTCGTCACGGTCGTGCCATGCACAATCGTGGTTACCTGTTGAATAAAATCATTGAGCGTTTGCTGATGAGCTTCCGCCATCTCGCTGAGTCCATTCAGCAGTCCAATGGAAGGATCCGCCGGCGTCGACAACACTTTGTACACTTCCGATTCGCCAGTCTCGGTCGTTAATAAAAAATCTGTAAACGTTCCGCCAACATCTATACCGATCTTATACGTCATTTTTTCACTCATTATTTAAAACCTATCGGTTCCTGGAATTCTCCAAATACGTCTTTTAAAATTTGCGTCATTTCACCGATCGTCGCATAGCATCGTACTGCTTTGAGAATCTGCGGCATCAGGTTCTCATTCGTTCCTGCAGCTTCTTTCAGTTTCGCTAATGCCTGCTTGACTTCATTGTCATTCCTTGATGATTTCACCTCGTGCAACCGTTTCTTCTGTTCCTCCGCTGCTGCTGAATCAAATGGATGAATTTCAACATCCTGTTCCTCTTCATCTTCCGACACATATTTATTCACACCAATCTTGGTGATTTCTCCGGATTGTATCTTTTTTTCATATAAATATGCCTGGTAGGAAACTTCATTTTGAATATAGCCTGATTCGACAGCCTTTATCATGCCGCCCATTTTTTCAACTTTCTCCATGCATTCCGCAATTTTCTTTTCCAGCTCGCATGTCAGCCATTCCACGTAATACGAGCCAGCCAGTGGATCAACCGTGTCACACATGCCTATTTCATCAGCCAGTATCTGCATTGTCCGCAGGGAAATCTTTGCTGCCCTTTTTGAGGGAATTGTGTATGCTTCATCATAAGAACACAGCGCCATGGTTTGTGTGCCGCTCAATGCAGAGATCAATGCATAATAAGCGCCGCGTACAATATTATTTTCCGGTTCCTGGATCGTGAGCCCGCCTCCGCCACCGCCGGCAATCATACGCAATGACATAGAATTAGGATCTTTCGCTCCAAAACGCGCTTTCATAATTTTTGCCCACAATTTTCGCCCTGCCCGGAATTTAGCGACCTGCTCCCATAAATTACCATGTATGTCAAAATTAAACGAAATCCGTCCCGCAAATTCATCAATATTCAATCCACGCCCCAGCAAATGCTCAACATAAGCGATGGCTATCTCAAAACCATACGCCATTTCCTGAACCGGATTAGCGCCCGATTCGCGAATATGATAACCGCACACGCTGAATGGACTGAATTTAGGTACCTGCTGTGAACAGAATTCCGTTATATCACCAATCAAACGAATGGAAGGTGTGACCGGAAAAATCCACGTTCCTCTGCCAATGTATTCCTTTAGAATATCATTCTGGAGAGTACCGCGCACCTGGTCCCATGCAACACCATGTTTCTCCGCCACAACAAGATACATGGCGAACATGATAGATGCTACTGAATTAATAGTGAGCGATGTGCTGATTTTATCAATCGGAATTCCTTCGAATGCATCTTCGAGGTCTTTCAACGTATCGATTGCCATTCCAACCCGTCCGACCTCTTCTTCCGCCCGCGGATCATCAGTATCCAGGCCTAATTGTGTGGGTAGATCAAATGCGACATTAAGTGCATTTTGTCCCTGTTCGAGAAGCCATTTAAAGCGCTGGTTCGTTTCTTTCGCAGTGCCAAAGCCGGAATACTGCCGCATGGTCCAGGGACGCTTGCAGTACATCAACGGATGAATGCCACGCGTGAATGGATATTCACCCGGCTTGCCTACATCTTTCTCGTAATCAATATTCCCGATATCATCCGGTCCATAGACTGGTTTTACCTTGATCCCGGATTCAAGAATAACTTCCTTTCGTTCATCTACATCATCTTTTGCCATTTTATCTTCTCACCCCTTCCTGTATAAATGTAATTATTTCCTCGAATGTTGAACCTGTTGGATATACACCATCAACACCATATTCCTTGAGTTTCTCGATATCACTATGCGGGATATTGCCGCCGACCAGCACCATCTGCTCCGTGAGTCCTTTTTCTTTCATTGCATCCATCAATTTTTTACTAAGTGGAAGATGCGCGCCTGAATAAATAGACATCCCCACCACATCCACATCCTCCTGCAAGGCAACATTAACGATCTGCTCAATGGTATTATGCAATCCCGTGTAAATAACTTCCATCCCTGCTTCCTTCAGCGCATGTACCAGCACTTTTGCTCCTCTGTCATGTCCATCCAGTCCAGGCTTTGCTACTAAAACCCTTATTCGTTTCTTTTCATTAGTGTCTTTCATCCTGCAATTATATCATATCCTCCCCTATGTGTCAGTCTAAAAAAAAGAAAGATTTATAACCGCGAAGCTCGCGAAGAACGCGAAGAATTAAAAAACAAATCGTTTGATTCCATTCCTGAGAAACTTTTCGTTGAAGTTAATTAATAAGCCAATTTTAATATCTGCCAGCCTCATATAAGTAAGCAATTGTGCTTCATGCAGGGGAAGCAAATTGCTCACGCTCTTTAATTCAAGAATTAATGTATTTTCTATTAGCAAGTCTATTCTATATCCGCTAGATATAAGAACATTCTTATACCTTACCGGTAATTCAACTTCCGTTTGAAAGTTGATTTTAGCTTGACGTAATTCATAGGCAAGGCATTGCTTATAGGCATTTTCCAACAATCCCGGTCCCAATTCTCTATGAACTTCAATCGCTAATCCAATAACTTTGTTTGATAACTTATCAAATTCCATAATATTTAATATCTCCTTCGTGTCCTTCGTGCTCTTCGTGGTTTTTTCTTCTTGCATTACTATTATCTGGGAAAATCTATATTATGTTTCCTGTAGCATGCATATCACGGTCTTACTTGAAATTATTTCATTTCTTCCCTATATTTAGTATGCATTGAAAGTAGATTTTCCTGTTACGTCAATTTTTAACATTAATTAGTAGAAAAAAGTATTGATCTTATTATAAAAACACTTAATGCACTATCTCAAATTAACAAATTTGGAGGTCACTATGCAATTTGTACCTTTTGAAAAGGACATTGAAGTTAATGGGCAGACCGTTTATGCCATCATAGACGGAATGGCTGCCTTTAAATCAATTGGCAAACGATTTTTATTAGAAGCAGGCATTGGCGAAGAAGTTAAAGGAGAGTATAAAATTGATCCAAATGGATGGTATTCTCATGAAATGTGGCTAAAAGCTTTTGAAAGGATTGCAAAAGAAATTGGAGAAAACACGTTATATCAGATTGGAATAAAAATTCCTAAAAACGCAAAATTTCCACCATGGGTAAATAATATTGAAAATGCTATAAAATCAATAGATGTAGCATATCATATGAATCATAGAAAAAATAACGTGGCATTATTTAACCAGAAAACAGGAGAGATATTAGAAGGAATTGGCCATTATGGTTTTGAAAAGGTTCAAGGTGAAAACATGATTATTTCCGAATGCAATAATCCATATCCATGCAGTTTTGACCGCGGTATTATCACAACAATGGCTAAAAAATTTGAATCAACTGCCAGTATCCTGCATGATGACTCAAAGCCTTGCCGCAGAAAGGGAAAATACAGTTGCACTTACACCATCCGATGGTAGCTGAGCTGTGTTATACACCCTTCAGTTTTAATTTTTCGGGGGTGATGGGGAGGTCGTAGATGCGGATGCCAGTGGCATTGTAAATAGCATTGGCAATGGCAGGCGCTGTCGGGACAAGCCCGGGTTCGGCGACGCCCTTGGCGCCAAAGGGACCAAATGCATCATCAGTCTCAATGAATTCGAGGTCTATGGGGAAATTCATCTCATGTATTGTCGGAATTTTGTAATCATTAAAATTAGGATTCAGGATACGGCCGTCTTTTGTAAGTACCTGCTCATAGAGCGCATACCCTACTCCCTGTGCGAGTGCACCGTAAATCTGTCCTTTGAGTGCTTGCGGATTGAGCACTTTGCCTACATCGTGTGCAGCAACCATGTGGAGTATCTTGACTTCGCCGGTCTCCATATCCACTTCCACTTCGACACCCTGTGCACCGT
>MFGW01000232.1:83792-85022 GCA_001780385.1 Candidatus Fischerbacteria bacterium RBG_13_37_8 | reverse complement strand
TGCTGATATGTTACCGATGCCTGTTTTCCAATCCGGTAATTCATTCGGTGGATCGTAGAACACATCAACAGCGAGCATAGTACCCTGTTCGCGGAAATGAATCGCGCGAAGCAATGCCCCGAGTTCCATGCGCAGCCATGACTCCGCTGGCGCATTCTTGAGGAATATATATCCGTCAATCATATCGAAATGTTCGCGTTTCGCTGCATCCGTGAAATTAAATTCCGGCGGTTTGTAATCGGGATTTTTTTTCTGATATTTCTTCAAGTTTTTCGCCACGGCATCCGGAAAAAATTCTTCCGCATAGGTAAATATTTTCTCACGCAACTGTCTTGCTGCCATAATAGCTGCATTGCATGACATGAATGCGCCGCGGCTGGCATGTGTTCCCACGTCCCACGGTGAAGTGCCTGTGTCACAGGGATTTATGAAGACTCGTTCCGGTGCAACGCCGAGTGCCTCTGCAATAGCAAGCGTGAGCACGGAATGCATTCCCTGTCCCATCTCAACGCCACCATAGAATACATTAATATTACCGAAATCATCGAGTTTGAGAATCAGACCACTGCCATCCGAACGGTATATTCTTCCGCCTCCGCCTACATGAATGAGGGATGCCATCCCTATGCCACGTCTTTTCTTTCCCGTTCGTTTATTGCGCCAATCGAGCTTCTCCGCTACTTTGTCCATGCATTCTTTCAGACCGCACGTGCTTACTTTCAAACCCATTGGCGTGACTTCGCCGGGCTCATTACAGTTAATCAGCCGCATATCATACGGATCAATACCTGCTTTCTCTGCCAGATCATCTATGTTACTTTCCAAAGCCCAGGTCAACTCCGGATTGCCATACCCGCGCATTGCCTGGCAATATGTGTTGTTTGTATAAAAAAGATCAGCATTAAAATAGATATTGCTCACTTTATAAAGAGAAGTTGCCGGCAGCATCATTACACTCGGATAAGTTGCGCCCCATGATGTGTAGGCTCCATTATCCATTATTATTTCCAGATGCCGGAAGGTCAGTTTTCCTTCCTGATCACATCCCTGGATGATCTTCGTGATTGAAGATTGCCGCGGGGAAAGATTGGCAAATTCCTCATCCCTCGTATATACAATTTTTATTGGCTTCCCAGTTCTGTATGCCAGCAGTATAGCAATATATTCATAAGCATGCGTGTCAAGACCTGTTCCAAAACCGCCACCAAGCGCCGGCACGATGACGCGGGT
>MFGW01000232.1:82603-83451 GCA_001780385.1 Candidatus Fischerbacteria bacterium RBG_13_37_8 | reverse complement strand
TGTCTATTTTAATAATTCGTGCATGCGCATGTTCGCTGAATTTTATTTTCCCGAACAGCATTCCGGGCCGTTCAAGGTCATGAATGTAATAAGCTTTTCCCGCAGCTTTATCCGGTCCTTCAGGTCGTGGCATTTCTTTGCCTATATAGCGAAATTTATTCATGGTTTTTCCCTTAATTTTTGCGCAGCAAATTTAACGGATTCTATTATTTGTACATAGCCTGTGCAACGGCACAAATTTCCAACCAGCGCATCACGTATTTCTTCTTCCGTGGGATTCGCGTTTGCATCAAGCAATGCTTTCGCGGACATAATCATGCCGGGTGTGCAAAAGCCGCATTGAATCCCTCCTTTTTCCACGAATGCCTGCTGTATAACCGATAACTGGTTATCATCTCCCTGGAGTCCTTCGATCGTGAGGACATTCTTCCCTTCAACCTCCATTGCCGGGTACAAACATGAATTCACTGCCCGCCCATCAACAATCACCGTGCAGGCACCGCATTCACCTTCGCCGCATCCTTCCTTGGTTCCTGTCAGTCGCAACGGTCCGCGCAAGATATCAATCAGACGCTTGTGCGCCTCTACCGTCACAATGACTTCGTTTCCATTTACTATAAAACTTATTTCTTTTTTCATTATTATTTAATAAAAAAACCACGAAGCATTGTAGGGGCAGACCCATGCGTTTGCTTTGCTGTAGGGGCAGACCCATGCGTCTGCCCTTTAGTGGCTTTGCAAGGCAAAGCTCGCAATGACAGGAGAACGGTATTTCTTTCTTCGTGCTCTTCGTGTCCTTCGTGGTTGAATTTTTTTAATATATATTTCATGATTGAAAACCTGTTAAT
>MFGW01000232.1:80880-82553 GCA_001780385.1 Candidatus Fischerbacteria bacterium RBG_13_37_8 | reverse complement strand
TTCTGTGGAGCGAACGTCTGTGATAGCTGCGACACTTTTCATTGCGATGCTTTGTGCCTCTTTGATCAATTCATTTGAAATCACTGCATCGTTGAACAGCTCCTCTACCTTGGAAAGACGAAGTGGAACCGGTGCTACGGAACCGGCAGAAAAACGCGCTTTGATACATTTATCTTCATTCATTACCAAAAGAACAGCTACACTGGCAATTGCCAGGTCCATTTTCACACGCCCCTTTTTCAAAAAGACAGCTCTGGTGTTAGGTGCAGATGGATGCAAAATAATCTCGGTTAATAATTCATTTGAGGCAAGACAGCTTTCACCAGGTCCAACAAAGAAATCACACAGATCAATCGTTTTGCTTCCGCTTGCATTTCTGATAACCAATGCAGCATCAAGCACAAGAAGCACCTGTGCCGTATCGGCACAGGGTGAGCAATTGCACAGATTTCCGCCAACGGTGCCTGCATTGCGAATCTGCGGACTTCCGAGACGTCGCGCAGCCTGGATGAGCACAGGAAAAATATTTCCCAGTTCAGGATGCGTGATCAAGTCTGTAATAGTAGTCATTGCACCAATGCGAATGGTTTCTTCAATCGTGATCCCGGTCAATTCTGGAACCGAGCGTAACGATATTAATGCGGAAGGCTTCACTTCGCGGTTTTTCATCTTCACCATCAGGTCTGTTCCACCGGCAATATATCGCGCACCGGGGAATTGTGCCTTCAATTCCCATACTTCATCGAGTGATTGCGGTTTGAAATAATCAATAGTTCTCATGCGACGACACCGTTTTCTCTCAGTGAAACTATATCTTCCTGTGAAAGACCGATTTCCATCAAGAGTGAATCTGTGTGTTGTCCATAGGTAGGAGCAAAAGGAAGTTCGCCATTCATTTTTTCAAGATAATCGGTTTTTTGAGCCGGCGGAGGCAATCGCACAATTCGCCCATCCGGAGCTATAGTCCGGAGAACAGTCTCCGCAACAAAAGGAAGCTCGGTAACTTTCTCAATAGGGGTAATGGGTGAATAAGGAATTGCCGCTTTTGCCAATAGAGCAGAGATTTTCTCCGAGGAATATTTCATGGTAATGGCTTCTATTCCTGCAAACAAATCCTCCTGATGCTGGCGCCTGCCCTCGTTCGTGACATAGCGCTCATCATTAAGTTCCGCAAATATTTCAATTTGAGTAAAGCGCTTCCATTGCGGATCACTTCCAATTGCAATATAAATAAATCCATCTGCCGTTTTATATGAATTGACCGGAATGAATTGCCGGTGTTGATTACCGGAGCGTTTTAGTTCTTCCGGCGGACTATCCATATCAAGCATAGGCAGGAACGTTTGTAGCCATGAAACGGCGACTTGTGCCATTGATATATCGATCATTTTACCCTTGCCGGTTTCCATGTGTTCCATCAATGCTAAAATGATCTGCGTAAATGCTTCATCACCACCTCGAAGATCGACGACCGGCAAACCGCTCAGAAGCGGTGGTCCATCAGCCTCTCCTGTCAGGTCCATGTATCCGCATAATGCCTGAATAACGGGATCATAACCAGGCACCTCAGGGTACTTTGTGCCCATCGCTGAAATACTACACCAGATTAAATCTTCACGCACCGCCCGCAACGTCTCATAATCCAATCCTAACTGCTTATGACGCACCGGAAT
>MFGW01000232.1:80756-80874 GCA_001780385.1 Candidatus Fischerbacteria bacterium RBG_13_37_8 | reverse complement strand
CGTGCAGAAAATATCCACATTTAATTCTTTTATCAAACGTTTCAACAATGCCTGTCCTTCTTCTTTTTTAAGATCAATAGCAATTGCTTCCTTACCGAGATTCGATGCTATGAAATAA
>MFGW01000232.1:71789-80639 GCA_001780385.1 Candidatus Fischerbacteria bacterium RBG_13_37_8 | reverse complement strand
TGTGCAGCAAATAATAACAGTTGAGGCGGCGTGAACCATCAAAAAAGACATGTTTGCTTTACCAATGGAATGAACATATGTTATTATATAAGAACATAAAGGAGATATTTAGATGCCACAAATCAGCATCACTTTAACATTCGAAAAATTGTTAGAAGCTATTCAACAGCTCAGTGAAGAGCAGCAAGAGCACTTATTTTTTATGATCAATAAAGATTATGAAAAAGCTTTAAAAAAAATGAAAAAGGAAGCATGGAATCAACATAAAAAAGGAAAAAGCATTCCCGCAGCTAAAATAAAGTGAACTTCAGAATTTATTTCAGCCCATAAGCCTACAAGCAATATAAAAACTGGATGTCTTTCTATCATTTTTTCTCTTCTTTATATTAGACCTTATTATATCATTTTAGTTCCTTTTTTATTGATTTAAATTCTTAATATAGTATAATGTTAATGGAAGAAACAATAAATATTTTTGATACCTAAATCGAAGAAATTTAAAAAGATTGGTAAAAAGAACCATTCTTAATAATTATTTAAACATTGTATGAAATTGAAAAATAAAAGTTGCAAAACAGCAATCTGCAATTGGCCAGAGGATGAAAGACCCAGGGAGAGGTTATTCAAATCAGGAGAACATAATCTTAGCAATACTGAACTTCTTGCTATCTTATTAAGGACTGGTGTTCGAGGAGAGAGCGCTATCGATTTAGCAAGAAAAATAATGCAAAAATTCAAAAGTTTTCGTGATATGAGCCATACTAATCTTAAAGAATGGGAAGAATTTAAAGGAATAGGAAAAGCAAAAATTGCGCAATTGAGAGCTGCTATTGAAATTGGAAGGCGGTTAAATAACGAGCAAGAAAAAAAATCTAATATTTCAATTGAAAACACAGAACATGTAGTCGAATTATTCAAAACAAGGATGCGTGATTTAAAATATGAGGTTTTTAAGATCATTTTATGCGATTCACAAAATAGAATGATTGACGTGATAGAAGTAGCGAAAGGAACTCCTAATAATTCTTTTCCTATTATTAGAGACATTATTAGTCATGCTTTGGAAAAGTATGCAACTGGAATTATTTGTATGCACAATCATCCTCGTGGTAATTCTGAGCCCAGTAAAGAAGATGAGCTGTTTACAAAAGAATTACGCAAGGCTTTTTCATTAATGGATATCAAATTGCTTGATCATATAATTTTTGGCGAGGAAGATTATTATAGCTTTGATAAGATGGTCAGCCGGAGGTATTAAATAATATGGGGGATAATTATCTTAGTGAATCCAAAACTCGAAAATTGATAATTGACAATTTATTAAGAGAAGCTCATTGGGATGTGTCGAATCATAGCCATGTAATCGAAGAATTTAATATAGGAGCTTTAAGTAAAGGCAAACATCCTGTTGCCCAAAATCAGCCGGATTTAAATCCTTCCGGATTTTCAGATTATTTATTGCTTGATCGAGCGAATAATCCATTGGCAATAGTAGAAGCTAAAAGAACTTCAAGGGATCCTATTGCGGGCAAGCAGCAAGCTGAAGATTATGCAGACGAAATAATGAAATATTATGAAATAGAGCCTTTCATCTTTCTTACTAATGGTTACGAAATATGGTACTGGAATCGCCCTCGGTATGGTTTAGAAATGGTCCATGGATTCTTTAGAAGAGAGGATTTGGAGCGTATCCAATTTCAAAATAAGCATAGAAAAGGCCTCCACTCTATTTCAATAAATCCTTCCATAATAGACAGGGACTATCAGATAGAAGCACTTAAGCGCGTATATGATGGTCTTGAATCTAACAAAAGAAAGTTTCTTTTGGTTATGGCAACCGGAACAGGAAAAACAAGAGTCGCAATGGCTTTGATTGATGTTCTTTTGCATGCGCATTGGGCTGAGAAGATACTTTTCCTTGTCGACAGAGACGCTTTGGCAAAACAAGCTTTTAGCGATGGATTCAAGCGTCACTTGCCAAATGAATCACGCTCCCGGATAGCATCAGGGATTATTGAGACTTCAGATCGTCTTTTCGTCTCTACTATACAAACTATGATGGAATGTTTCACAAAAGTCTCGCCGGGTTTTTTTGATGTAATAATTTCAGATGAATGCCATCGCTCTATTTATAATAAATGGAGGGATGTCCTTAGTTATTTTCATGCAATTCAAATTGGTCTTACTGCTACACCATCTGAATGTATCGAGCGCGATACTTTTAAATTTTTTCAGTGTGAAGGGAATGTTCCAACTTTTAACTACTCTTTTGACAGTGCGATTCAAGAAGGTTATCTTGTTGATTTCAGACCGGCATACGCTGCTCGAACCAATTTCCAGATTGAAGGGATTAAAGGAAATGAATTGCCTCCAAGCATACAAAAACAATTAATAGAGCAAGGTTTTTCACCGGACGATATTGATTTCGAGGGAACTGATCTGGAAAGAAAAGTGACCAATATAGGGACCAATGAAGCTTTGATTCATGAATTCATGGATGTATCTATTAAAGATGATTCAGGAATCATACCCGGGAAATCTATTATTTTTGCTATATCTCATAATCATGCACGGCGTTTATGGGAACTATTCAATGAATTATATCCTGAATTTGGTGGAAGGCTTGTTGAGATTATTGATTCTAAAATGGAGCGTCCCCTGAGGTTAATAGATAGATTTAAGACAGATGACTATCCGAGAGTCGCTATTTCAGTTGATATGCTTGACAGCGGAATAGATGTACCGGAAGTTGTAAATCTTGTATTCGCAAAGCCAGTCTTCAGTAAAATAAAATTCTGGCAAATGATAGGTCGAGGCACAAGAAAGTTAGATAAATTAAATATTAAATTGTGGTGTACTCAAAAGGATAGATTTCTTATAATAGATCATTGGAATAATT
The DNA here is from genome assembly GCA_001780385.1 of Candidatus Fischerbacteria bacterium RBG_13_37_8. Classification (GTDB taxonomy): domain Bacteria; phylum Acidobacteriota; class HRBIN11; order MFGW01; family MFGW01; genus MFGW01. Next base: position 77,740 of record MFGW01000232.1, on the reverse strand, counting down.
TCGAGTATTTTAATTTGAAGCCGGAAGGTGAGCCGCCATTTATTCAAATTCCTATCCCTGTTTCAGTTTTTAAGATAAGATTAGAAAAACTAAGAATATTCAAACAGCAAAATGATAGAGATAATTTTGAAAAGACAAAAGATCTTATTTTGGCTCAGATAAATAGTCTTCCGGATAATTCCATTGCTGTTAGAGAAAATAAACGCGCTATCGAAAAATCGAAATCTGAAAATTTCTGGAACAATTTTAATGATAACTCACTTAATTTTCTTTCTGTAGAAATTGCGCCACTCATGCGCTTTATGATTGATATTAATATTTATCAAGCAGTATTCTTGCTAAAAACAGAACTACTCAGCCTGGCATTAATAAAAAATGAGCAGATAAAAATAGAACATCTTAAAAAAGCCATTATCTATGATATTAATCATCTTCCATTAAATTTATTAGCGGTACACGAAAAAGATGAGCATATAAGAAGAGTAAAAGCAGAGGCTTTCTGGCAAAATCTGGATTATGAAAAATGTGAATATATAAGAGATAACCTAACCGATATTATGAAATATAAAATGATTGATGAGAAATCTATTGTGAAGCTGAACATAGATGATATCATCGCGACCAGAAAATGGATAGAATTCGGTCCAGAGGGACAGGGTGACTATGTCATTAAATACCGTCAAAAAATAGAAGAAAAGATTTTGCAATTAGCTGAAAAAAATCCTATCTTAAATAAAATTAAAAATGGTATTCCGGTAAATGATTCAGATATTGAAGAATTGGAAAACATGCTTAATAGTCCCGAGCTTTATATTGCTGAGGAAAATTTGCGCAAAACTTTTGAGCAACCATATGGCACTCTTGTTCAATTCGTAAAAAGCATTCTCGGCAAATATCAATTTCCTGATCCAAAACAATTGATTAAAGAATCATTTAACACTTATGTAGTTGAGAGAAACAACAAAACACCTTTGTCTGCAGAGCAACTTAGATTTCTGAGAACGGTAAGTAATGTCTTTGCTGAGAAAAAACACATTGAATATGAAGATTTGTTTGAACCTCCCTTTACACAGTTCGGCACAGATGCAGCGACAAGGCTTTTCACTGAAGCTGAATTGCATGAAATTATCGGTATTTTGGGGAGCAATTAATCATAGATTCATTCTTCAAATATATCAAATTCTTTAAGCAACATAATTAAAAATATGACAATGATCGATATTTTTAATCAGGTGTATTATATTATATAAATAATAGAAAAGTTGGAGATACAATGAAATCTCTGGAAAATAGTTATATTGAAAATTATCGATTCTCGCAATCTATCATTAGCAGCATAGGATTAATAAGAGAATATAAAGGTAAGGAAACTCTTTATATAAAACAATCGCCGGATGTCTTAGAGAAACTATTGGAGATAGCAATTATACAAAGCGCAGAGTCTTCAAATAGAATAGAGGGAATTTCAGTTCCTCATGATCGTGTTGAAAAATTAATAAGAGAAAACACAGCTCCCCGCAACAGATCTGAACAAGAAGTTGCTGGATACCGCGATGTTTTGAACCTCATCCACCAATCACACCAGGATATTCCTTTAACAGAAAATGTGATCCTGCAATTTCATTCCATGCTTTACCGCTATACAACTATTAAAGCGGGATTCTTTAAAAAAACAGATAATAAAATAGTGGAAAGAAAAACTGATGGCTCAGAAATAATACGCTTCATGCCGCTTTCATGGCAAGAAACACCTGAGGCAATGAAAAAATTATTATTATTATACAACAGCTATTGTAAAGCCCAATCTTATGATTCACTTATACTTGTGCCTCTCATTATATTTGACTTTTTATGCATTCACCCTTTTCTGGATGGTAATGGAAGAATAGCACGCCTTTTAACGCTTTTGCTCCTCTATCAAAATGGATATCATGTAGGAAAATATATCAGCATCGAAAAAATAATAGAAGAATCAAAAGAAAGCTATTATGATGCTTTAGAATATTCTTCAAAAGGATGGCACGATGGTGATCATGATATTTTGCCATGGTTAGAATATTTTTATGGTACGCTGATAGCCGCATATAAAGAATTTGAGAATAGAGTAGGAGTGTTCATTGGTAAAGGCTCAAAAACAGAACAAATAATGGCGGTGATTGAACGTTTCATTATGCCGTTTTCTATCAAAAATGTAGAAGAAGCATGTCCTAATATCAGCAGGGATATGATCCGGAAGGTGTTACGACAAATGAGAGACACAGGTGATTTAGAAGCGACGAGCAAGGGACGTGGTGCGCGTTGGCGGAAGAAAAGAGGGTAAGAAAATCGATAAAGCAGGTAAAAATAACCACCAAATACCCACTTGTTACCATTGACAAACGGAAAAAGTAGGTATATTATGTACTGTAAGTAGGCATTATGAATATATTATTACCTGGTTATGTGAATGCGACTGATAATAATCCGCTCGCTATTTGTAATCAAAATGATGTAATACCCGCTTCACTGTTTTTAATAAAGGAGTCGTCCATGCCCCTAGCGGGGCACGCAGAGATAAGAGTAAATAATAAGAACAAAACTATAAAAAGGGCAGACACGCTGGTCTGCCCCTACACCTTATTTGCATAGGAGGTCTTCTTTCATGCTTAAATCAGTACCGGAAATCAAAAACAAAATAGATAAATTATGGGATATGTTTTATTCCGGAGGCTTGTCCAATCCTTTATCTGCTATTGAACAAATTTCCTATCTCCTCTATATGAAACGATTGGAAGATATGGACAATCATGAAGTTAATGCTGCCAAAAGGAGGGAGCAGGAGTATCATTCTATTTTTGAGGGGAAAGAAGAATGCCGGTGGTCTCATTGGATGCATTATGATGCAGAATCAATGCTCAAGCATGTCCGTGATGTTGCCTTTCCATTCATTAAAGAATTGAGAAGTACTGGTAGTTTTTATGCTGAGTCCATGAAGGATGCGGTATTTCTTATTCCCAAGCCATCACTTATTCAGGAAGCAGTTAAGATCATAGATGATCTCAATATTACAGCGAGAGGCATAGATATCCAGGGAGACATGTATGAATACCTTCTCAGTGAAATTTCACAATCCGGCAAGAATGGTCAATTTCGCACACCGCGCCACATAATAAGAATGATTGTTGAGCTTGTAGATCCAAAACTGGGAAACAGGATTTGCGACGCTGCCTGCGGTACGGCTGGATTTTTAATTGGCGCATACAATCACATCCTTAAAGAATACACTGATCTTGAAAATATTGAATATGATGAAGAAGGCGCTCCTCATAACCTGACGGCAGATAAAATTGTCGATAAGAAGTACTGGGAATTTTTATGGGAAAAAGCTTTTTATGGATATGAATTTGATACGACGATGGTAAGAATCGCAATAATGAACATGGTGCTTCATGGAATATCCAATCCCAATATTCGTTATGCAGATACTCTTTCAAAAGGATTTGCAGAAAGAAATCAATATGACATTATTCTTGCGAATCCGCCTTTCAAGGGTAATGTGGACAAGAGTGATATTGCAGAAGATTTAACAGTAACAGGAAAAAGTCAGCATCCGAAAACAGAATTATTATTTCTCAATCTTTTCGTGAACATGCTTATTCCTGGAGGAAGATGTGGAGTAATTGTTCCTGATGGAGTGCTTTTTGGATCAAGCAACGCACATGTGGACACAAGAAAAATGATTCTGGAAAAATGTGGACTTGAAGCTGTGATTTCAATGCCTTCAGGTGTTTTCAAACCATACGCCGGCGTATCAACTGCTGTACTCATTTTCACAAAAGGAGAAAGAACAGATAAGATATGGTTTTATGATATGCAAGCAGATGGCTATTCACTGGATGATAAGCGAAACAAAATTGATCAAAATGATATCCCGGATATAATCCAAAAATGGAAATCCCGCGATAAAAGCATTCAACCACAGAAAGGCGATAAATGGCTATGGGTGGACATAAAAGATGTCATAGAGAATAACTATGAATTATCCATTTCACGATACAAACCAGTAGAATATGAAGAGATAGAATATGACTCACCAAAAATAATATTAGATAACATTGAAAATTCAGAAAATAAAATTAAAGAACTTATTGAAATAATTAGAACCTCAGATTTTTTCAAATTATTTAATGATCCAATTAATAACAATAAAGACTTTAAAAAGATTAAAATTATTAATTTAGTAGGTAAAGATCCTCATTCTATTAAAAGGGGTCCTTTTGGAGGATCTCTAAAAAAAGAAATTTTTGTAAAGAAAGGTTATAAGGTTTATGAGCAAAAGAATGTTATACGAAATAATTTTAAAATTGGCAGCTATTATATAGATGAAAATAAGTTTAAGGAAATGCAATCTTTTTCCATCAAGGAAAATGATATAATTATAAGTTGTTCAGGTACTATTGGGAAAGTAGCTATTGTCCCAAAAAATGCTGAGAAAGGAATAATAAATCAAGCTTTGTTAAAAATTACTTTGGATACAGACAAGATTTTGCCCGCTTATTTTAAATGTATTTTTGAATCTAAATCTATTCAGCAATATTTATTTGGTCATATTCATGGTTCTGCAATGAAAAATGTTACTTCAATTAGCTTTATGAAATCGATTGAATTACCAGTCGTGCCTATGAGTCTTCAAGAAAAGTTTGTTGATATTTTACAAAAAATTGAAAAGCTTAAAGAAAAGCATGATGAATCCCGATTACTTCTATCAAATTTCTTTAACTCATTGCTTCAAAGAGCATTTAAAGGAGAATTATGTTAAGTAATAATAAGCAGTTAGTACAGACAAAATTCAAAAACTTATGGTGATCATAAAGGAGATCTGTGCTTGAAAATGTATTGAAAATTAATGTTTCTATCTTTTGTCCGAGTGATGTGGAAATTGAGGCACGGCTTGCAGAAAAAATTTGTTTTTATCTATCGCGCGAATTAAAAAGTGTATGGCTAAATGCCAGATATTGGAAAGACGATGATTTTCCTGCATACTTTGCTGTTGAAGGGGCGCAATATGTAATTGATAAGGAACATGGAGATTATGATCTTTTTATTGGAATTATGTGGAAAAGCTTTGGAACTAGGAGAGAAATATTATCAGGTAAGGCAGGTACAGAACATGAATTTTTGCTAGCATTGAATCGATATAAAAGCACTGGTCTTCCTGTTATGCTATTCTTTTTTAAGATGGCAGAAAGCGTGAATGAAGATGTAATCAATTTCAAAAAGTTGATCGAGAAGCTAGATCTTGTTTATCATAAAACTTTTGATAGCATAGAGGCGTTTGAAATTCAATTAAGAGCTTGTATTCTTGCTGCTGTCAAAAGAATAAAAGAAAGAAAAATTCCTATCCCCAAGAAAGAATATGCATTCCCTCAAAACTATATCAATCGCAGGGTATATCCATCAAAAGAAAATAGTCTATACGATTTTATGTGGCTTGCTGAAAAAAAATCGCAAGATATAATTGATGTCATAAAAGATCGTAAAAAAGTAGTTTTATTAGGAGATCCAGGAACAGGAAAAACATATGAGCTTGAAAGAGTAAGGGCTCATTTTTCTCTTGAAGATAATTTGCACCCAATTTTTGCGCCATTAAGTGAATATACCAATGCAAATATAGACGAGCTATTCCCTTCTGATATTGATTTAGAGGCTATCCCTGAGCAAAATAGACTATTCATTTTTGACGGGCTGGATGAGATACAGGGAAAAGATATTTTTTATGCCAGGCGTAAAATTGAAAAATTAGCAAAAAATAATCCGACTTCTTATTTTCTTGTTTCTTGCCGCACAAATTTCTATGAGATTGAATCTGAGACCTCCTCTGGAACGTTAGATGGATTTTATTCTTACATTTTGCTGGACTTTAATGATAAACAAATCCAGCAATATTCAGAAGAAAAATTACGTAATAGTGC
>MFGW01000232.1:70941-71685 GCA_001780385.1 Candidatus Fischerbacteria bacterium RBG_13_37_8 | reverse complement strand
AGATTTGCTTATTTATAGTACAATATGGAAGAAGAAAACAATAAGAGATGCAATAATTCTACAAAACGAATTAGGAACTATAAATGAACATGCAGGACTAAGAGATGATAATGAAGAAATGAAAGAGATATGGCAATTTGAGCATCGCATTTTTCAAGAATATATAGCTGCGAAATGCCTGTCAGGTCATTCGATTCAAAAGATAAAAGAATTAATTTATTATGTTTTTGAATCAAAAACAATAATTCCATCGTGGGAAAATACCCTTTCGCTCTTGTTCAGAATTCTGGATAAAGAAAGTCAATTATTCAATGGTGTGTTCAACATGTTGAAGAACTCTCAGCCTGAGATATTGATTGACTTTGATTATGAGAAAATATCTATTGAGAATAGGTTAGAAATATTTCATGAATTATACTCTTACGGCAAGAATAGACATGGCTGGTTATATTACGGCAGTTTTTCAATTTTCAGGTTAGGAAGATTTAGTGAATCTCCAGAAACTGTAGATTTCCTCATTAATGAAATAAAAGAGGGCGAATTAAATCCAGTGTTGGAGGAAGCAATTTTAATGCTATCCGTAATGAACATACCATCGCATGAAAGTGAAATTGTCAAAAATGTATTAATGGATTACGCTTTAGATGATAGGCAAAGTAACCATATGCGAAATACTGCTCTTACAGCACTGACTAACCTTAAAATGAATTCTAAGGATGAAATTAATAAAATTTTTCCAGTATT
>MFGW01000232.1:65878-70911 GCA_001780385.1 Candidatus Fischerbacteria bacterium RBG_13_37_8 | reverse complement strand
TGCACTCTATGCATTTCTGTTTATGAGCGAGCATCTTGATGAATATATAGATGTTTTTATAGAAGGGATGAAATATATTCGCTCTCACCTTGCGTTGAATCCTGATGCTCCTCGATTTGCAAATGAACGAACGAATCTGATTCGAGGTTTAAAAAGAGTAAAATCAGCAGAATCTCTTATTAAAATATTGGATTATTTTAAGAACAATCCGCATGACCTTGACATCAACCAGCTCGATGATACGTTATCCATTATAATAAAAAATGCCAGTAACACTTATCTTCAAATGAAAGATGCGAGCAGAATATTTAATCTTGTTTTGGATTTATTCATAGCTATTGCGAATATATACGATTGGCAACGATCTAAAATAGTTGCAAATTTCTTTGATGATACTAACACAAGGAAGATAGTAATAGAGCAAATACTAAATAATAGAACAAGCATTGCAAATTATCTTCATATTGCCGCTGCATTAATCGATAAACAGAATTTGCATTTAATATTGAAAGACTATGAAGCAGGTAGCATCAATGACTATGATATATGGAATTTTCACAGAAATCTTCTGAACTGGCACCCGCAATTACTAAAGCCTTTCAATGACATGATCAATGAGAAATCCGGAAATAAATTTATCATACAAGAAGCTAAAGATTATACTAATGAGAGACAAGCTATTCAAGAAAATGATTTCAAATTGTTCTTCGATAAACATGCTTTGCTTGATTCAATTAGAAATATTTTTGAATCAAAAGATAAAGGTGAACTAACAAAAAGTGAGTTCGATGAAATAAATAGAAATAATTATGAATATCCTCAATTTTCATTCTTTGGCATTAAAATATTAAAAAATTGCATAAAAGGTGAGCGTATTTCATTTCAGCAAGTGAATGAAGAGATAAATGATATTGACTGGGATTGGTTTTGCGTGAGCAATGCTTATATGTATTTGAAACATAATAAAGATTTGATACCATCCATTGAGCAAGAAAGACAGATAAAAAAGTGGTGCCTTCAGAATATATCAAAAATAGATTTCACGAAAATTAATTTTAGAGGACCTAAGCCTGCGAGGAATGTCTATCAATATAATATTAACTGGGCAGCCGAATATCTCTGGTTTTTCCAGATGAGATTCAAACTAGATTATCCTGAACAAATTCTATGTGATATGCTTACATACGATGGTGTCGAAAACGCTCAATTAGTTGGAATAAAATATTTGGAGAGTATGCTGCCAAAAGATAAGATTAGTAGAAGAATTATCGATAATATTACGACAGGTTTACAAGATCCTGATATTCTTTGCAATCATATAGAATATTGCGGAAGACACAAATTAAAAGAAGTAATACTCTATTTAGTTGATTATATTAGCGATGAAAAGCAAAGCGACAAAGTACGTTCTGTTGCGCTCGAGGCACTTGGAAAATATGAGGATGGTATAAGCAGATTGGAAGATATAGTATTGAAGATAAAAGATGAATTTAAATGGGAAATAATAGACATTCTCTTTAAGAAAAAAAGCAGCAATATCCAAGAAATTTTATCTTCAATACTCAAAAGGAGAAATATAAACGAACAATTAAAAGCTGCTAGCTATTTAAGTAGATTGAAAGATATCAAAGGTTTGCTGTTTCTTTCGAAGCTGATTAACAAAAAAGTTAAAATACCCTCTCAAAAAATTTCTCAAATATTAAATCCCCTGGAAACTGAGGAAGCTATTCCTTATTTATTTGAGCTAATCAAATTTTGCATCACAAATAATTTCAAGGAATACGCTGATTTGTTTAATGCTACTATGAACGCTCTTAAAAATATTGCCTTTAAATCAGATAATAATTATCTAAATGTCATGACCCTCCTTGAAAAAATGGCTACCGATTTTTCAGAAATTAAAGAAACAAGATATTTGCACCATCATATGAGATGGCTCAGAATTGATTATCTTAAAAAAAGAAGCAAATCTGTTGACATGAGAGATGTCATTAAGCGAACGAATAATTTGTGCGGCAATGTGCAAAATTAATGACTGATAGTGGAACTATTATTCAAGTAAAATAAATGCAATGTCTTGAGTTAAGAATAATTTTCAAATAGAGGAAATGCTCTTCGATGAGATGGAAGATTTACAGGCTTACAAATCATACCTTGAGAGAAATTTATATGGGCATAGCAAAAGACGTTGAATTACGTAAGTTTCAACATTCAGGTTTGCTTTCAGGAGGAGCAAGTACAATAGCTCATTGGAATTGGAAAAGGGATGACATACGTTGGTATAGTTATCCTGGCTCATATAATTTAGCCTCAAAAGCTTCTCAAGAAGCTCATAATCTTGAAAAATATGGCAATATACCATCAGGATATTCAGTTTTCCTGACACCTGGATTATGAGTATAATGCATATGAAATAAAAGTAACAATTCTAAGACCTCAATATAGGTGCAAAGGTTGATAAAAGAAAAGCCGGTTGTAACCTATATGTTATCTGATTCTAAGAATAATGAGGATCCTGCGCTGAGAAACAGCACGCTGAGATTTGTGTGAAGTGCTTAGACTTGTCAAAAGAATTACAATATTTGCTTTGCTACAGTTAAAGATATCCTTTGCAGTTTAAAAAGCATCGCGAATTACTTCCCATGGATAAATGAAAATTGCCAATACCATTCTAAACTGTGGGTTTCTTAGCTACTTTATTTATTGTTTGCTGTATTTTTCTTCGTGCTCTTCGTGCTCTTCGTGGTTTTATCTTTTTTCATTGACAAGAATAGTGCATTATCTTACAATGTGAGGAAGCCAGAAACTGATTATATATAAGTTGCGTACCCTTTGGGAAACAACGTAAGGAATATTATGGATTTTAAATTTACAGATGAGCAGGAATTTTTCAGAGCATCGGTACGTGATGCTGTTGACCGTTTGATACGACCGAAAATCCAGGAGATAGATGAAGCAGATGATTTCCCGATGGAACTGTGGAAAGAATTCGCACAGCTTGGTTATCTTGGATTAAGGCATCCCGAGCAGTATGGTGGACTCGAGTCTGATGTAATTACCTCGATGATTTTTTATGAAGAGTTAGCGCGAGGGTCGTGTGGGTTTGCCATGTCAGTCACCATGCAGATTTTAATGGGCACCTATTTCATCGGACGCTTTGCCAATGAAGAGATCAAACAACGAGTGTTAGTGCCTGCAATTAAAGGCGAAAAGATAGGCACAATTTGCTTCACCGAAGATCAGTCCGGATCAGACCTTGCAGGAACACGCACCACGGCGGTGAAAAGAGATAATGGCTGGCTGATCAATGGAAGAAAAATGTGGATCACCAATGGACCGATTTGTGATTTTTGCACCGTTCTGGCAACAGTGGATCCTTCAAAAGGTCTTGATGGTTTGAGTTTCTTTTTAGTAGAAAAAGGCACAGATGGTTTCAGTTGTGGGCAGTTAATTCATAAGCTTGGCTCACATGGTTCCGTGACCGGGGAACTTATTTTCGATAATGTATTCGTGCCGGATGAAAATCTTTTAGGCGAAGGAGCAGGCAATGGAATGAAATACACCACTGACATACTGAATGAGGTCCGCGTCATGACTGCACTGATGGCATGTGCAATTGCCGATGAAGCAATTATTGATGCACGTAAATTCGCACAGCAACGCGTGGCATTCGGTAGCGCTATTTCAAAATACCAGTTGATCCGCGCTAAATTTGCCAATCACTGGGCATGGTACGAAGCTGCCCGCTTGCTGGCATACAAGGCAGCATGGATGATTCAGGAAGGTATCGAATGTCAGTATGAATGCATGCTGGCAAAAATGTTTGCCACGGAAATGTGTCTTTCTGCGGTCGATGAAGCAACAAGAATTTACGGTGGCAATTCATTTGCCATGGAATATCCCCCGCAGCGTTTCTTCCGCGATGCACGTTTTCTCCTGTTCGGCGGCGGATGTCATGAAGTACTGCAAAACGCAATCGGCGCCGCATTCCTTCGCCGCGGCTCTACTAGTAAATGAATATATGAAATCGGAATTAATGTATGCCGTTAAAAATCGCTGTATTGGTAAAACAGGTTCCGGATCATGAAGCTATCATACAGATCGCTTCAGAACGGGAATTGAGTATCGAAAATAGATACGTATGTTCATTTTTTGATGAGATTGCTGTAGAAGCTGCGCTAAATATTCAGAAAAAATATCCGGATGCTGAACTCATTGCACTCTCTGCCGGTGGAAAAAAAGCAACGGATGCACTCAGACGCGCAATTGCACTCGGTATTGACCAGGTCGAACAAATAGGCGATGAGAGCATTGAAAGAACAGAAAGCAATTTCATTGCCTACGCACTTGCCGCACGGTTAAAAGCACTCCAGCCGCATCTGATCATTTGCGGGAAACAGGCAGGCGATGATGACATGGCATCCATTGGTCCTATGGTAGCTGAATACCTGAAAATACCTCATGCAAGCGCTGTCGTTTCGCTGGACATTGATGCCGGTGCAAATAAAATTAAAATAGGTCGCGAAGTAGAAGGAGAAATCTGGCAGCTTGAATCAAGTTTGCCGCTATTGATAACAGCGGAAAAAGGATTAGCAGAACCTCATGTGCCCGTGGTAACGCGCGTGATGAAAGCTATGAAAGCAAAAATTCAACAAGTCCCGCTGGCAGAACTTGGCGTTCAGGAATATGAACAGCAGGGTCGCATACGGCGCTTGCGGTATGTGATGCCATCATCGAGACCGCCGGTGACAATGATGCAGCAGCCGTTTCCGCTGAATATAGAAGAATTGATCAATCATCTGAAGGAGAAAGGCGTCCTTTCATAAACAGGAGAATATTATGCCGGGTAATGAAATATGGGTTATTGCTGAAATACGAAAGAATCAGCTCACACGTTTCTCCACGCGACTGATTGGTGCTGCACGCAACCTGGCGGAACAGAAAAACATTGGTGTATGTGCCCTGTTGATTGGCGGAGGACCATCTTATGCAGAGGAACTGGCGCAAAAAGTTCCCAAGGTGCTTCATCTGAA
>MFGW01000232.1:57753-65857 GCA_001780385.1 Candidatus Fischerbacteria bacterium RBG_13_37_8 | reverse complement strand
TGAAGCAACAAAGTATCTGCATGCAATCCAGCAGGTCATTGAATCGCGTGGTTGTCCGGTTGCAATCATCACCGGTGCCAGTTCTGCCGGGCTGGAATTCATGCCGCGGCTGGCAATGCGATGCGACAGCGGTTACGCAAGTTACTGCCAGGACATTCGTTGGGAAGATTCGGAAATGGTGGTGAGAAGACCCGTATACGGTGGCAAAATTTATGAAGAAATTGCTTTCTCAAAGAATCCCGCTATTCTCACTATCAGGCCGGGTGCCTTTAGCGTACCTGACAATCTCCATACACCAGGCACTGTTGAAACTATACAGGTAAATTTGCCGGAACAACCGGGGATACAATTAATTGAAAAAACATCAACCACATCAAGCAAACTGGATGTAACCGAAGCGCTTTGCATAGTCGCAGGAGGCAGAGGTATGGGTTCGCCTGAAAATTTCAAACTGCTTGAGGAACTCGCGCAGGTGCTCAATGCGGCAGTAGGAAGTTCCCGTGCAGTTGTTGATGCAGGCTGGAGATCGCATGATGAGCAGGTTGGCAAAAGCGGCAAGACAGTCTCACCGGAACTTTATATCGCCTGCGGTATTTCCGGTGCTATTCATCATGTACTTGGAATGAATACATCAAAAATAGTTGTGGCGATCAATAAAGACCCAGAAGCAGCTATTTTCAAAAATGCAGATTATGGACTTATTGGCGATGCACTAAAAATCATACCGGCATTAATTGCTGCATTAAAGAAGTGATACATGAGTACAAATGACAAACTTGACGTAATTATAGTAGGAGCCGGGCTTGCCGGATTGGCATGTGCGTATGAGACAGCGCGTGCCGGGCTTCAGGTAGCGGTGCTGGAAAAAGGTGAAGCTGCCGGTTCAAAAAGTCTTACCGGCGGACGATTGTATCTCCGGCCTGTCAGTGAACTTTGCGGGGAACTTTTAAAGGACGCACCCTTTGAACGAACGGTTATCTCAGAATCAATAACCATTACTGATGATACTTCCAGCATGTCATTTCGATTGGATGATAATGCAACGCCAGACAAACCGAATTCGGTGACGGTTCTGCTGAGTCCGCTCAATCAATATCTTGCAGAAAAAGCTGCAGAAAAAGGCGCAATGCTACTCCCACAGCAAAAAGCGGATAATCTTATATTCGATAAAGAAAAAATGGTGGGAGTTAAAATTGGTGAGGAAGAATTGCGTGCACGCACAGTAGTTGCTGCTGATGGAGTTCTGTCCTTTTTGGCAGAAGAAGCAGGACTCCGACCGCAACGCGATGCTCTTTCTTACGGTTTGGGAATAAAAGAAACGATTGAATTAAACAGCACCTGCATAGAAGAACGTTTCAATCTGCCACCGGGAAAAGGCGCCAGCCGGCTTTTCTTCGGCACGATCACACAAGATCTTCAGGGTGGCGGATTCATCTATACAAATACCAACAGCCTTGCTATTGGATTGGTAGTTAACCTGGGCGCACTCTCCAATTGGAAATCAGAGACAGAATCATGGCAACTTCTTGAAGCATTCAAAGCACGACCCGATATCGCACCATTGCTTGCTGGTGGAAAAACAATTGAATATGGCGCTCATCTTGTGCCGGAAGGCGGATTCAATACATTGCCACGACCGGGATTGCCTGGTTTGCTCCTGGTTGGCGACGCAGCAGGTTTTGTGTTCAACACCGGGTATATACTGCGCGGTATGGACCTTGCCCTTGCGTCAGGAATGCTGGCTGCTCAAAGCATTATCAAATCACACCAGGAAAATTTTGACCCTTCCGCATGCCTGAATAATTATGAACAAGCATTGAAAGAAAGTTTTATCTATAAACAAATGGAAAAGTACAAAAAAGCACCCGATCTTCTGACACTCGAACGGCTTTATAAACATTACCCGCAAAATGTCATTCAGCTAACACGCGAATTATTCCAGGTCGATTCTGCAGGACAAAATGCTTCTATATGGCATACATGCAAGAAATTCGTATTTAAAGTGCTGGGCTTAAAAGGTCTCAGAGATTTGTGGCGATTTATGCGGATGGATTCATGAAAATAGAAGATAAAATTGCAATTTGTTCCATAAAACATCACGAGGAAAGCCATATAAAAATTGATTTAACTATATGTAAAAACTGCCAAACACGGATCTGCATAATAGCATGTCCTGCGCATATATACACCTATGAGTCCGAAACCGGAAAACTAATAGTTGATCACACCGGTTGTCTGGAATGCGGGACCTGCATAATTATTTGTTTGCTAAAAGGCATCACCTGGACTTACCCGCCGGCCGGCTACGGCATTTATTACCGTTATTAGAAATCCAAATTTTCAAAGGCATTAGCCTCACCCCCAAAACGACACACAGAGCTTATAGCAAATACAGAGAATTGATGCATGACAATTTCTCTTGACTATTTTCATTTTGGATGTTATTATTAATTGTGAAAGAAAGTGTGAGAAGATATTAGAAGTATTTACTTTGTAAATGCTTTTTTTAATAGAGGCAACAATGGTATTAAGGGATCAAAATGCATTGAGCCGAAGCATTATTAAAGTAATATATTTATGCTTTATGTTAATTATATGCATAGAGATCATTATTTCTGAAGACAAATACGTGGGAGCGAGCGATGAAATAAAGTCACTACAACATTTATCTGTAAAGAGAGCAAATTTTGAAGAATCGCTTGCCATTCAAGAAAGAATAGAATGTAAAATAGCGATTGAAGAAATATATTGGAACCATAGAATTTGGCCTAATCATAACCGTTATTCAAAGCCGGCTTTGCAAAGCGTGGTTTCTAAAGAAAAATTTCTTAGAAAAATACAAGATGATATCAGGAAATCTAATGCATTGAACCAATTTTGGGGTCGAACAATTAATGGTGAGCAATTGCAAGCTGAATTAGAGCGCATGGCAAAAAATACAAGAAATGCCGCTTTGTTACAGGAGCTATGGCAAGTTCTTAATGAAGATCCACATTTGCTTGCAGAATGTCTTGCAAGACCGATTCTCGTTGACAGGCTAATACGCAACTGGTATTCATACGATAGAAGATTTCATAATGAAATTAATGAGCGCGCTCAAGCTTTGTTAAAGCGCTATTCGAAAAGTTCACTAATGAGATATATGGGTGATCGCTATTATGAGATTGAATTTCCTGTAGCTATGAAATATCAGAACATAAGCAAAATGGATACTAAAAGTGAACAAGATTCAGTTTCCAGTGATGATCAGCTTGAAACTAATGATATAGCGAGTTGGAGTATATTAAAGGAAGATGAATCAAGATTCTTTTCTGTCAAAATGATACATGGAGACAAAGAAAAAAAGAGAATAGGTATTGTAATATGGCATAAAATTCCATTTGAGCAATGGTGGAATAGTGTAAAGGATCAGATTTCACTTCAATTAAAGGAACCATTATATCAATATTCTTTTCCAGAGATAGAGCAGGAGCCGTGTGAAGAAGATTCATGGTTCTTCACCAATGGTTCGCCGGAAGCAAGAGCGATGCATTCTTCCGTATGGACTGGAACAGAAATGATCATTTGGGGAGGGTACGCGCAGTCCTGGCCTTATACTTGTTTTGATACAGGAAGCAGTTATGATCCTGCTACTGATACATGGACGTATATTCCACATACCGGAGCGCCTTTAGGGCGTTATGCTCATACTGCGATATGGACAGGCGTTGAAATGATAATATGGGGTGGACTTTCCGGTTATTCTAAATACGAAAATACTGGCGCAAGGTATAATCCGATAACCGGTAGTTGGCTTTCTACATCTCTAACCAATGCACCGACTCCGAGGGCGGGACATACTGCAATTTGGACTAATACCGAAATGATAATTTGGGGAGGAGGAACCAACATGCCTCCTTCTAATACGGGAGGGCGATACGATCCGGCTGAGGACGCATGGATTGCCACTTCAACAAGTGGCGCTCCGGCAGGACGGCATTCTCATTCAGCCATTTGGACAGGATCAGAAATAATCATCTGGGGTGGCTCCAATGGAAGCAGCTACTTCGACAATGGAGCAATATACGTGGTGAACGATGATTCATGGAGACCTATGCCCGTTACCAGCTTACTTGAAGCGAGAGCTTCTCATTCAGCCGTTTGGACCGGCACAGAAATGATTATTTGGGGCGGTGGAAGGTTTCTTTTATATTTTAATACAGGCGCAAAATATAATCCAGTTAATGATAGCTGGATTCCGACGCAAATTTATAATGCACCAATGGCGAGGACATCGCATACAACGGTATGGACTGGTGCTGAAATGATTGTCTGGGGTGGAAGATGTGGCGACCAGTGTTTTCTTAATACGGGCGCCCGATATAATCCCTTCAGTAATGTGTGGATTGCAACCAATGCTTATAATGCGCCTGCTCCAAGACTGGGACATAGTTCAGTATGGACAGGTACCGAAATGATAATCTGGGGAGGCGGTTCTGAACCTGGATTATTTGATACAGGAGGCAGATATAATCCAATTATCAATGATTGGTTGCCAACGTCACATAATAATACTCCTCAAGCCCGGTTAGGACATAGTTCAGTATGGACTGGATCAGAAATGATACTATGGGGCGGCAAAAGCGAAACAGGATTTTTAAACAATGGTTCAAAATATGAACCGGCGACCGATAATTGGTTTTCTATTTCCGTGACAGATGCTCCTGAAAGTAGATATGATCATAGTTCAGTATGGACAGGCACTGAAATGATAATCTGGGGTGGAGTAGGTGAAACGGATTTATTTAGTAGTGGAGGAAAATATGATCCAATCTTAGACAACTGGATTTCAATTTCCCCGGTAAATGCGCCGGAAAAACGAGCAAAACATAGCGCAATATGGAACGGAGCGGAGATGATAATCTGGGGCGGATTGAATGATTTAATTTACTTACAAAGTGGTTCTCGTTATAATCCAGTTAAAGATGAGTGGCAGGCAACGACTAATGCAAATGCTCCAGCACCTAGGCATAGTCACAGTGCAGTGTGGACAGGCGCCGAAATGATTATCTGGGGAGGAGTTCGCGATCAGGCTCTTAATACAGGAACCAAATACAATCCTGCAATTGATAGCTGGACTGCAATTTCAATGAATGATGTCCCGGCTCCAAGGTATGGCTATAGCACAGTTTGGACAGGCACTGAAATGATTATCTGGGGAGGATGGAATGGAATGTGTCTAAACACCGGAAGCCGATATAATGTCACTAAAGATGAATGGTCAGCAGTTGCCATCGATAATGCCCCATTAAATAGATATCAGCATACTGCAATTTGGACCGGTATGGAGATGATTATCTGGGGAGGACGTGGATGCATTACAGGCACAGATTACTTTAACACTGGCGCAAGATACGCTCCTACCACCAATAGCTGGATTGAAATCTCTAATAGTGGCGCACCAATTGGACGAATAAATCATACTTCGTCATGGACCAATACGGAAATGATTGTCTGGGGCGGTGTCGATGCAAATAATTCATTCAAGAATTCAGGAGGAAGATATTGCCGCTTATTTCAATATCTACATCCTTTTCAGATGATGAAGCCCGGTGTGAATGATTCGGGCAGTCCCACATATAATGGCATTATTGAAAATGATGAGCTAGTGTCTTTACGGGGACATCTTCAGAATTCAGGAAATAAAGTTGCGCCGAATGTTACTGGCTTATTAACAACTTCCGATCCAATTATTATAACTCAACCTGTGGCTCTATATCAAACTATCGATGCTGGAATTGATGTTTATTGCAGTCAATGCTATGCGCTCACTGCACCTGCGTCAAATCGTCCCTTTATCCATTGGGATTTTCAAGTCACCGAGGCAATCAATGCTGATGGAGTTGCCCCGGCAGCTTATAATTACCGCTATCACGTAGGTTCAAGTTTCTCGGATGTTGCTCCTAGTCAATTATTCTATCCTTATATTGAAACGCTATTTCATGCAGGTGTAACTGAAGGCTGCGACACAAATTTTTATTGCCCAAAACAATTTGTGCAGAGACAACAAATGGCAAAGTTTATCTGTTCATCTATTGGGCTTGCCAAGGCCGGTGAGTGCCAGCATTATGGTTGCGCAAGTTATTTTAATGATGTGGCATCTGATAACATCTTTTGCCAGGATATAGAATCATTGTGGAAAGAAGGTGTTGTAAACGGTTGCAATGCAAATCCTCTAATGTACTGTCCAGATCAAAATGTGCAAAGACAATCAATGGCAAAATTTGTGTGTCTGGGAATGAGAGCGGCAAATCCGGATTCCTGCCAGTGTGCAAATTGCCAGGGGATTTTTTCAGATGTGCCATCTCTGAATCCATTCTGTCCTTTCATAGAGGCTCTTTATCAACAGGGTATCCTCAGCGGTTGCTCCTCAAACCAATATTGCCCCTATGATTTTGTCAACCGGGAACAAATGGCAAAATTTATTGTAAAAGCTTTTAATTTTAGCCTTTGATATGAAACTAAGGATATGAAGAAAAGAATTAGGAAGATAAAAAAGTTAATTGCATCAGATAAATTAGTCTATTGTTTAATTATAGCAATTTATATGTTATTAAATTTGGTTGTTGCTTATCATGCAAACGCGCAAGATACCTGGGTGAAAACGTATGGTGATTCGAAAGGATTTGAAAGCGTTAGCGCATTTTTGCCCACGCCGGACGGCGGTTATCTAATTGCAGGACGTACCTATTACCTGGGAACGAATCCTTATGATATGTGGCTTTTAAAGCTTGATTCATTCGGCAATGTGCTCTGGCAAAAAGCATATGGGGGAAATGATGTTGATTCTGCGATTGATATGCAAATGTCTCTGGATGGAGGCTATTTGGTGCTTGGACGAACTGAATCCTTTGCTGTAGGAGAGGATGATAACTGGGTGTTAAAAATGAATAGTAGCGGAATAGTTCAATGGCAAAAAGCCATCGGAGGAACCGGACGGGACCTGTCTTATTCTGCATTAGTTCTTTCAAATGGACACTATGTGCTTGCCGGATCAACCGAATCCTTTTATGGAGCTGATTGGTGGGTCATGGAATTGAATGAAAGTGGAGATGTAATGTGGCAAAAAAAGTATGGCGGAAACAGTAATAATTATGGCTACACACTCATTTATGCACAGGATGATGGATTTATTATGACCGGCAGTTCTTATTTAGGAACCAATGATACGCGGGCTTCAATTATAAAGTTAAGCGCTACCGGCAATATTATCTGGCAAAAATATTATTCAGTTGGAAAATATGCAGCGCTTGCATATATTGAACCCACGCCTGATGGCGGTTATATAACTTCTGGTCGTTTTGGTATTCCTTCGGAAGAAAATGGTGTATTGTTAATAAAAATTGATTACCAGGGCAATATTCAATGGCAGAAAACTTACTTTGGAGGATCATCTGGCTGGGGATTACACATAAAGCTGGATCAGAATGGCTACATACTCGCTGGATATTATTATAAAGGCAATGAGAGAGAAGAAGGTTTTGTTATGAAATTGGATATGACAGGAAATATTCAATGGCAAAAAGAATACGGCGGCGCTGACGAAGATTATATAACACACATTTATCCAACTTCTGATGGTGGTTATATAGCAGCAGGCACTACATGGTCATTTGGATCCGGTTTTCAAGATATGTGGGTCATCAAGATGGACGCAAACGGAAATGTTTCACCGAACTGTATTTTTATCACGCAAGCTATTCTTAATTATTATCCGAGGTCAGTATCAGTCTCTCAGGGAATGTTCTCCGCTCAATTCACCTCAGGCTTCGTAAGTAATTCTAATGCAGTAGTATCAGACACAATTAGCATTTCACAAGTGTTGTGCTCAAATGCATATGTACAACTACAACCGTATCTAATGATGAAACCAGCAATTGACGATTCTGTCAGCTCCAGTCCTAATGGCATTATTGAAGAAGATGAACCAGTAATAATAATGGGACACCTGGAGAATATTGGAACTGCCGATGCAATTAATACTTCAGGAATACTTAATACAGCAGATCCTATCTTATTGCTTAAGAATGATTCATTTTACGGTACTATTACGTATGGATGCAAT
>MFGW01000232.1:53502-57740 GCA_001780385.1 Candidatus Fischerbacteria bacterium RBG_13_37_8 | reverse complement strand
GCTGCTACATAATCGACGCACCCTCTGCCACAAGACCAGCAAGACATTGGGATGCTGAAGTGACTGAAAGCGTGACTGCTGTTAATTATGGTCCGGTTCTTTTCAATTATCAGTACCATATAGGGAATAGTTTTTCTGATGTGTTGCCTTCAAATCCTTTTTATTCATTCATAGAAACGATTCTTCATTATGGGATAACTGATGGTTGCAATTTGATAAACTATTGTCCTGATGAAGCTATAATGAGAGAGCAAATGGCGAAATTTGTCTGCGCCTCTATGAATGCAGTAAGCATGGATACGTGCCTGACGAGTAACTGTACCGGTATTTTTATGGATGTATCGAACGAATTTTGTTCCTATATTGAAGCATTATATAATCTGGGCATAATGAACGGCTGCTTAAATGCTCCTCTATCTTTTTGCCCTTCTTTTGCCAGTCAACGTCAAGGAGCTGCTAAAGCAATATGTCTTGGCATAGAATCTGCCTTGCCTGGTAATTGCATGACCTCTCTTTGCACAGGTATTTTCATTGATGTGCCTGCAAGCAATCCATTCTGTTCTTATATTGAAGCATTATATTCCCTTGGCGCAGTTTCAGGTTGTTCTCTGAATGCTTTTTGTCCCAACGAGTCTATTTCTCGCGCCCAAATAACCAAATTGCTTGTTTATGGCTTCGGTCTTTCTCTTTGATTCATTCTTAAATCAGGAAAGTTCTTCTATAGGTGATTAAAACAAATCATCAAGATCACCGTCGCCTTCCGGTAATTTACCATGTTTGGCAAGATAATCCTGCAGTAATTCACTTTCGCGCTTGGTATACATTGGTTCAAGTTCATAGAGGTAAAATTTAGCTTTTGTGGATGAATCAAGTTTTTCCTGTGCGCATTTTTTAATATTTGATGAACCAATGATAGCAATTATTTCACGTTTTTCGTTCAACAATTGAAGGACGCCTTCACTTTCCGGAAGAGATTGAACATTGTCACTATTCAATTCAAAGATGAATTCCGGCGGCATAGGGCTTAGCGGGATCATTTCCCTTAAGTTGCATCTCATGCACCGTTCAGCTTCTTTCATTGCCATATCTGCCGTGTAGCCGCATTCAATTACCTTGAATGAAACCAGCCGGTCGTTGAGGCTTAAGAGAGGCATTTCGGTGCGGGATAAGTTAAGGAAGTTAGCTATTTGTTTTAGCTTATAATCGGATACGACTGTTTCATAACCGGTATCTATGACTCCGTCGCCACCGAGGTATTTATCAATCTGCTCTGCTGCTGCTTTTCCAGAGGCAATTGCATTGACGACCGATAGTGGTCCGGTGACGATATCTCCGCCAGCAAATATTCCTTTTTTTGGTGTCTGAAGGTCGTTTTTATTCACCTTGATGAAACCTGAACTGTGCGATTCTATTGCATTTGATTGGAGCCAGTTTTTATCAGAATCCTGACCTACGGCAAAGATTATCATATTGCAGTCAAGGTGTGATTTTTCATCAGGATTGAATGTTGGTGCAAATTCTTTTTGTTCATTAAATACGGAGGTGCATTTGATTAATGAAATTCCCATGATCCGGTTATTTTCGATAATGATGGATTCCGGTCCAACGGAATTTATAATTGCAACGCCTTCTTCTTCTGCTTCCTTAATTTCCCAGCGATATGCAGGCATTTCTTCATATGATTCGAGACATGCAATAGTAATTTTATCTGCGCCGAGCCGCACTGTAGATAATGCCACATCCATCGCTACGTTGCCGCCGCCGATAATCACCACATTTTTTCCTGAAACAATAGTTTCCGCTCCAGCATTCACTGCCTTAAGAAAATCAAGTCCCCATAAAACGTCATTATGGTCAGAACCTGGCACAGGTATTCGCTTTGCTTTTTGAAGACCTATTGCAGTAAATACCGCATCATATTCTTTCATTAAATCATCAACTTGTTCCACACGGTGTCCTGTATGAATTACCACACCCATATTAGTTATATCTGCAATATCTTTGTTCAGGATTTCCCTCGGTAATCTATATCCAGGAATACCATATCGCAGCATTCCACCAATTTCCGGCTCCACTTCAAAAATCTCTACTTGATATCCTGCCATAGCTAAATAGTAAGCTGCTGATAAACCGGAAGGACCGGAACCGATTATAGCGATTCTTTTTCCGGTCGGCTGTTTTTGTGGAGTTGGCGGGTCACCTGCATGCTCCATGGCAAATCGTTTCAATGCGCAGACAGCAAGCGGCTCATTATTCACATTAGTTCTCATGCATATTTCTTCACACGGATGAAAACAAACATAGCCAAGTGTTCTTCCGAGTGGAGTAGAACTTTGGATTAATAATGCAGCGGTTTGATAATCACCTGTGCATATCGCGTGAATATAATCGGCGACGGGTAAATGTATAGGGCAACCTGTCTTACAGGGCGTTTCAAATTTTGCCCCGATTTCAATTCTGTCCTTTAAAGCACCGGTCGGACATAGTTCGATACAGGCTCCGCAATATCGACAATACGTGTCATCAAGGGATTTACTCTTGCTTCCTACCAAATTCTTTCCATTACCAATGATATAACCTAAAGCTCCGATGCCCCTAACTTCTTCACATACACGCACACATCTTCTGCATCCTATACATACATCATACTTTCGTAAAAACAGCTTATCATCAAAGTTTCGCGATTCGGTTGGCACTAAGTATTTTTGAGTATAGATTGGTATCCCGATATAATCACATATTTTTTCCAGCTCGCATTTGCCGAATTTCCAGCAGCATCGTTCTGCTTCCGGCACATTTGATGAACATTGCGTCAGACTGCATCCTTCTTTCTGTGCGCAGGTCAAGCATGCATGCGGATGATATGCTAATATTTTTGCAAGATGATGCTGACGCGCATCTTTAATTGCAGGACTGTCGGTGGTTATTTTCATCCCATCCTGCACCAGCGTTCGACAGGATAATTGAAGTTCATTGACACCTTCAATTCGCACAACACATAAATTACAGTCTATATCTTCTCCGGACTGATTTACAAATTCCTTGTCCGCAATATATATTTTTTCTGATGGCTGCAGCGGCTCATGCAATGAAATATAGGGATGCCAGCATAAAGCAGGAATATAAATTTCTGCAAGGTGACATGCTTCGAGAATGGTCATTCCTTCTTTGACTTCGATGGTTTTTCCATTAATTTCGAGTTTTATCATTATAAATATTCCGGTATGTTTCTTATGTTCCGTCAGGGATTGCCACGCATTCCTTCGGAATGCTCGCAATGACAATTATTACCAGGAATGACTAATTGCAACTGGAATACATGCTTTGACGCAAGGAAGTTCATTATATCCCGAGGTGGGTTTACAGGGGGCACAGCTATATTTAAGTTTATTGCGATGTTCCTCTACAACAGCAGCAACTTCCTCATCATAATCATCAACGATTATTTCAAATACGCCTGCCGGACAGGCAATTATACATTCTTTGCATGCGTTGCATTGATCGGTATCCAGCACAATAAAATATTCACCGGAACCATCCTTATATCCGTAATGTGCACGCATTATTACCTCCTGTCATGATCCAAAATCATGGCTTTTGCTAAAATTATTTTTTGGATTTTTCAAACATATTTTTTGCAAACAGTGCAGCACCAAGAGCACCAGCTATTTGCGGATCATATTTCGGATGTAATGCGATTAATCCTAATTCTTTCTCTAATCTCTGAACCACGCCTTTATTTTTTGCAATCCCGCCGGTAATGGCGAAATCTTTCTGAACTCCTAACCGTTCCAGCAGTGTGAAAACACGGTGAGCCATTGCTGAACAATACGCTGCGATTACGAGATTTTTATGCCAGCCCTTTCGTAATAAACCGACTGCTTCTGATTTTGCAAAAACAACGCAGGTACTGCTCACCGGTTCTGGTTCATGGTCAACTGCGAATGATAAATCACCAATATCCTCAATGGAAACAGCTAATAACTCTGCAAATACCTCCATTCCCCTTCCCGTTCCCGCTGCACATTTATCATTCATTAAAAATGCTGTGACTTTTCCTTTTTCATCACATTGTATTGCTTTGCAATCCTGTCCTCCCATATCAAGAACAGTTCTTACCGTTGGTCCATACATGAAATTAGCACCGCGCGCATGACAAGCAATTTCAGTTACTGTCTTATGAGCAAAGGGAACATTTATTCGTCCATAACCTGTTCCAATAATAAAATTAATCTTTT
>MFGW01000232.1:41041-53476 GCA_001780385.1 Candidatus Fischerbacteria bacterium RBG_13_37_8 | reverse complement strand
CATCATTGCCTCCTAAATAACAAAGGCACAAAGGCACAAAGGCACAAAGGCACAAAGTGAACATTGCACCGTAATATTTGTGTGAGGCGAATTATCAGTTCGCCCTTTATTATTTTCAAGTTTAGTTTGCATCATTATGCTTTGGTTAAAGCAGCTCCTAATGCTCCCGTAAATTCAGGTTCATCAGGTATTAAAATTTCATTGATTTCCAATCCTCTTTTTAAAGAATCAATGAATCCTGGATTCTTCGCCACACCGCCAATTACCGCTATTTTTTCTTCTACCCCTACTCTTCTTACCATTGAAATAATCCTGCTTGCAATGGCATCATGAATCGCTTTTGAAATATCTTCTTTTGCAGTTTTTGCATGCACCAGGGAGACAACTTCAGATTCTGCAAATACCGTGCACTGCGCATTCATGGCAATAGTATTTGTTGAACGCAATGACATTTTACCAAATTCTTCCACATCAACTTCTAATGCCCTTGCCATTGTTTCAACAAAAGTGCCTGCTCCAGCAGCACATTTTTCATTAATGGCAAAATCCTGAACTCTGCCATCCGCAAAACATTTTATAGCTCTTCCTTCTTCTGCACCAATGTCAATCACAGTGCGTGCATCTGGTAATAAGTAGATAATTCCTCTTGCATCGGCTGCTACATCACTAATTTCTTTATTAGCAAAACTTACTGCATTGCGTCCCACACCAGTAGCAACAATAAAATTCACAGCATCTCGTGATAAATTCGCTTTTTCGAGAGCATTTGAAAGAGCCTTCTCTGCTGTTTGAGCTTGATCTATACCAGTAAGTTCCAGACATTGCGATACAATCTTATTATCTGCTAATATAACTACTTTTGTTGTTTTTGCACCTAAATCGATGCCTGCTGAAATCATAAGACCTCCATATCAATAAAACTGTTTTTATTTTAGGGAAAGGCTTTCCATAAATGCATCAATACGGGCAAATGTTTTCGTTTCATCAAATTCTCTTTCGTCGCCCATATTTCCTTCATATGTCATTACCGGGATACCAGCTTTTATTAATCCCAGTCTCGTTTCAGCAATACCAACAGATAAGCCTTCGCATCCCCTGTTATAATGAAGAATTATGCCATTCAACTTCCATTCTTTATATATACGTTTCATCATTTCAACTTTCAACATAGGATCATAAAAATGCTGCCATTGAGGTTTGCTGAGATTCCAATCTGCATAAAATCGAACTGCTTCTTCCCTGTTTTTAAATGTAATGCCGAGTTGCTGAGGAGTTCTTCTTGGACCCCATGAACCATCTTCCTGCTCTTCCCATATCCCTTCAAGTCCAAATACATATAATGAACCTACTGAGACTGCACCGTATTTTTCAAGATGCCTGTACACATTTAAAAAACCCCACGGGGGCTGCGTATCTGTTATTAAGCGGCACTTTTCTTCCGGAATAGCTGCTATTCCCCTGGCTATCCGATCCTTTACTTCATCCCTTAATTCCTCGTAATAATCAGCAATCTCTTTTCCATGTTTGTTGAGCGTAGCAAGAACATATAATGAATACATTGTTTTTTCATCCAACGGAGCAGGAACATGTTTATTTAAACAACAAACTTCTGCCCATACCGATGTTGTCCTGCATTCATCATAAATTGCTTCAAATAACTTTTCATCATTATATGTTCTTCCCGTTACTTTCTCCATCCATTCAATACCATCCATTAATTGTCCCGTTACATAATCCAACCTGCTGTCATTCAACTCATGATAGGGACCTACCGATATATCAACACAAAACATCGGAATATCACCCTCAAGATGTCTCACTACCTGGTACCATTTAGCATGACTGCAACATATATGATCCTGAAAAATAAAATCCGGAACGGGAAATGGACCACCAAAAGCATATTCATTGCGAATCACCGAACCCCAATAATTTCTTATGTATGCACAAATATCACGCGCCCATCCCTTTGACTCAACCGCTTCCAAACATTTGAGTGATAATTCTTTATTAAAAGCTATGCTCGCGGCATACGGTTCGCTGGTTAAACTGTGAACATCATTTCCTAATCCAGCCGGAATTGCATCAAAAGTCCATGCTCCACCAGCCCACCTTATACCGCCTTTGTCTTTTGCCTCAGCATAATTTTTATAATACTGTAATCTGAGCTCCTTTGCTTTTTCCCAGCTCTTTAAAGGCTCAGTTTTATAAACCGTGTTGCTCATAATTCCCCCAATTTTTCAGGTTTAAATATGTTCCCTGGTTTTATCACTATCATTTATGTTCACACTCTTTTTATTTTATTACCCTTCATGCTGAATGAATATCTTCTAAAATAATTCATCTGCTCTCAGCATTTCCAGGAATGCTTCAATTCTAATTTTAAATTGACCGATAGGAACCGTCACGTCAAATTCAATATTATAGGATGGAATTCCCATTTCCTTCAATTTTTTTTCTATAACGGGCATGTCAAATTCATGAGGATCACAAAATTTCTGCTGAATCAGTACTGCTCCCTGTACATTATAATCCTTCACAAGATTTACGATATGATCGAGTCGGGTCAATTCCGGCCAATCTTTAGCTGGACAGGCAGGTCTGTCAATATATCGTGCAGCAATAGCCATGAGACGATCATCATCCTGCTTTACTTCATTCCAAAAATATCTTGATCCCGTACAATGCTCATCCACTACTACAATTGCAGGGAGCGATTCCACCATTTTAATAAATTCAATATCATCATCTTCGCTACCCACAAAAATTAATCTGACCCGGTCATTAGTTACATCCCTGTCAGTGAGTGTGTTGATATATTTTTCAAGCATTTCATTATGTTCAGCTTTATCTACCATTTGAGAAGTAATGGTTACGTACATCGCTTCCATGCCTGAAAGAGGAACCTTGCTGCTTTTTCTTAGCGCATATAACTTGTGAAGTAATTGGCGATTTTTATTATAAATTTCAATAGCTCTATCAATATCTTCATCTTTTATTTCCTTGCCAAGCCATTTTTCTACCGCTTTCTTGAATGTTTCCAATTCATTCCTGAGATACTTGTATGCTCTTTTACTCTGAACTCCGTGTGGCATGGGCAGATAATATGAAAAAGGTACAGGAATATTTATTTGCCAGCTTGTGTATGATTGTCTGAGATGTAAACATGATTGCGAAAGCATTATTCCGCCAAGATAATCAAATCTACCCTTTAAACCTTGTGCCAGACAATCACGACAAAAAGGACAAAACATTCCAAATATATGTGGTTCAGTGACATCCTGAGGTTCATGAGAACCTAAAATACGTACCGGTAAAATTCCTGCTGCATACATTATTTCTTCAGGTGCATACGTGCAAAAATAACCAACTACTTCTCCTTTCGTTCTTTTTTTCCATTCCTTTGCATAATCATGTCTATGTTCATACCAATCTTTAAAAATGTCTATCATAATGTAACTCCATGGAATCTATTAGGGAAATTACCACCCTTACCTTTTGGACTATACATGACAACAAGGTGGCTTTTATAATAAACAAAAAACCATGTGGAAAACATTCATGGCATCCTGTATGAATATGTTCTGCAATACATGTTTGTATCGTTATTACTTAACAGAATTGCTATTATAATTCTCACATAATAATTTGTCAATTTTTATTGTTAATTTCAAATTTGTACAGTATTTTTTTTCTTCCAGATATAATATACTGGTATCCCCAGAAGCACAATAATTAAACCAGGCCATGTGTAAGTAGGTTTAAGCATAAGCAGATCAATTGCAATTAATAAGGCTGCTAATATATAAAGCGCCGGGATTACAGGATATCCAAATGCTTTATAAGGTCTGGGAGCGTTGGGATTTTTTATTCTTAAGATAAACAAACCAATAATAGTAATGCTATAAAAGAGAAGTACAGCAAATATTACATAATCAAGAAGATTACCGTAGGTTCCACTCAAGCAAAGCAAGCATGCCCAGAAAGCCTGTACTATTAATGAAAATGCTGGTACTTTATGGTGATTCAGTGCTGTCATTTTTCTAAAGAAGAGACGATCGTGAGCCATAGCATAATAAACGCGTGCTCCGGCCAATATTAAACCATTCGTGCATCCAAAAGTTGAAATTATTATCAATAGAGCTATGACAACAGCACCTGCTTGTCCCAAACTAACTTCTGCTGCTGCTGTGGCTACAAGATCTGTATTTGCGAATTGAATGCCGCGCAATAAAATATCACTGCCATCGGGAGAGCCTTTAACTGGCAACACCATGATATAAGCAACATTAGTAATAAAATAAAGAGCAGTAACTAATAGTGTCCCAATCGCCAGACTATAAGGTATTGTTTTGCGCGGATTTACCACCTCACCTGCAATAAAAGTAATATTATTCCATGCATCAGACGAGAATAATGAACCTACCATCGCAGCTCCCAACGCTCCAAAAAGTAAAAGGCCGGATAGCGTTTCTGTTACAAGTCTCCCGTTAACTATTTTTGTCCAACTGGCATTAAAAAAAGTTGACATATTAAGAGAAAGTGCCGATGATTTGCTGCTGAAAATAAAAACGACTACGATAATTGTTACTAATGAACCAATCTTGGTAACCGTAAAAATATTTTGCACAATCTTTCCAGTTTTTATTCCAAGAGTATTTATATAAGTAAGAAAAATAATCAATAGAACACCTACAATTTGGGTTGCTGCAATTGAAAAATTAAATCCTGCTGAATGCAAATCAATAATTTTTGTATTTTCTGAAAGTGCCGGTATCAGGACACCGAGAAACTTGCCAAATGCAACTGCAACGGCAGCAATGGTCCCGGTTTGTATGACAAGAAAGAGCGTCCAGCCATAAAGAAAGGCAAAGAAAGTGCCTAAAGATTCCCTAAGATAAACATACTGTCCGCCTGCGTATGGCATCATCCCGGCTAATTCGCCATAACTTAATGCCCCCATTACTGTAATTATTCCGGTAATTAGCCAAATAGCAAGTAACCATCCCCCTCCACCTACAGTTCTTGAAATTTCTGCAGAAACAATGAATATCCCGGAACCAATCATCGATCCTGCAACAATCATAGTTGAATCAAAAAGATTTAATTGCCGTTTGAATCCATGCGTTTCATTAACTTGTTTTTCCTCTGATTCCTTCATTGATTAATTCCTCCTTCGTAATTAAGGCAGTATTAGTTTAAATCTTTATGATGAATTGTATCTTCAAAGTCAAGAACTTTTTCACTGCTGGCAATTATAACGGAACCTACAGCATCACCAGTTATATTTGAGACAGTTCGGCACATATCAAGTAATCTATCCACACCAATGATCAAGGCTATCCCCTCTTCAGGCACATTTACTGATCTCAGTACAATTACTAGCATAATAATCCCAACACCCGGAACAGGAGCAGTTCCAATTGAAGCAAGGGTAGCTGTTAATAGAATAGTAAGTTGTCCTGCAATACCAAGGCCTTGCCCGTAAATCTGAGCTATGAATACCGTCGCCACTCCCTGGTATAAAGCTGTACCATCCATATTAATAGTAGCACCCAGCGGCAATACAAAACTGGTGATTCCCCGAGGTACACCCAGGTTCTTTTCACAACATTCCATATTGACAGGAAGCGTAGCTGCACTTGAACTTGTACTAAAGGCAACAAGCTGTGCCGGACGAATACCCTTAAAAAAACGATGTATAGGCATTTTGCTGAAGATTTTTAAGTACAACGGATAAATAATCAACATATGAAAACATAAACCTGCAATCACGGTTATTACATACCAGATAAGCGTTTGCAGTATCCCAAATCCGAATTCACTGATTATAGCTGCAATTAAGACAAAAACAGCATAGGGAGCTAAAAGCATTACAATACCCACCGCTCGAATCATTATTTCAGTAAAGGAATCAAAGAATTTAATCACTATTTTTGCTTTTTCCTGTTCAATCAAAGCAGCTATAAGACCAAGAAACACAGCAAGAAACACAATAGAAAGCATATCACCTGATGCAAGAGCATTAAAAGGATTGGTAGGTACTATGTTGACAAAAAAATCCACTACACTGCTTTGAGCAGCTTTTTCTTCTATCTTTGCGACATCAATAGCAAACTCCTGCATTAGTTTTTGTTTGCTTTCCACTGAGAGCCGTTCACCGGGTTTAATTGTGTTAGCCAGAAGAATGCCAATCGCAATAGCAATTGCAGTAGTGCTTAGAAAATATACAAGAGTTTTTGTTCCGATGCGTGCTATACGCCGGATATTTCCCAGTGATGCTGCTCCTACAAATAATGAAGCAATCACCAACGGTATGGCTATAAAATTTAACAGACGAATGAAAAGTATGCCTACAGGTTTTAAATGGACAGGAAGACTGGCTGGCTTGAGTATCCTGACAACATTACTGTAAGCTTCAGTTTTACCATCTTTGAATATAAAAAGTATCCGGACGTTCTTTTTTTCCTTAAATAATTCATAGGATTTTATAAATTTATTATTATTACCAGGTTCAAACTGAGCCTGAACAGAACCATCAACTTCAATTGATGCCTTCTGCCACCCATACAAATACTTTCGGTTTATGCTTGTCCCTTCTTTATAAGCAATTCCTATTTCATCACCATGTACTGGAAAAAGGAGCCCAAAGATCACTCCTGCAATCAAACCTATTAAAATCTGTGTGTAAATCTGCGGTTTTTTTATCTTCATAATTCAATCGCAAAAATCAAATTACTCTTTCTTAACTTCACCGTTTGAAAATTATAGAGAAGAAAATGAAGAATTTCAACTGGGGATAAAATAAAAATGTTCAGGTCAAGATAAGATTGAGAAAAAGGTATCAATTAAGTCAGTCTTAACCTTAACCGCAGCCTTAACCTTTCTTTGTTTGCTAATCAATAAACATTTTGTTATTATTCTCAATTGTATTAATATAAATTTAAGCAATTATGAACGCTATATGCAGAAGCATGAAATTGAACCTTTGGGGGTATTGATTTTATGGAATTAATAAACGATCTTATTGATATTATTCTTCATCTGGATAAGCATTTGAAGGTAATAATTGAGCACTATGGTTCTTGGACATATTTGATTTTATTTACCATAGTATTTTGTGAAACGGGACTTGTCGTGACTCCAATTCTTCCTGGTGATTCGCTTCTTTTTGCAGCAGGGGCATTTGCAGCAATCGGGGCATTGGAGCCAGCCGTGCTGCTATTGTTGTTGGCAGTAGCAGCCATATTGGGAGATACAGTTAATTATTGGATCGGTCATTATGTGGGTCCAAAAGTATTTCATAAAGAGAATGTGAAATTTCTCAACAAAAAGCACCTTGAGAGGACACATAAATTCTATGAAAAATATGGTGGCAAGACGATTATATTGGCACGCTTTATTCCCATAATACGCACTTTTGCACCTTTTGTAGCAGGAATTGGCGCAATGACTTATCTTAAATTCATTATTTACAATGTTGTGGGAGGTATCGCCTGGGTAGTTATTTTTGTGTTGGGCGGTTATTATTTTGGTAATATACCTATTGTAAAACGAAATTTTACATTGGTAATCTTCGCGATAATTTTTATTTCAATTCTGCCTGGTTTAATAGAATACCTGCGTCATATAATTAAAACAAATGGGAATAAACCTGGCAAATGATATAAGTACTACTGAATAATAAAAAGTTACCAGAGTAAAGAAAATCACTTTATGATAAAATAAATACTTAACAGCATAAATAGAGGAATGCATATGAAATTATCTTTCAGAATTTTGTTGTTGGTATTATTTGTTTGCAGTGGATTTACTGGATTGGGTTATGAAGTATTATGGGGGAAATGGCTTGGTACCATTTTTGGTTCCAGTGCCTGGGCAATTTCCACAACACTATCTGCTTTCATGGCGGGATTGGCGCTGGGAAGTTATCTTGCAGGACGGTTGAAAATAGTAAACAGGTACAACCAGTTTCTGATTTATGGCGTATTAGAATTAGGAATTGGCTGTTATGCTTTACTATTCCCCTCCTTTCTAACTTTAACCGATTATCTTCAAGGTCACTTTGCATTCGGATGGATTGATCATTATGCTGTTTATAATTTATTGCGATTCATATTTTGTCTATTCGTGATCATAATTCCTACAACCTTTATGGGGGCAACGTTGCCTCTTTTATCAGAATATTTAAGCCGGCATGAACCATCTGCAGTACAATGGTCGGGATATTTGTATGGCAGCAACACACTTGGCGCCTTTACTGGAACAATCCTTTCCGGCTTCTATTTGATTGCGGTTTTTGGATTGAGTGACACTAATCTAATTTTTGTAAGCATTAATTTTGTAGTGGGTCTCACTGCAATATTATATGTGATAACCTCTGAAAAAAGATCCCGCAAATTCAAAAGCAGCGGCGGGGAAAAAAAGATTAAAGACTCGCCAGGAGTCGCAGAAAAGAATAATAACGTATCATCATATTCAAGTCTTTATCGCATCATCCTGTTAATTTTTTTCCTGAATGGGCTGTTCAACCTGGCATATGAAGTGCTCTGGACAAAGGCATTAGGTCTAATAATTGGATGCACAACTTATGCATTTACATTAATGCTGGGAATTTACCTTGCCGGAATTGCGCTGGGGAGTCTTTATTTCTCAAGAATACTTAATAAGCTTAAAAATCCTCTTCTTGTATTTATTATTTGTCAGGTGGGAATGGGATTGTGGGTAATTGCTTCGCCGTTACTTATCAATATAATACCAACCTTGTTTCTTAAAGGACTGCTCCTTTTAGGCATGAACTGGAAATCTTTAATAATTGTCAAGATCATACTTTGTACTTTACTGATAGCACCGTTGACTTTGCTATCAGGCGCTGTTTTCCCCCTGGGCTTTCAACTGGCATTTCAGGGGAAGGAGACTTTGAAGAGAGAGATTGCAAATCTTTACGGCATCAACACTGCAGGAGGGATTCTGGGCTCCTTTATTGCAGGATTTATTTCTATTCCTTTATTTGGTATGGAGATGAGCCTCAAGATATTGGCGCTTCTACATATTACACTAATAATAGCGATCCTAATGCGAACTACGATGCCAAAGCAATTGCTGCTAAAATTTAAAACACAATTTATTATTTTAATGATAATTATTATTATGCTGGCATTTGCTGCTAAATGGGATAAAAAGACTTTAGCAAGTGGAGTGTATTTTCAGCCATGGACTTTTATTGGCAAGGATAGTGAAGTGAACATCAAAGAACGAATGGCACAGGTTACCCTGAAGTTTCATGGAGAAGGAGTAGGTGCGGTAGTTGATGTGCTGGAAGCACCGGGTGGCTATCGTGCGTTATCCATTAATGGACAACCTGTCGCGTCATCAAATTTTTATGATTACCGCGTGCAGCGCCTATTAGGAATTCTTCCTCTTATCCTGCATCCCAAACCTGAACATATTCTCGTTATCGGGCTTGGCACCGGAATGACTGCTGGCACTGGCGCAATTGATAAATTGAGTACTGATATTAAAATTGTCGAATTAAATCGGGATGTAGTAAAAGCTTCAGATGAATTTAAATCATGGAACTTAAATGTATTGAGTCAATCTAATGTAAGCGTAATTATTGAAGATGCATTGCATTATCTTAAGTATGTCAACAAGAAATACGATATTATTACTTCTGATCCTATCCATCCTTTTCTCCCTGGTTCAAGCAATCTGTATGCTCTTGACCACTACCAGGTATCAATGGAAAAACTTAATCCCGGCGGGATTTTTTGTCAGTGGGTTCCCCTATATCAACTTAATGAAATCGATGTGAAAACTATTTTAAAAACCTTCGACGCAGGTTTTAAAAATGCGACTATATGGGCAACTGGAACCGATTTTATTTTATGCGGTGCAAAAGACAATTATCTGGCAAAACCGCAGGATTTTTATTATAAAGCATCACTTCCTGAATATCGACAAATACTCCAAAAGTTAGGATTCTGGCAACCTGAAGAAGTGCTCATGTCATATGTAGGAGAACTTTCAAAAACCACATTATCCTTAAAAGATGCTCCACTCAATACCATCGATTATCCATTTTTAGAATTTTCAGCAGCAAAAGCTATACTTGATTATACGGTAGGAAATAATCTTAAATTAATTTATAACAGTTTTAGTTACGAGAATCCAAAGTTTATTCTGTCTAATTATGAAATGACTTATAGATTGAATGAACTGAAACCATGTACAATATTACTGCAGCAGGGTTTTGTTGCTGAACAAAACGGACAAATGGATAATGCAGTAAGGATTGGCAAGCTCGCCTATGATAAGTGTCCTGATGTGGGGCATGTTCGTTATTTTGCTGCTCATACAATTGTGCAAGGAGTTGCCAACATAATGACTTCCAATAAAACCAAAGCTTATCAGATGCTCAGTCTTGCAAAAAAATTAGATCCCTATGATCCGGAAATCGATATTAAATTAAATTCGCTTAAGTAATATATGGCTTCCTTAGTACAGTTATGCTATTATGCTTTATTAATTTAGGAGGATTTGATATGAGCATTGAATGGTTACCACGAGATAGCGAAATGAAAAATCATTCGCTTTTCAGCGAAGAATATTGGGGCACTGAAGCACCCAGCACAATTTATGAAAAACGTCCGCTGGTTGATCCGCAAGGTAAAGTAATCGAAGGGTTGTATGTAAGCTGGATTACTTTGAATAATCCGAAACAATTTAATTCTTATACTACTCGCATGGTAAAAGGTGTGATTGCTGGTTTTAATGCTGCTTCTTCAGACCGAAGTGTGGTGGCTGTTGTTTTCACGGCCACGGGTGATCGGGCATTTTGTACCGGAGGAAACACAAAAGAATACGCTGAATATTACAGTCAACGGCCGAATGAATATGGCGAGTACATGGATTTATTCAATCTGATGGTAGATTCTATTTTAAGCTGTAAGAAGCCTGTTATTTGCAGGGTAAATGGAATGAGAGTTGCAGGTGGACAGGAGATAGGAATGGCGTGTGATATTTCAATTTCATCAGATCTGGCAATTTACGGACAGGCGGGACCGCGCCATGGTTCTTCTCCGGATGGTGGCTCCACTGATTTTCTTCCCTGGTATTTATCAATGGAAGATGCGATGTGGAATTGTGTCTCCTGCGAATTATGGAGCGCTTATAAAATGAAGATGAAAGGATTAATTATTAAAGCTATTCCCGTTCTTAAACATAACGATGCATTTATTAGAAATCCGCTTGTGATTACCAATACATATGTTGAAGATGGAGATATTGTTTACGGTGAATTTAAAAGTGGAGATGCAAAGAAGAGTGCTGATGAATTAATGGGCAAGTGCCAGGTTGATTTCAGTCTTCTTGACAAAGAATTGAATGCGATAATATGGAAATTAACTAATCTCTTTCCCGGTTGTCTCATTAAAGCTATTGAAGGCGTACGAATCAAGAAAAAATATTTCTGGGATATCCTGAAAGTTGGGAATCGGCATTGGTTGGCTGCTAATATGTCAACCGAAGCATTCTTAGGATTCAATGCCTTTAATACAAGAAAACTGACGGGCAAGGATGTAATAGATTTTGTACGATTCCGTCAATTAATTGCAGAAGGCAGAGCAATGGATGATGCCTTTTTTGAAGAGGTATTACCTAAGAAATTATAATCCCAAATAACAATTTTTTAATATAGCATCACAAAGCGACACAATTGGAATTATAGGGAATAGGGTGAATAATTCTATTCCCCATTCCCTAAATTAGCATTATCCTACTTTTTCTACAATAAGAGCTTGTCCCTGGCCTATGCCGACACATAAGGTAGCCATCCCGTACCGGCAATCACGTTTTTTCATTTCTTGAATTAGTGTGACCACGATGCGCGCGCCTGTGCAGCCAAGAGGATGTCCTAATGCTATTGCTCCTCCATTTGGATTAACTTTTTCTTCCGGAATATTTAATTCTCTCAGGCAAGCAAGAACCTGAACGGCAAATGCTTCATTTATTTCAATAACATCTATATCATTTAGTGTTAATCCAGCTCTTTTTAAGGCTTTAGGAACAGCATAGACAGGACCCATTCCCATGAGGTCAGGATGTAATGCTGCAACAGCATGAGAAATGATTCTGAAATAAGGCTTTATTCCTTTAGCTTTTGCTTTATCTTCACTCATCAATAATGTCATAGCAGCGCCATCACTTAATGGACAACTATTTCCGGGTGTGATCACGCCGCCCTTTTTAAATGCAGCAGGCAGCTTGGCAAGTTTTTCATATGTAGCATCCTCTCTGGGCGTTTCATCCTTGCTAATGATAATTGGATCACCTTTACGTTGCGGTATAGTAATGGGGATAACCTCATCATTGAATTTACCATTCTTCCATGCTTCAATAGCTTTCTGATGACTTCCCACCGAAAATTTATCCATG
>MFGW01000232.1:40228-41034 GCA_001780385.1 Candidatus Fischerbacteria bacterium RBG_13_37_8 | reverse complement strand
TCGGAACTTGATATTTCTCATAGAGCACTTCAGCAGTTTCACCCATACCTAAGGGTGCTACTCTTGCTTCGATTTTAGGATTAGGAAAGCGCCATCCTATTGAAGTATCATAAACAGTCATATTGCCAAACGGAAATGCCTGTTCCGGTTTTAAAAATGTCAGTGCTCCTCTTGTCATGTTCTCGACACCGCCGGCAAGAAATAATTCTCCATGCCCTGTTTGAATTTCCATTGCTGAATTTATGATTGTCTGCATCGCGGAGGCACATAATCTGTTCACTGTTTGACCGGGTACTTCAAATGGAAAACCAGCTATTATAATAGCCATTCTTGCTACATTTCTTGAATCTTCACCGGCTTGATTTGCGCATCCAATCATTACATCCTCAATCTCCGCATAATCAATATTGTTTCTTTTTGCTATCTCCTGTAAAAGAATTGCCACCATATCATCTGCTCTTACCTTGGATAATATTCCTCCATATTTACCTAATGGTGTCCTGATTCCATCTACAATTACTGCATTTTTTAATTCCATACATTTCACTCCTTTCTAAATAAGTTCAAAGTTCAAGGAAACCTTGAACTTTGCTGTAGGGGCAGACCCGCGTGTCTGCCCTTTTTATAGTTTTGTTTTCATTATTTACTAATCTCTCCGAATGCCCTTTTTGGGGCATGAGCGACTCCCAATATTAATTTATTCAAGGTTCAAAACTACCGGCTTTAGATATATTGTCCGCCATCAACTTTGATAACTTCACCGGTAATATGTTTTGCTTTATCGCTGGAGAGAAAAACAACGAGAT
>MFGW01000232.1:40109-40213 GCA_001780385.1 Candidatus Fischerbacteria bacterium RBG_13_37_8 | reverse complement strand
CCTCTTAATCCATTAATCGATGTCACATTAATAATTTTTCCACTTTTACGTTCTCTCATGCCCGGGACTATGGCTCTGATATAATTGAAATAGCCTTTTAAATC
>MFGW01000232.1:38364-40014 GCA_001780385.1 Candidatus Fischerbacteria bacterium RBG_13_37_8 | reverse complement strand
CAAATTCTTTAACAACATCATCTACTATTTTTTGAGCTGATTGAAATTCACTGGCATTTGCCTGGTATGCCTTGATTTTTCTTCCTAATTTTTCTACTTCAGCTACCACTTCATTTGCAATGTCTACCTTTGTGCTGTAGGTAAAAGCAATATCTGAACCTTCTTTAGCTAATTCTTCTACTATTGATCTTCCTATTCCTCTTGTTCCTCCCGTTATGAGAGAAACTTTTCCGTTTAACAAAGTCATAAATCCTCCAAATATAGTGAATGGGGAATAGGGAATTGGGAATTGCGAAGCTTGCATTCATGATAGCTTTGCATTATAAACCCTATATTCCAATATTCCATCATTCCATTAATTCGATTGCGTCGCAGTGCGATGCTATTCTATTCACTTTTAACAAGTGACGATAGCTCTGATTAATGATTCTTCTCCCTGTCTTAATAAGGAGAAACCATCATTGATATTGTCCAGTGGGAATTTATGCGTAACAAGTTCTTTAACTTTAATTTTTCCCATGCTGACAAGTTTTAGCAATGAAGGATAAAGATATGGTGGACATCCAAGAGTGCCAACAATTTTCATTTCACGAAACATGATTCTTCCAGCATTTACCGTAATATCTTTATCTGAGTATCCCATTACAATAAGCGTACCGCCCGTTCGAATTGTGGAAAATGCAGTCTGCATAGTGACAGGATTTCCAATAGCTTCAATTGCAATATGCACACCACCGCCGGTTAATTTTCTTATTTTTTTAGGTAGGTCTGCATCTGATATGAATGCTTCATCCGCTCCAAATTGACGGGCTTGCTCCAGTTTCTTCTCCTTTATATCTACTCCAATTACATAAGCACCAAGCGCCTTTGCGATCTGAACAGCATTTATGCCAAGTCCACCGCATCCAAATACAGCTACTGAATTTCCCGGTTTAAGATCTGCACGGTTGACAAGTGCATGAAAAGGTGTCGATACGGCATCTGCAATAATGCATCCTTCCTCCAGTGGAATTCCTTCAATGAAAGGAATAGTATCTTTTGCCGGCGCCACCACATATTCAGCATACGCACCATCCATATGATTTCCCAACATGAGCATTTGATTGCATACATTTTCACGTCCCGTTCTGCACATCTCACATTGTCCACAGGTAAATACCGGGGGCACAATTACTTTATCACCCGGTTTTAAATTTTTTACTTCCTCTCCTGCCGCCTCTACAATACCGGAAACTTCATGTCCTAAAATAACAGGAGGTTTTTTGAATGTGGATACTCCATGATCCAAATAATGTAGATCAGTGTGACATAAACCACATGCCGCGACTTTTACAAGTACTTCATTCTTTTTGGGCGTCGGTTTATCTACTTCTTCTAATCTTAATGGTTGATTAGAACCATAAAATAATGCTGCCTTCATTGTGCCTCCTTTTTAATTTAAATGTCTTGAAATATTTTCAAAGCTTTGTTGTACTAAAATTTACAACAAGCTTATCCTTTGAGAATCTTTTTACGATTCAATTATTATACCTGAATTTTATTTATGTTTCCATACAGGTTTTTTTCTTTCCAGGAAAGAATTGAGTCCGTCCCGTGCATCCTCAGTTTCCATGAGTTCATTGAGATATATACTGTTAACTTCCTCTAATC
>MFGW01000232.1:38033-38352 GCA_001780385.1 Candidatus Fischerbacteria bacterium RBG_13_37_8 | reverse complement strand
ATGCTGCCATATTTGTAGCTTTCTTGGTGAATCGTAAAACAGGCATACTCAATTCAGTAAATTTCATTAAATACTGATGTGCATTTTCATAGAGTGTTTCTTTTTCAAATGTGGCATTTATAATTCCATTATTTTCAAGCATACAGGCAGAAATATTTTCGCCACTATAAATAAGATAATTTACTATTTTTGATGGAAAAAGAATAGGAAAAAGCGCACAGGCTGCGGGTGGAAAAACACCAAGTTTTATTTCCGGCTGAGAAAATTTTGCTTCCTTATCCGCAATTACTATATCGCAACAGAGAGCAATTTCACATCC
>MFGW01000232.1:35280-37908 GCA_001780385.1 Candidatus Fischerbacteria bacterium RBG_13_37_8 | reverse complement strand
GTAGGGGCAGACCTATGTGTCTGCCCTTTTAATAGTTTTGTTCTTATTATTTGCTCTTATCTCTGGGTGTCCCTTTAGGGGCATGAGCGACTCCTATATAAATAAGTTCAAGGTTTCCTTGAACGTCGTTATGTATACAGAATTGCTTGTTAGTCATTAATTATTTTCATTGTTTGCGCTAGCCATCATTACTATAACAAATATTATTTTTGTTTGCAATCCCGTTGACTTTTCAACGTTATTCATTTATTCTAATCAATTAGAAAAGTTCTCATTAAAAGGGCAGACACTCTGCTCTGCCCCTACACTTTATTTACAAAGGAGGTAATGATGATGAAAGGAGAATCTGTATTTCCAGATGCCAGAATTCCTTACGGAACCTGGGGAAGCAGTTATTTTCCTGCCTGGCAGATGTCACCGCTCGCTGAAGTAAATATTGGACAATTCGCTGGCGAAGCGATGAATAAAATTTTAGCAAAAAGAAAAGTACCGAAAAGTGTACTGGAATATTTAGTAATTGGTTCGACGATACCATGGCACTGGAAATTCTGGACAGCACCATTGGTTTCCAGTTGCATGGGAATCAGAATTGCCGGTTATCACATGGAACAGGCATGTGCTACGGGATTGCAGGCAGTACTGCTGGCAGGTCATGAAATTCAAAGCGGTTCTTATAATGTAGTTGGAGTACTTACCTTTGACAGAACAAGTGATTCACCTGTCGGTGTATTTCCTGAACGACGCACGCCTCAGCGTACCTATGCATTATCTGATGTATGGGATAATTTCGGTTTTGATCCTGCAACGGGAAAAGCAATGCTTGGATGTGCGGGCAAAGCTGCGAGGAAATATAAAATAGATCGTCGCGAAGTAGATGAAGTTGCATATCATCGCCACATGCAATATTTTCAAGCGAAGGAATCCGGATTTCTGGATCGTGTCCTTGTACCTCTTGAAGTGCTCAATAATCAGGGACGTCCTTTAGGAATGGTAGATGATGATCTTGGAGTACGCAAGCATACACTTCCATCACTATACGCGATGTTCGAATTGGATGATTGTGTAACTGGCGGTACACAAACTCATGCTTCAGACGGCATGGCATGTCTTATCGTTACATCACCGGAACGCGCAAAAGAATTAAGTCCAAGACCTGAAATTGATATTCAATTCATAGCAAAGGATGAAGTAAGAACATTACCCAGCTTAATGCCGGAAGCACCTGCGCTGGCAACTCAGAAATTGCTCAAGAGAATCGGCTTGACCATGGATGATATGGTAGTAGTAAAAAATCATAATCCATTTGCTGTTAATGATGTGATTTTTGCTAAAGTACTGAACTATGATTGGCATAAAATAAACAATACCGGTTGTCCGCTCGTATGGGGACATCCACAGGGTCCTACGCTTACAAGAGTTTTGATTGAAGCACTTGAAGAAGCAGTGCAGCTTGGAGGCGGGTATGTACTCGTGTTTGGATGTGCTGCGGGTGATGTTGGTATAGCAGCCATTTTTAAAGTAACGGAGAGGAGGTAAATCATCATGACACATTCAATGAGACAAGCAACATTGGAGACATTAGGATTAGGAACAGTGATGAGTATTTTTCAGAATGGACGCATTCCGGTTACTACTGCTGACCTGGTTGAACAGATATTCGGGAAGAGCGATAATCGAGGCGCTTTTGTAATATCGGGAGCTAACGGTATTGTTGGAGCGGGAAAAACAATGCAATTTGCATCAAGACTGCAAGGGTACGGTATACCATTCATTGCACTTGATTTCCCGGGTGTACCAGATGGTATCGCAAAGCAATATCCCGGACTGTCACGAGCGTTCGGCAAAAAGGGCGCGGCAAAAATTATGGAAGATGTCGTACATCTCAATTATGATGGAACACATTTGCCACCTCAATTATTGAAAATGCAGCCCAAATTTCTCCTTGAGGCAATTCCTGAAATACTCGATATTAAGATTGCGCATTATGAAATTTTTCGAAGTCAGTTTCCTGATATACAGATACGCTCAGTAACTTCAGGTTTTCCGAGTCATCAACTTGGAGTAGGAATTGCACATCCAGCATTTCCACATGAAACGAATAAGATTTTTGAGATTGTAGAGAAAGGTCCCTCTGCTTTAACACAACTTTTCTGGACGCTCGGATTAATACCGATACCTGTCAGTGATGACTGGTCATTTGTACTTGATGTATTATTCTGCGGATTAATGCTTGCAGGATTGCGCTATCATCGAGCATGTAACATGCCTTATTGGAAAGCAGATAAATATATACGCAAGCTGTTAGGACCGAATCCATTCCGTGCACATGATGCGATTGGAGCAGCAGGTGCTAATTTCCTGACATGGTCATGTCTGCATCATCTAAGCAAAGTGTATGGTGATGTATTCACACCTACTCCGGAACTTGTTGAGCATAAGGATAGTGGTGACAATTGGTATCCGCTCAATCATTTCCGACCGGTAGTAAACTGGACACTTGACAGAAGTGAAGAACAGGAATTCATGACATGGATTTTAGGTCCTTTCTTCCAAATGACAAGCCTGATGCTGCATGAAAAGCGATCGCATCTCTCGCAAATTAATGCTATTGGAGAGCTTTGTGCTCAA
>MFGW01000232.1:33104-35249 GCA_001780385.1 Candidatus Fischerbacteria bacterium RBG_13_37_8 | reverse complement strand
GTTTCGGCAAGGAAAATGTGGTACAAATTGTAGCAGATTATCATCATCTGCATCCGGAGGCAGGTACAAAAAGCTGGTACCCGGATGTGTTTAATCAAATGGATACCCCTGAATGGCAGCAGCTCTATGTCAATGCTGAACATGATGGCACAACTGGCATAATCTCTATAGGACGTGAAAGTTATAACAGCGATGTGAACAGTGAATTGAACCGTGCTATTGATTGGCTCAAAAGCAACAATATCAAACGGGTGATTGTAACGGGTGATTTTCATCTGGCAACACAGATGGTAGGTGCAGATACGAGTGATTTCTTCCCTGCCCTATCAGTCGTGGATAAAGGAACACAGATTTCAAAAGGCTGGTCACAAACAGCCCGCCGCCTCTATAATGAATTTGAAGTATCGGTTGGTTTCATCAATGGCAAGCGTTGCCTCGGTGGATTTCTTGAATTACTGATGCACTGTCATTACCTGGTTTCAGTGGATAATACCGATCTCGGTATGCCGGAAGTTACATTACCAGTTGTTCCCGGCATGGAAGGATGTCACTGGGCATTCCGTAAAACATCACCAGAGAATTACTATAAGCTGTTGCAGATGCTGCTGGAAGGCCGGTTCATCAAGGCAAAAGACGCAACCGGATGGCTCGTGGATTATACAGGTTCAATGGAAGATGCATTAGCTACTGCATGGAAAATAGCAACGGGAGCCGATCATGGATTGCCTTTGAGAAAAGTTGAAGAAGGTGTCCTGGCGGCAATTCCATCAGAAATCAGCGGTCTTTCGCCAGCCGGTGATCCGGCAATCGAAACAGCACGTCGTGCAATTTTTAAAACCGTTCAGGATTCTTGCGCGGTGCCTCTTGCTGAAGCTATAAATGTTCAGGCGAAGCATTCAGCGGAATTCATGGGCAGCTCGGCATGCAATAAAGGCAAAATCGGAGCCGATTTCCAGAAAACAATGACCGTGTAGGGTAACAAACCACAGAGAACAGAAAGCTTTCTGCGAATAAGGTTCGCAGAAAGCGGTTCAAGGTTTGTTGGGTTGAGGGTTCAGGGTTAAATAGGCTGTGTTAATTTAGACCTTGAACTTATTAATTTTATCGTTGTTTGGGCAAAATCGTAAATGTTTCTTAAGATTTTATACCATAGGTATAACAGAGATAAGATATATATGGGAATGTAGCTACATTCCCTCGAATTTTTTTGCATGTATTCCTGCCATTGTGAGCATTCCGAATGAATGCTTAGCAAACCGTAAGGGGCGTATTGTCCTTTGGCTGCGAAATTCTTGCATTTCTACTTACACTTTCTCATTTAAATTACTAAATAAATGCTTCAATATTTTTAGGGGGTGTATTTACCTCCTGTAAATAAGCTATTGCAGCCTCCCCAAATAATCATTTCAGTTCCCGTCCAAATGGCAGTATGGTCGCTTCGCGGACTTGGAGCATTGAAAATAGAGGAAGTCTTACCGGTTTGGAGCCAATATTTTTTATTATTATTACAAGCATAACTGGCTCGCCAAGCAAAAATTGAGAGGAGGATAGTGATATCTCCATTTGCAATGTTTTTGTAGTATCTTTTGCGATTAGAACATTCGGATAAGCAGCTCCCTTGCTAAATAATAATGATATCACAATCATTATGCTCAACTTTGTTATTTTGTTCATATGACCTCCTAAAAAAGGCTTTTGTTTTTTCCTTGAAAAAGGCAATTTTATTGCACTTTTCACCAGGAATAATTTTACTCTTAGTGGTTTTATAATGGCTCTTTGATTGTGCGAATTGCTCCAGCTCCTACTGAAAATTGCCTGCCATCACTGGGATTTGTGCAGGCTTCTGGTATGCCGCTTAAATAATTTAAGATTTGTAATTCTTCGATACCATCAAAAGCCATATCATCTTCTGCTTGGTCACAAGTGAGTGGCTCAGGAGGCGGTTCCGGACATCCCAAAAGATGCATCAAAGAAAATTCCCATGGGTAATGAATTTCTTCAGGAGGAGGAGGATGTACAGAAGTACAACCCTGTTGGCCACTGCACCATGAATACGCAATGTCGTGGTATGCTGCATCACAGGGATCTACATCAAATTGGTGTGCTAATTCATGATTAGTTACTGATAAAAAGAGAGCATCTGCG
>MFGW01000232.1:25546-33087 GCA_001780385.1 Candidatus Fischerbacteria bacterium RBG_13_37_8 | reverse complement strand
AGTTGCCACATAAATAAAAGAAACATTACTAAGAGGCCAAGTAAATCCGGCAGCGGAATCGTCGCCTTGAAGGTCCATGCACATACCTGCTCCGAATAGATGCAAATAATTAGTCTGATCACATTGCAGAGCAGGATTAATGCAATTTTTAAACCAAATGCTACTGAACAAAGAGAATTGTGTAAAATAATTTGCGTCCTTTTGTATTGTCAAGCTGAATACATTAGGAAGAAATGGGACTGCTCCGGAGCCATTATTCCCATCCCAGCTTCTTGTATCAAAAAATACAAAGGCATTGTTGTAAGTACGCTCAATATCTGATAGCTGCATTGTCCTTCTGAAGTAGCATTTATCATTATACTGAGCCTGCGTGCAATTAA
Organism: Candidatus Fischerbacteria bacterium RBG_13_37_8; assembly: GCA_001780385.1. Taxonomy (GTDB): domain Bacteria; phylum Acidobacteriota; class HRBIN11; order MFGW01; family MFGW01; genus MFGW01. The sequence continues at coordinate 32,707 of MFGW01000232.1, read as the reverse complement.
ATGGGGCATTTGGTCCGGTTGTTCTTGACTTAACTGCAACACCGGCGCTATCTTGATTAGTAAAGTCAGGAAGAAAATAATGATCAATATGAGGTGGGGCTGCAATATATATCTTTGTGAGATCCTGGTCGAGATCAATCACATAATATTGAGGATCGGCAGGAGGATCCGGATAAGGAAATATGCTTGAAACAATGGCTTCTTCATAATCGGAACCCGGCATAGGAGGTGGCTGCAAAATAGCATTACCTTTTATTCTGCCCTGCAATTGCAAAGAAAGCGGCTTAGTAAAAATCCAGACTTCATCCTCTGCTTGAATTGGTGATTCTATAATCCATGGATATACCTTGACTTTGTCACAATCGAGACCTGGCGTGCAGGAAAATGGATTGAATGTTTCTCTCAACAGAGAGCCGTACCGGAACATAAAATCATATTCTACAGCAACTCTTTTCCATGCCGTATAAATACCGGAATAAGCATCTACCGGCTGCTTGCAATTCACGGCAGGCACGCCAAGACAACTTTCATAAGCGGGGTATCCAAATGGTATCTCACTTAATTGCACGATGATATTATCTCCTGCATTTCCTCCTTGATTTTGTGTGACGTTCCGGCTCGGCATTTTTAAATATACATCTGTTTCAGCGGTTTGTCCATTGCCCGATCCCATAAAAATCTGTAATATTTTTTCAGGATCAGGACAATTTGTTTCTTGATAGCAAAGCCCAAAAGGTTCTTCCTGGTTATCATTCCAATTGAGATTATCGCATGCATTAAGAAATGGACCGGGTGGTGAATGCTGTGCATGCCAGCATCTATCTCCGGCATCAGGATTTGGAATCGGATTTCCTGGGTAGCTTGATTGATCTTTTGGGTCCAGTACACGAAGCCAATAATATCGATACGCCCATCCCCTGACCGTCAATTTTACGAACATGGGTAAATCTTGCTGCTGATGCGGATAATGCCCAATCCAATTAATATCCGGCGTTGTAGATGTGACAACTTCATTTTGATTATTTACAGGACGATTCGGCAGATAAGTTTTAATATAAGAAGTCGTATTAATATTTAATTGCAGATAACTCCATCGCGGATCAGGTGGATTATTGACCGCATCTACGAAACCACGAATATCATGATCGGGATCAGTTGCAAGGGTTGAGACGCCATGATCTATCAGGTAGAAAAATGTCGTAGTCGGAGTCGGATCGGTAAGACTTATCAATCGATCAACCTCGATATCAGTGATTGTCGAGTAGGGAAGATGATTCCTCTGAATCGAGGAATCTCTATATACAGACCAAATACAGGTACCGTAGGTAGGTTGTGAAGGACAAGCTTGGTGTGGCGCAGTGTTTGTGTTTTTAGTAGCGAGATATACTACTGGCTCATATGCATAGTAAGGAACGCAGATTTCCAAAGCCTGGTCGCAAACAGCACGCCGCCTCTTTAATGAATTTGAAGTATCGGTCGGTTTTATCAATGGCAAGCGTTGCCTGGGTGGATTTCTTGAATTACTGATGCATTGTCATTACCTGGTTTCAGTTGATAATGCCGATCTCGGCATGCCAGAAGTAACACTGCCCGTTGTTCCCGGCATGGAAGGATGTCACTGGGCATTCCGTAAAACATCACCAGAGAATTACTATAAGCTGTTGCAGATGCTGCTGGAAGGCCGATTTGTCAAGGCAAAAGATGCAACCGGATGGCTCGTGGATTATGATTATGCAGGTTCAATGGAAGAGGCATTAGTTACAGCGCTGATGATTTAGCAATAAAAAGATATTGCATGAATTCACGGTTACTTTTGCATGAATATTTTGATTTCATCTATGAATAGTTCAAAATCTTTGTGATTTTCTCGCGTAAGTAATAATAATTTTTCATCAGAAATTATCCAATATCTATGAATTATAGAATTTCTGAAATCAAAAAATGGTTTGAGTTTTTTTGACAACGATTCTGAAATAATGCTTAAGTCACCTGCTTTTATGATAGTATCGACATAGCCTGTTACAGTCTGACCTTTATCCCTGGTGATAATATGTGTTAATGTATTGGCCATAATTTCAGCTATCTCAATTAATAAATACTTTAATCCTCTGATTAGCCATGGGTCTGATAATATTTGCTCATTATTGTTATTCGAGAGAAGTTTTTCAATCTCAATGGTTCTTGATTTAATGTCTAAAAGATAATTTTGGAGTCTTGCCGTATCTATTTTCATAGTAAATCAGCTTCCTTTAGTAAACCGAGACATTCTCTGAATTTGATAGCGTTTGCTTCCATAAGGTTTGTTCTAAAATCTGGTTCTCTATCAATTATCAAAAGTCCTTCTTTGAATACTCGCGTGAGGAAATTAAAAGCTACTGCATTTAAAATTGTTATATCTATATCATCAGCATTGCATATTACATTTATTTGCTGTAATTTTTCAGATATCCGATGCTTCAATTCAGAGGTAATTACAAATATGTTATTTTCAGTTGAAGATAAATAAATGCCAATGTCTATATCTTCATACATTTCTTCTTTCAAAAACGATCCAAATAGATAAGCAAAACAGATAACTTGATCTTTTTGAAGTTCTTCTTTAATTATTTGTATAATCCTTGCTTTCATATTCTCAATTTTATCATTTTTTTGCTGTTTTTGTAAATATAGAGATTTCTTCTATGGAGTTTTTGCTTGAATTAATTTAAGAGGGGCAAGAATGAAAAGTGGGATTATATTCAGGAAGATTGCTATTAAGCCTAAGGCATAATAACCTATATTCACAATAGTAGTGAGTCCAAAAAGAGAAACTAAAGTTGAAACTATCATACAGAGAAAGCAAATGGTGCATCGTCTCATGTGAACACTTTGGAATATGCCACTGCCCTTTGTCCATGCTACTTCAAATCGTTTGATCACACCATAGATAAGACCCACGCCGGTGGAAATCAAGGCAAAAAATAATATCAATGTATAAAGGGCAAATAGCCAGGAGATTCCCAATTTTGTTGTGACATAGTAGACAGGCAGATTTTCTTTTGAGATAGCAGGAAAAAAACCTAACAGCATTATGCACACTAAAATGAGCATACCTCCGTTAACTAAAGTGCCTAAGAGTGCTGCCAGGATATTATTTTTCCTGGTCTGGAGTGTTTCTGCGACCGAGATTACGGGTGCTACGAGGATTGACTGGAACGCACCATAAATAAATGCCATCCATAGTATTGTGCCGAATCCTGCCGTGGTTTCCCTTTCAGCCACTACCCTGGAAAGATTAGCGCTGCTGAATTTAATGCCGAGGAGTGTTACGACTATAATTGCCGCAATCATAAAGACAGCCATGCCGGTCGAGGCATTTCGTACCAGGTTAGAACCAAAAATAGTTAACAAAAGAAGAATGGCTGCAACAATTACCACACCTATTCCATAATGAATATGAAGTGTCTGGCGCACTAAATCAGCAGCCCCGGCTATGACTGCACCGGCTGCTACAATCGCACCATATAAATAAAATATTTCCCACAAAACAGAAGGCACCGTCGGGTAAGGTGCGAATAAGATCTTGAGCCAATTCTTGTAATCATATACTTTGTAAATTCTTGCAATTTCCAGGGCAATATATATTGCTGCGCCTGTCACCAGCATAGCAAAAAAACCAATCCACACAGCATGATAACCGAAGGTGACAAAATAACTGACTTCCTGTCTGCCGGTGGCAAAACCAGCGCCTGCATGTGAACCAAACCATACTGCAGCAACACCAATTGCTCCTGGTAAAGCAATATTTTTTTTATTCATTTCTTCTCGCTTTATCTAACAGGGGTCAGGTCTTGGGTTTTGAATTTCAAAATCAAGGCCTGTACTCATTCTCCAGCCCGCGAAAAATGAAAATCAAAACCCAAGACCTGACCCGCTCCTTCAAATTTTTATTCGGGCATCAACTACGTACACTTTATCTTCATAAGCAATAATAGGATTGAGGTCCATTTCCTTAATCCGCGGATTCTCCATGACAAACTGTGAAACTCGTTGTATGATTTCAATAAGTTTTGCCCTGTTCACACCTGCTTTGCCTCGAAAACCGGAGAGCAATGCAGATGACTTAATAGAAGTCAGCATTTCTTCAGCTTCGAATTGTGTAATCGGTGTGATTTCGAATGAGACATCCTTGAATAATTCAACAAGCACTCCGCCCAGGCCAAACATGATCATATGACCGAGTCCCTTTTCTTCTATAGCACCCACAATTACTTCTGTTCCGGCAGGTAGATACTTCTGAATGAAAAATCGCAGTCCCTGTTCACCGAATTTCTTTTGCATGGTTTCAACAGTCACTTTTACTGCCTCACCATTTATCAAGTTAAGGACTACACCGCCCACATCGCTTTTATGAACTATCTTCTCGGAATCAGCTTTTATTACTACAGGGAATCCTATCTCCGCAGCAGCCTTTTGTGCTTCATCCGCATTATGTGCGATTTTCCAGCCGGCAACCGGAATACCATATGCATTCAGCAGATCATAAACATCAGCAGCAGGGAGAATTTCCCGTCCGGTTTCTTTTGCTTTCTGCAGTATGCTGGCGGTTTTTGATGCATCCACATCCTTGAATTTGACTGGTTTTCCAAGCTTTCGGCTACGTATTTTATTATAGTCTGTCATTGCTGCTAATACCTTGGCAGCTTTTTCCGGAAAATCGTAACATGGGATACCTCCTTCCTTTAATATGGCGGTAGTGCCTGTCCATTGCGGCTTATCAGTTATATAATTGCATACAATAGGTTTTCTTTTCTGTTTGCTAACTTCCGCCATTTCTTTTGCTACGCTTTCCGTGTCCACAAATGGAGGAGTAACGAAAGTAATATAAACACTGTCTATGTTTTCTTCATCCATTAACACATCCAGTGCGGCGCGGTAATGTGGGGCCATTGCAGTAGCAAGAACATCCACGGGATTATTAATTGCAGCTTCCGGGTATAATTTCTCTCTCAGTATTCCTTTGCCCTTATCAGAGAGAGGGGCAATTTTCAGTCCATTATCTACCAGTTCATCAGTAGCAATAATAGCTGGTCCACCAGTATCAGTAATCAATCCTACGCGATTTCCCTTCGGAACCGGTTGCGTTGCGAATGCCATGGCTGCCTGGCACATTTCTTCCACGTCACGGAAAGTGAGAATCCCGGTCTTTTTAAATATCAGTTCGGTTGATAATCCAACACCGGCAAGTCCTCCCGTATGTGAAACGGCAGCTTTAGCGCCTTCTTCAGTTCGTCCTGCTCTCATCCCCAGTATTGGTTTTTTCGCAGCAACTTCTTTAGCGGCGTCCATAAATTCTCCAGGATTGGCAAATCCTTCCGCATACAGAATGATTACGCGTGTCTTTTCATCTTCGCCATAATATCTGAGAATTTCCGGGATCGATATATCGCACGCATTCCCATTAGAAGCATAAAAACGCATACCAATACCCAGATCATGAATGCATTGCATATAAATAGCGCCGACACCTCCGCTTTGAGCCACTATTGAGACATGCCCCGGTTCCGGGTACGTAAATGTAAAATCACAGTAAGCTTTATATTCCGGATCAGAATTGATAATTCCCTGGCAGTTCGGCCCAAAAACGCGTATGCCATGTTTTTTCGCACGCGCAACCACCTCCTGTTCAATAGCTTCACCTTCTTTTCCTATTTCCTTGAATCCGGCACTATTAATAATGACAAATTTAACTCCTTTTTGTCCACATTCATCAATCGCATCGGGCGTAAATTTAGCGGGAATACTTATGTGCACAAGGTCTATATCACCGGGTACTTCCATAAGAGATGGAAACGCTTTTACACCTAAGATCTCATCTGCTTTCGGATTGATAGGATAAATAGGTCCCTTAAATTGATACTTAAGCAGATTTTTTGTGATGACATTGCCAATGCTGAGCGCTTTCTGTGAGGCTCCAATAATGGCAACTGATTTAGGATGAAATAATTTGTATAGCATGTTACTTCCTCTCCTCTAATTGTTCAATGAAAGCTTCAATATTGGTTTTTGTTTGTTCATCTGATATGAGCCGCAAGTCGCATAAATCTCCATTAATAACGAGGCTTGGTATTCCTGTAGCCTTTTCAAGTCTCTGCGGCATGCCGTAGCGGTTATTTGAATTATTAGGGCAGGTCTTTGCATCATGGTAAAGAATTCCATCAATCTTGAAGAAATCGATCATTCTCTTCATATATTTTTCTTTTTCCTTGTCTGACCGGACAATAAACAGGTTGGTATAAGCACGAGCCATGCTGTTGAACGGATCAGCCGCATCAAAATCAGTGAATATCCAACTGTTGCAATAAGTCGATGCCAACACGCATGCTTTAAGGGAAGCGAACAATTCGGAATGGTCTCTTAATCTGCCCCAAACCGGCATGCCTTCCCAATATATACGGAAACGCTCATCTTCGACAGCAGCGATATTGCTTTCACATCTTTCTTCCAATTCCTTCAGCAGGATGTTGTAGTAATCAATTGCCTGTTGCTTTCCTCTCAGAACGACAGCCGGACCCATGTGAACGGTTGCATCAAAAAAGGTAAAAGGTGAAGGAACATGGCTTGCTGTATCCAATACTTTTTTCCACATATCAGAACATTCCCTGGATAATCTTACTCTTTCGCGCAATTTGTCCATATCAAATTTATTCCCGGATATTTTTTCCAACGGTTCAATCAATGCTTCAATCTGAGCTGCGACCGAAGTAATTTTTGCTGTGGAAAGTTCACCCACTCCTCTATGTGTTTCGACACCCATAACAGGCACATTCAGTTCCCGGGAATACCAGGAAAACCAATCCTGTACATCACGACACTGATTCGTATTAAATACTAATACATCAGGTTTAGGCACTTTTTCAATACCGGGAAATGCTTTTGAAAGAGGTGTTACTCCCTTCACGTAAGCTCCTACATCCGATGTAAGATACGAACATATATCTGGCGAATATCCAAGTGCGTTTGCAAAAGGAATAACCTCTGTTGATAAGCGGGAAGTGCCTAATAGAGCACCATGATTTTCCGGATAATAAACCAGGAATCCCATGGCTAATAATAATTCAGCCGGACCAACACTCGAACACCAGGCAATTTTATGGGAACCTGATTTAGCTGCTTTATCAA
>MFGW01000232.1:24397-25513 GCA_001780385.1 Candidatus Fischerbacteria bacterium RBG_13_37_8 | reverse complement strand
TTTCAGCCGTTGCCTGAATTTTTTTCCGGATTACTTTTTTCTCTTCAGCCATCATTTACCTCCTTTGTGAATAAGTTCAAGGTTCAAAGTTCAAAGTTCAAGGTTTCCTTGAACTTTGCTGTAGGGGCAGACCTGTGTTTCTGCCCTTTATGTAGTATCGCTGACATTATATGCTTTTATCTCTGTTGTGCGCGTTTAAACGCATGGGAGACTCCTATTCAAATTACTGCTATTCGTTTGCATTCATATCCATTGCAAAAAGAGCGGCGCCAATTGCTCCTGTGAGCTGTGGATATTCCGGTACCAGGACTTCTCTTCCGGTTACTTCTCTAACCATGGTAACCAGCAGTGGATTATGCGCTACTACACCACCAGTCATCACTACTTTCTCAGTCAATGAATCCATCTCAAGTAAACGTTTCACTACGGATAGAAAAAGACCCTTTACGATATCCTCTATTTTTTTGCCTGCTCTTATTTTTCCCAATACTTCTGTCGCTGTGAAAACAGTACAAAAACTTCCTAATTCTACAATATTCTCAGAACGTTCTGCTAATCCATTCATTTCTTCCAGTGGAATATCAAGTCGTACGGACATTTCTTCCAGGAACGCACCGGTTCCAGCAGCACATTTGCGGTTCATTTTGAAACTGGAACGTAATCCTGATTGGTCAAGTTTTATAATCTTGTTGTCTTGACCGCCAATGTCAATAATGGTGATTGACATCGGGAAATAAAAGTAACATCCTTTTGCCTGGCATCCTATTTCTGTCTTTGTACCATTACGAAACATTACATTCAATCTACCATAGCCTGTAGATACCACTCCTTGAATAGCCGTTTCTTTTTTTTGTGCCATTTTCAGAGCAGCTTTCAATCCCTTGTCTGCTGTTACCGAAAAATCGGTGCCTGATTTTCTTACATCATACCCGATAACATTCTTATTCATATCCAGAACAGCTACTTTGGCACGTGAGGCACCTATATCGACACCAATGAAAATCTTTTCTGACATGGTCATTCTTCTTTCAATAGTATTCAAAAATACCAGAACTCTCAAATGTTTTTTACGAGCTCTAAAGTATAAAGTTGAAAAAGAATAAATTATGGAGACTA
>MFGW01000232.1:22419-24372 GCA_001780385.1 Candidatus Fischerbacteria bacterium RBG_13_37_8 | reverse complement strand
ATGAAGAGAACAGTATTCAACCATAAAAGTCCCATAAATTCATACTGAATTATTGCTAAAAAAGATAGGATTGTCAAGCTTTATTGCGCTTTGCTTCACAAAGCATATAATGACAGTTAGTTATTGAGAAACGACTTTGAATTATTGTCCTCAGGGCTATTCAGGAGATCGATAAGGTGTTGAGGCAGGCGTTGTATTTTACCGTTGCGATCAACATAAGCATGGATGGTATACCCTTCTGCGAGGAGCTTCATATCATCTTTCCGAAAAATTTTGTAATCAAAGCGAAGCTTTAACTTGCTGATACTTCCAATCGAAGTATCAATTTCAATTGTTTCATCGTACGTGGCAGGATGATGGTATTTGCACAGTGCTTCTATCACCGGCATCAAATAATTTTTCTCCTCAAGTTCTTTATAAGAACAACCTATGCTTCTCATATATTCAGCACGCCCAATCTCAAACCAATACAAATAATTGGCATAATAGACCACCCCCATTTTATCAGTATCTTTATAAAATACACGCGTGCTCGTTTTCATAATTATGGTAGAATAGAGGTTTTAAAGGTGGATTTTATCACATTTGAAGAAAAAAAGTAAATGCTCCCCTATTCCCCAATCCCTATTCCCCATTCCCCAGTCCCTATTCCCCAATTTGCCTCAACGGTCATTCTATGCTATGCTTATTTTTACCAAATAATTGAAAAATTATGAAACCAAAAAATGAGCATGTGCGTCTAAACGATATGAACGATGAGATACTCGTTGAGAAGGTCAAGAATGGCGATAAATATTCGTTTAACATGTTAGTCTGGAAATGGGAAAAACAGATTTATAATCTGGCAGTTAGAATGCTCGGTTCAGCAGAAGATGCCTCGGATGCATGCCAGGATATATTCATAACAGCTTTTGAAAAGGTTCATTCGTTTAAAGGAAATTCTAAATTCTCAACCTGGCTTTATAGAATAGCAATTAATAATTGCATTTCGAAATTAAGAAGAAGAAAAACAGAGAAAAAATTTCATGATACATCAGTTTCCACAGATGATATTTTAGCCGGATATGGAGTGCAACCGGAAAATGAAACTGCACTTATAAAAAAACAAACTACGGAGCGAGTTTTGAAAGCGATACGAAATTTACCAGAGGAACAGAAAACTATAGTGGAATTAAAATTATACCAGGATTTATCATTTGAAGAGATTTCACAAATCATCGGGATACCCATTGGAACTGCGAAATCTCGTTTACATTATGCATTAAAAAGAGTGAAAAATGATTTAAAGGATTTAACTTCACTTCCCCCTATGTAGGAAAGTGATCAGCGGTTAGTGAACAGTGTTCATTTGGCAATAAGAAAGGAAGTTAAATCATTAAAAGGAGTGAGCAATGCAAAATTGCGATTACATAGAAAAATATGTAATTGATTATATTTATGATGAGTTATCAGCCAAAGCCAAAACACTGGTTGAAGCTCATCTTCAAGATTGTCCCCAATGCAATATAGAGCTTCAGGAAATGCAGGCAACCTTGCGATTAATGAAAACAATAGATGAAGAAGAACCTGCACGATTGCTCTATTTCAAGGAAAAGAAAAGTCTGTTGTCAAAAATATTTGACCAGAAATCAGTATTAGCCTTTGCTGCAAGCATTCTTATTTTTATGAATGCAATTATTCTCGTGAAATTTTATACTGCCTCCCCCGTTACCAATGTGCCTCCTGCGGAAAATATTACTAACAATCAACAGATTGATACGAAGAATTTAATCCAGGAAACACTCGGCAACTATCAGAAAGAACAAAATTTACTTATGGAGAGTAAATTTCAAGCACTGGAAAACAAACTCATGGATCATCAGAGTCAGCAATTAGTTCTGTTTCGAGACGCAATAGACAGGAAAACCCAGGAAATGGTTAGCGCAACGTTAAAAGTTCATGATGACAATAGAG
>MFGW01000232.1:21990-22386 GCA_001780385.1 Candidatus Fischerbacteria bacterium RBG_13_37_8 | reverse complement strand
TCTTACCAGAGTGTGGATGATGTTGATGATATAATTCCTGAAGTTTTGCCCGACTCAGATGTGTGTAAATTTCAGTAGTAGTAATATCAGAATGACCGAGCATCATTTGTACTGAGCGCAAATCAGCTCCATGTTCAAGTAGATGGGTAGCGAATGAATGGCGCAGCATATGGGGGCTTAATGTTTTTTGCAGTTGAATTTTCTTGCCATATTTTTTTAATATTTTCCAGAAACCTTGTCGCGTCAATTTATTTCCCCTGACATTTAAAAATAAGAAATCAGTTTGAGATTTTTTTGTCAAGTGCAATCGTGAAAAACTCAAATAATATTCTATTGCATTTAATGCTGCATTTCCAAAAGGAACGACCCGTTCTTTGCCACCTTTTCCATAGCAAA
>MFGW01000232.1:21683-21799 GCA_001780385.1 Candidatus Fischerbacteria bacterium RBG_13_37_8 | reverse complement strand
TGATAAATCGCGTCCATACGATTCAATGGTATTTTCAGATAAGCCTTTCTCCAGTCTTATAAAAGCAAGAAAGTCATCAATATAGGACTCTCCATTCATAATTTTATTATTTTAGC
>MFGW01000232.1:21544-21671 GCA_001780385.1 Candidatus Fischerbacteria bacterium RBG_13_37_8 | reverse complement strand
TTTAGAGACAAGTAATCTGAGAAGATCAAGAGCTGGAGATTCTCTAAGGTCGTCGATATCTTTTTTATATGCAACGCCAATAACAAGAATCTTGCTTCCTTTAATGCTTTTATGTTCTTCATTCAGT
>MFGW01000232.1:21216-21439 GCA_001780385.1 Candidatus Fischerbacteria bacterium RBG_13_37_8 | reverse complement strand
TCAGCTGCTTCAGGTGAGCTCACTGCGTACACATTATCGATACACTGTTCATAGAGTAATTTAGCCAATTCAGAACATTGTTCGGTAATGCCTCCAACGATTTTAGGGGTATTTTTCAGATAGTACTGTTTATTACCGGGATCAATACGTTCTGGAGAAAATGCAAGAAAAAAATCCTCGCCTATTTTTAATTTTTCTGATAAAACAGGAAGCAATATTTCTC
>MFGW01000232.1:12712-21156 GCA_001780385.1 Candidatus Fischerbacteria bacterium RBG_13_37_8 | reverse complement strand
TTTTTAATTCATTAATGGCATTCATCACAAAAGACATATCAGGATCCCTTGATTTATTCAAAGGTGTGGGAACGCAAATGCTTACCGCATCTATTTTTGTCAGCATGCTCATATCTGTGGTAGCTGTGAATTTACCTTCTTTTACTATTTTATCTATTAAGTCTGAACTAATATCCTGAATATAAGAAATTCCTTTCATGAGCTTGTTTATTTTTTCCTGGCTCACATCTAATCCTATCACATGATATCCTGCCTTCACTACTTCCACTACGAGCGGCAAGCCGACATATCCTAATCCAATAACACCAATAACCGCTTTCTTTGTTTGTATTTTGTTTCGCAATTCATTGGCGAACATACTTTCAACTCCTTCAGGGATCCCTTCATCAGAACGCTTCTTGCGTGCGGAAGAGATCCTTTGAATCTGGGAAAATTATCATTATTCACAGAAAAAAATAATATCTTTCCCAAATGTTATTGCATACTATCGCATATCAAGGAAAATTTTTCAAGTATTGAATTATATCCTTTGGGGTATATAATCTCTTTTCAGTTACTATATAAGTTATATTTTTGAAAGGCGTTATATCTGAATAATAATTTAGAGTCTTAATCTTCGGGCTGTCGATTATAATCTCATCCTTTGATTGTAATTCAAAACGTTTAGAGAGGATATTATGTCCTGGCAGGAATTTACTGCTCCCAAGCAATACATAGAATGGTTTTTTCATTGATCTGCAAAGAGCACCAATTGAACTTGTGCCTATCGTATTCACTACACCTTTCTTAATGATGAAATCAGCTCCAGTTATTACGACATCCAGCTTATGTAAATGAGAAAGAAATCCCATATCGGTGTACAAATGCACTTTATATCCAATATTAGAAAGTTTCTTTGCCAGTGATAAGCCTTTTTTTTCTGGTCTGCATTCACTGCAATGTATTTCCTTATCTTTAAATTCATTAAGATATTTCTTCATAAGATGCACGACAGCAGTATCATACGAATATATTCCGACAGTATTATGCAGTGATACAAGAGGATGAGCTAGTACTGCTATTGCATCATTTTCTTCCTGTTCAATAATATTTTTTTTCTTATTTTTCATACATCTATTATTATACAAGTTAAAGCAAATTATTTCATTAAGAAATTCAAGCCATAGTATAGATATTATCCTTAAATAATGCTATTATTATTTTAGTGGCTACTGATCACTGAATTACATAGGAGTCGCCCATGCCCCTAAAGGGATACCCAGAGATGATAGCAAATAATGCAAGAGAAAATTTGCAAGGGCGAGCACAAGGTTCGCCCCTACAAGATATCCCGAACAAGGAATAAGAGGAACTGGCGAACTCTTCGTTCGCCAGCACTTGAATCCTCGAATCCTTGAATCCTTATTCACATAGGAGGTAGCAGATGCCTACTTTTGTTTTAATGACAAAATTATCGGTTGATACTATCAGAGATTTGAGCAGACGTGAAGAAATAGGCAAAAAATGGCATGATACGATTAAGAAAAAATGTCCCACCGTTAAATTTATTGTTCATTATGCGCTCTTGGGTCCTTATGATTTTTTGGATATTTTTGAAGCTCCAGATGAGAATACTGCTGCTAAAGTTGCGCTAATTACACTATCATCAGGAGCCACTGTAGCAGAAAGCTGGACAGCAATTCCCTATAAAAAATTCATTCAAATCGTCAAAGAACTGCCTGATTAATGCAACATCCTCAAATTAGCTGAACATTGAGTACGAGCTATTTTTTATTCTCCGCTCGCTTCCATATCATTAGACCATAAATACTTACGGGTTTCGGCTACCAAAACTCCGTTTAATACTATCAATGATATTAAATTAGGTATTGCCATGCATGCGTTCGCTATATCGGCGAATGACCACACAATTGGAATACTTACCATTGAACCCACCATTACCATTATTACCCAGAGATACCGATACGGTACAATAGCAAATGTTCCTAATAGATATTCAATAGCTTTTTCACCATAGTATGACCAACCTAAAATAGTGGAATATACAAATATAAACAGAGATACTGTAAGGACGATTGGACCAATTAACGGAATATCAGCAAATGCCGCCTTGCTTAACATAGCACCATCTAATCCCTTCATCCATTCACCAGAATTTACCAATGTCAGTCCGGTTATTGCACATATTATTACCGTATCCCAAAAAGTTCCGGTTGAAGATACTAATGCCTGTCTTACTGGATTTTTTGTTTGTGCAGCAGCAGCGACAATGGGTGCGCTTCCTAAACCTGATTCATTTGAGAATAAACCACGTGCAATACCAAAACGAACAGCTTCCCTCATACCTGCTCCTAAAAATCCTCCTATTGCAGCTTGTCCCGTAAATGCACTTGTTGCTATTAGCTTCAAACTCTGAGGAATAGTTTCCACATTCATAATAAGCAAGGTAAGACATCCTGCTATGTAAAATACTGCCATGAAGGGTACAAGCTTCTCACACCATTGTGCTATTGAACGTATTCCTCCAAGAATCACTATCCCGGTCAAAACAGTCAGTATTGCACCCGTAATCCATGTATCAATATTAAAAGTATCAAGCATCATTGTAGAGATAGAATTTGCCTGCACTGTATTGCCAATCCCAAAAGCAGTGATGGCTGTAAAAAGTGCAAATAAAATACCCAGCCACTTTTGCTTGAGTTTCTTTTCCAGCACATACATAGGACCGCCAGCCATGAGACCCTGTTTTGTCGTGGTACGATACTTAACAGAAAGTAATGCTTCTGCATATTTTGTTGCGATACCAAAAACACCTGTCAACCACATCCATAAAACAGCACCCGGACCACCCGCTGCAATTGCAGTCGCTACTCCTACTATATTACCGGTTCCTATGGTAGCTGCAAGTGCTGTAGTTAAAGCACCAAAATGACTTATATCCCCTACTCCTTCTCTCTTTCGTTCAAAAGAAAGCTTGATTGCCTTTCCAATAAATCGTTGAATAAAACGAAGCCGTATAGTAAGAAAAATATGCGTACCTAACAAAAGAATTAAAAGTGGTGGACCCCATACAAAATTACTTATCGTACCTAATATTTGTTCAAATTCTTGCATGCTTTTTTATTCTCCAGAATTCTCCAAACCATTAATTTGTCACTATAGTACAAAGCATTACCGCTGTCAACTTTGGAAACAAGGGACAGTCTCCTGTTTTCATTCATTCTCCGATTGTGATACAATATGGCGCTGAACATACAGGAGGTATATCAATGTCCAAAATAATAACCATGATCCTTGTTATTGGATTAATATTATTAAGTTTCTGTTATGCAGAACAGTCTCCGGGCAATAAAGACCTGGTAGTCATAAACTACCAGCATGCTGCAAAGCTTGAATCAAGCAAGCTTCCCTATATATGGCGATCGGCAGATTATTTTCTGGCAGAATGGTCCGAACAACAACAGAAATCTGCTCAGAAATCCTCATTGCCGTTTGAAATTATTGCGAAAAACATAAATAAAGAAAAATCATTATATATATTTGAAATACGTTCCGAACAGGATATTCCTTCTAGCTGGAACCATTTGATTCTATACCGTAATGGAAAAGAGGCTCTTGTTAAAATGTCATCGCGAATAGCAGAAGAATGGATACAGAAAGGGTATCATGCTGCATATCTCACAAGAACGGAGCATTTTTTAACTGAGACACGTGCGTTGGTTCCCTTTAATTGTGGATATAATGCATTAGTTGATGATTTATTAAGCAGAACAAGCCAGGATCAATGGATGGATTGGGAATATAAGATTACCGGTGTTGATTCTGTTGAAATAGGAGGTTCAACATACAGCATCCTGACTCGTTATTCATCTGCATTGTTTAATGGTAATCCTAATGGAAAAGCATATGATTTTGCACTTCAGCAAGCTCAGCACTGGCATTATGGCGCTAATATTGAGGAAGACCCTTACCCTTACAACTCATATACATGGAAGAATTTAATCCTTACCATACCCGGTCAAGTCACACCTAATGAAATCGTTGGCATCTCAGCACATTACGATGATATGCCTTCTTCCGGAAATGCTCCCGGTGCTGATGATAATGCTTCCGGTTCTACAATGCTTTTTGAAGCAGCCCGTCTTCTTAGACAATTCCGATTTGAGAGAACTATTAAAATAATGTTTTTCACTGGTGAAGAACAGGGACTCATCGGAAGCGGAGAATATGTAAGTGATCATCCTACCAGCAATATTCTTGGAGTAGTGAATGGTGATATGTTTGGCTGGGATGGCAATAATGATAAATGCTTTGACCTGAATGCGGGAACAATGGCTTCTTCGCAGGATGTCGGTCATTGTCTTGAAGATGTCCTCACCTCGTATTCTGTAGATTTGACTCATGACTTTATCATAAATGGCGCATCAGGCGGTTCTGATCATGTCTCATTTTGGTCAGTGAATGTCGGTTCAATTTTTGTTTTTGAGAATGGAGATAATAATAATATCCCTGGAGGATGCGTCGGAAGCGATTTTAATCCTTACTATCATACTTCTGGTGATAATATCTCTATCCTTGCACTTCCTTACACTTATGATATATCACGGTCTTCAATTGCAGCCATCGCTTCAATGGCAATACCCGTCGAAGCATGTTTTACCTCCACTTCAACACTTTCTGCAAGCACACCTGCACCTCTGCAAGTAAATCTTAGCTGGACCTCAGTACCTAATGCTAATGCATACAGGATTTACCGTTCAACACAGGGATGCTATGGGCAATGGCTGGAACAAACTGAAACCAATACATTAAATTGGATAGATACTACTGTCACTCCAGGAATACCTTATTATTATTATGTCGAAGCGGTTGCAAGTGATGGATTCTGTGTATCCGATATGAGCAATTGTGTCACCGCTACACCTAATGCAGGACCACATGCTTCTTATCAGAGCGATACATTTACTGATTACTGTTCAGGCGCGCCCGGAGATGGCATAATTGATCCGGGTGAATCAATTATAGTGGATGTCACTATTATTAATGATGGTGCTGGAGATTTAACCGGTATTTCGGGAGCACTCAGCTCATCAACTCCTGGAATTACTATTCTTGATGCAAACGCTACATTTCCTAATATTCTCAATGGACAAACGGCTTCATCAAATCCTCCACACTTCACCTACAGCCTCGATCAAAGCTTCACCTGTGGTGATTTTATCGATTTAGACCTTGCACTGCAATACAATGAAGGTTCGAGCAATAATTCATTTACCCATCAGTCAGGTCAATTAGGAATTCCTGACTTAACTATGAATGAAGATTGGGAAAGCGGTGGCACTGGCTGGACGATGAGCGGATTATGGCATATTACCGATGAATCCCAGCAAGATTGTTTTGCTGAGCCATATCCTTCTTCAAGCAAAGTAGCTTATTTCGGACAAGATTCATCCTGCGATTATGACACGGGAAGTGAAGTCACAGGTAATATAGATTCTCCGATCGTGCCAGGAATTATAGCAGCAACATCGGAATTAAACTTTCAATTCTGGAGAGAAGTAGAACCAGGAGGCGGCAGTTACGACCAAACAATCGTATATGCATCACCTGATGGCACTAATTGGACACAAGTTTGGTACATGGATGCAAATACTCCACCACAACTCGCATGGACTGCATCCGGTCCCGTATCCCTTTCTTCCTTCAGCGGTCAATCTATACGACTTCGTTTCAAATTCGATTCCCTCGATGATTTCTATAATAATTTTGATGGCTGGGCTGTCGATAATATCCAGGTTACCAGTTCATCATGGGAATGTACTCCCTGCATCTCGCCATTACCTTATTTAAAACCATATAATAATGAGAAACCTATCATCGATGATAGTGGTTCACCTAAAGTTAATTCAATAATAGAACCTGACGAGATGGTAAATCTGAACGGAACTCTTGAAAATATCGGTGCTGCCGCTGCACAAACTGTCTCAGGAGAACTGTCCACAAGCGATCCAATAACTATTAACCAGGCAAATGCAATTTATCCAGACATAGATACCGGTATGCATCAAAGCTGCTCTACCTGCTATAGCATTACTGCTCCCTCTGCTAATCGAACAACAACACATTGGGATTTCACAGTTACAGAAAATGTTTCAGCTGACTCATTCGGTCCCGTTCCCTACAATTATACTTATCATGTTGGTGAAAGTTTTGCTGATGTTCCCGTAACAAAAATGTTTTATTCATTCATTGAAACAATTCTCCACCATAGCATAACAGGAGGATGCACCGCATCACAGTATTGCCCATCAATTCAAATAAATCGTGAGCAAATGGCAAAACTGCTCTGCATAGCCATGAAATCAAGCAGTTCCGGTGCCTGTACTACAAGTGCCTGTACTGATGTTTTCCAGGATGTGCCGGCAAGCAACATATTCTGTCCTTTCATTGAAGCACTTTATGATGATGGAATTGTGAATGGATGCCAGGCATCACCATTGCTCTATTGCCCGGGGACTGCCACACAACGCCAGGCAATGGCAAAATTGATCTGTCTTGCCATGGAATCAGTCAATCCTGGTTCATGTGATTCTTCCTCCTGCGCTGATATTTTTGCTGATGTGTCAGGCTCTAATCCATTCTGTGGATATATTGAAGGTATTTATAATGCAGGTGTCATCTCCGGTTGCCAGTCATCACCGTTGCTTTACTGCCCCCTTAATACTATTACACGCGAACAAATGGCTAAATTTATCGTCAATGCAATGAATTTTACATTATAGAAAATGAACCACAAAGGACACAGAGAAAATCCGATGTATACTTTATAATTATGAAAAGAATATTTTTTCCATTTCTCTTAATGAATACCCTGATTTCAATTTTTTTTAGCTTTGCATTTGCGCAACAACAAACAAATGAACTATGGAATAAAGCACTCGAAATTTTTAAAGCAAATGAAAAATGGGTGCCGGGTACCATGATGCAAAAAACAGAACTTCTGAATAAAAAAGGCAAGGTAGAATCTATCGAGGAAATGCTTATCAAATTACAACCAGATGAGAAAGAAAAACTTAAAAGTGAAATTGTCAAAGTAATTCGCGATGGTAAGGACATCACTGCTGAAGTCAAAGAGAAGCAGCAAAAAGCAGAAGAAAAACGTGCACAAGATAAAAAAGAAAAAGATTCATCAGCATCCTTTAACTCGGATGAAACTCCTTTCAATCCAGACTTGCAGAATAAAGTAAAATATTCCTTGCGAAAAGATACGCAAACCATCGGCGGAAGATTGTGCGCCGGTTTTGACTATACCTTCGATATGGAATATACGGAAAATGGCAAGAAAAAAACCGTACAAAGCAAGGGAATGGCCTGGCTAAATTCAGAAACCGGTCATCCTATGAAACTGGAATACACTCTTCAGCCACTCCCATCGCGCATGAAAAGCCTCTGGATGATATTTCTCTATGAAGTTACGCTCGATGGAAAACTTTATGCAAAAGAAATGCGAATGGAAGGCGAGGGTGGCATTCTCTTCATCAAGAAAAAAATCCGCAGTATCACCACATTCTCCGATTACTGGTGGGGTGAAAATTTAACCGATGATAAATGAAATTTCAAATTTCTTTGGCCTGCACAAAGATTCAGAGGCACAAGGGGAAAAAAAATAAAAAATGATTTGCTTTTAAATCAAACTTGTACTCTTAAAAAAATGATCATAGATACAATTTAAAGAGCATATAATTATCTGCCAGGTTTTTCAAAATGTACCAAAAATATATTAGGAATCCATTGCAGGCATTAAAGCAAAAACATGATAAAACTATAGAACTAATCAAGGAAATAGTAATTCTTCTCCTACTTGCCTCAACATTCATTATAATGAGCAAACTTAGCTGGCGAAAATGGCCTGAACTTCTTATCGATTTTGGAAGAGACTTATATATGCCCTGGCAAATTAGCAGTGGCAAAGTATTGTATAAAGATATCGTTCATTTTTTTGGTCCTTTTTCACAATATTTTAATGCCCTGATATTCAAGATTTTCGGCGTATCATACTCAACAATTGTTTATACCAATCTAACTCTCACGGCTCTCTTAACATTTATTATTTATACCACATTTCGAAATATTTCAACCAGATTGACTGCTGCATTTATAGCTTTTATTTTTTTGACTATATTCGCATTTCCCCAGTATATGACGAGCGGTAATTATAATTTTATCAGCCCTTATTCTCATGAGGCTACCCATGGAATTATACTATCATTACTACTTATCTATATATTAGGAAAATATAGCAACCAAAAGAAATTGTACCTGATTATTTTTGCGGCTTTACTCTTCGGAACCATTCTCTTAACTAAAATTGAAATCGTTGCCGCTGCATCGATTACCATTTTCATATACATTTATTTCTTCATTAAATATGATAATGAAATTAT
>MFGW01000232.1:8464-12698 GCA_001780385.1 Candidatus Fischerbacteria bacterium RBG_13_37_8 | reverse complement strand
AAACCATATTATTATTTTTGATTATTGCGGTTGTACCTTATGCAACATTTGTTATTTATTTTACAAAATATTTCAGTTTTGCAGAAGCTTTTTATTTAGTGGGTAGATCTCTGATGCAAGTAGGATCCATTAACATTAGTAAAATGCCATTTTATTTAAATTTAATGGGGATGGATAATCTTTTATCAAATATCATCCAGATGATCAAATATGCTTTATGGATATCTATAGCAGTAGTTTTAAATGTTGTTTTCAGTATGCGTGGTCAGACAAAAAAAGATGCTCAACTGCTAAAATGGTTATCTTTCATAGTAATTGCAGCTCTTGCTGCAATTTCATTTCAAATGAACTGGCTCAATGTAGGATACGCTTTGCCTATAATTAATATTTTTATTTTAGTAGCACTTTTGTTTACCTTTCGTACCGCAATGCAAAAGAATCCCGAACTAGAAAAAAAACAAACTGTTGTCGTTTTGTGGTCAGTTTTTTCTTTATTTTTATTACTTAAGATTTTTTTTAATACTAAGTTATACCACTACGGATTTTATCAATCAATGCCTTCTTTATTATTGCTGATTTATTTTATAATAGGATACATTCCTCAAAGGCTCAATCATAAAAAGTACTCCATTCGCCGCTATTTAGCAGGGATAAGCATCTTGATATTAGTCGGTGTCTACTTTTATATAGAAAGGTCATACTCTTTCTATAATTTTAAAAATTTCAAAATAGGCAATGGTCGTGATACGATGTACACCTATCCACCCAGTGAAAGTCTGCGCACAATCTGCGTGTGGAATTTCTTGGAGTGGGCTGAAAAAAATGTATCCAAAAAAACTAATTTTGTTGTGATTCCTGAAGGAATTATGTTAAATTATCTCACACGAAAGGAAAATCCAACTAAATATATATCCCTTAGCCCCCCTGAAATTCAATCTTATGGTGAACAAAATATTCTGGCTGAGTTTCGACATGCATTGCCAGATTATTTTATACTGGCACACCGGGATTCTCGAGAGTATGGAGTAGGAATTTTTGGTCAGACACCTGAGTACGGTAAATCAATTGTTGAATGGATTAACAACAATTATACAACAGTATTATTAATAGGAAACGAACCTTTTACAAGCGATTATTTTGGCATAAAAATCATGCAATTCAAATCAAAGAAGGTAAAGCCTTAGGCAATAGCTTCTTTCATATACTAAACTTGAAAGATAATTTCTTCTGCAAATGTGATAATTATTTTATGCTTTTCTTGAATTTCATCACACTTAATGTAAAAATAACTATCCCAATTCCTGTCAATGCAAGATAATCCCTTGACATATCAGCTAATGTCGCACCACGCAAAAATATGCCGCGTATGATATTTATGAAATAGGTAACCGGTAAAAAATAAGGTACTGGCTGCAACCAATTCGGCATGTTCTCAATCGGAAAAATAAATCCAGAAAGAAGTATGGATGGCAAAAATACAAGAAATATAGCGGTCATCATCGCCTGCTGTTGCGTAGATACATTCACCGATATGAACAAACCAAGCCCGAGTGAGGACAATAAAAATATGAGTGCAGCTAATGTAAGATCTAAAAATGACCCGCGCAACGGCACCTCGAACCATTGATTGGCAATAATTGTAACTAATACTACATCTAAAAATGCAATTACTACAAATGGCGACATCTTCCCTAAAATAATCTGGTAGGAATGTATAGGCGTCACGGAAAGCTGTTCTATCGTTCCCAGTTCTTTCTCCTTAACCAATGACATGGAAGAAACGACCATGGTCACTACGGTAAGTAACAGCGCGAATATTGCCGGCACCATGAAATACGAACTCTTCAATTCCTGGTTATACCAGATGCGTAGCTCCGGTACTACCATCGGAATAGAACTACCCCTGCCCGCCAGTTCATTGAATCCTGAAAACTTGCTTACAATGAGATTTGTGTAACCAATCGCTACTGAACTGGTTATCATATCCGTTCCATCATAAATCACAGCGACTTTGCTCTCGGCACGTTTCTCAATCTGCTTCCCAAAATCTCTCGGAATTATTATTGCCACTCGCGCACTATTGCTGTCAAACATCTCATCAACTTCTTTTATATTATCTGTATAACGTACCAGGACAAAATAGCTAGAATTTACAAATGCATCAATGAAATCGCGGCTCTTCGGTGACCTGTCGTAATCAATAATCATGGAAGGTATTTTCTTTACATCAAATGTCGCAGCATACCCGAGGATTAACAATTGTACCACCGGCGCAAGGATAAGCATCGGCAAAAGCCTCTGATCTCTCAACAATTGTACCAGCTCTTTTCGTAAAAATAACCACAATATCTTCATGCTTGTCCCTTCCTGCTACTCATGCTCCCAAGTCCTTTTTTATTTATCTTCACAATGCCTGCTCCAAGCGCAATTCCCGCAAATAATAATAACGCAAAATAATTATGCCATAATGGGTAAAATCCCGTTCCCTTCAGCATTATACCTCTTGCCACTTCTATGAAATATTTCGCAGGAATTATGACCGTTACCCATTGTATCACCAGCGGCATACTGCTGATTGGGAAAACAAAATTGGATAGTATCATGGTCGGGAGCATGGTGATAAATACCGCAATGGAAAATGCTGTCTGTTGTGATTCTGAAATAGCTGATACGAGTAATCCTAATCCTAATGAACCAAGTAAATATAATATCAGGGCAAGCCCTAAAAGCATTACCGAACCTTTGAATGGAATATGCAGTATCGTGCACGCAAGCACTATCATTAAAGTTGACGCAAATATAGATAAAAAGAAATAGGGAATTATTTTACCGAGCACTACATGCCAGGCAGACAAGGGTGTAACTACCATTTGTTCAATAGTGCCCGTCTCCTTCTCCCTGACAATCGACAAAGTCGTTGCAATTACCGCTACTATCATCAAAACAAATGCAATCAAGCCGGGAATTAATGAATTAGCACTCTCGAGGAGCGGATTGTACCATATCCTCTGCTCTACAATTATTCCGGGTATATTCAACCCATGCTCCATTGAATAGTCCTTCAGCAGTTTCTGCTGATATAACGTCACCACACCATACAAATACGCAAGTGCAGACTGCGTAGCTTGTGCATTGGAACCATCCACCACAATTTGAATGCTCGTTTGCCGGTTTGCCTTCAAATCTCTCGAAAATGACGGATATATAACTATGCCAACCCTCACTACCCCTCTCTGCATGAGCACATCTATAGCCTTGTCATCCTGCACCGACTGCACAAGCGTGAAATACCCGGATGCCAACACACTGTTTACCAACTCCATACTGTAATTCGATTGATCATAATCGCATACTGCTAACTTTATGTCCTTCACATCCAGTGATATCGCATACCCATATATAAATAACAATAATGAAGGAATAAATATAATAATGAACAGCGTTAATTTATCACGCCGTAACTCGATCATTTCTTTTACTATTACCGGAAATAATTTCCTTATCATAACTGGTAATACCTGATAAACACATCTTCAAGCGAGGGCTTGATTTCTTCAATAGATAATATGTCAATTCCTAAAATGCTAAAATCAGCGATTAATCTTTCTTTATCAATGCCGGTCTCCCTGGTGATTACCACCCTGTAATTGCGTCCCCAGCTATAAATATCCGCTATATAGGTATACTGACGTACCCTGTATAATTCTTTCAATTGTGCACCTGTAGCGATTTGAAATATCTTAATCTGTTGTTCGACATCATCCTTCATCTGGGATGGCGAGCCATGCGCTGCTATTCCCCCCTCATGCATCAATATAATATTATCACAATACTCCGCTTCATTTAAAAAATGCGTAGTCACAATTGCTGTTATTTTATTTTCACGCACCAGTTTCTGTACATACGACCAAAACTTTACACGTGCAATGGGATCAACACCACTGGTCGGCTCATCAAGAAAAATAATTTCCGGCCGGTGAAGTGAAGCCGATGCAAGCGCTAATCTTTGTTTGAAACCCAGCGGAAGCGCCGCTGTTAATGAATCCTTGAACATTCTTAATTCAAGCTCCTCAAGTGCCTCTTCAATACGCCGTTCCAGCAGATCAGCTCCCATTGCATAAATTCCACCATAAAAACGCAGATTCTCCAGCGGTGTCAAATCAGGATACATGGAAAATTGCTGCGACATGTAACCAAGCTTCTTCCGCACACCTTCAGGATTCTTTATCACATC
>MFGW01000232.1:0-8246 GCA_001780385.1 Candidatus Fischerbacteria bacterium RBG_13_37_8 | reverse complement strand
AGCTCGCAAAAAATACCTGTGGTTCAATTTTCTT
The DNA here is from genome assembly GCA_001780385.1 of Candidatus Fischerbacteria bacterium RBG_13_37_8. GTDB lineage: Bacteria > Acidobacteriota > HRBIN11 > MFGW01 > MFGW01 > MFGW01. The sequence goes on along the minus strand of MFGW01000232.1, from coordinate 8,212 downwards.
TTTCATGTTCTTTCTTCTGCAACATTACACTATTAATAAAAAGGTTCTCCATGGTCAATCCGGTTTCATAAATTCTGTTCGGTAAACCCTTTAATTGATTCGCAACCTGCTCCATTGTCACAACTTCATCAACAAGTAACTGTACTGTTGTTCCTATTGGATTAATAAAACGCACTCCGCTCTTGCCTTTCATTTGTTCAACTACATTCACAGGCTGCGTCGTCTCAACTACTATTACCCTGCAATGCGCCTGCGATACTATTTCATCATACGTCCCCTGCTGTATTATCCTGCCTTCATTAAACATTATCACACGCTTCGCCCGCTCGGCTTCATCCATGTATGAAGTGCTCATTATCACCGTTAGTCCCGCATCCACTCTCTCTTCTACTACCTTGAATAATTCGCGTCTCGATACGGGATCAACTCCCGTCGTGGGCTCATCTAAAAATAAAATCTGCGGCGAATGTATCAGTCCCGATATCACGCCAAGTTTCTGTTTCATACCTCCTGATAACTGCTTCGCCAACCTGTCCCTGAATGCACCGAGATCTACCGCTTTCATTAATTTCTCCATCCGCTGCTTATAATCATCAACACCAAATACCTTCGCAAAATATCGTAAATTTTCTTCTACCGTGAGATTCCCATAAAGTGAAAACCGCTGTGATAAATACCCTATGTGATGCTTTATCGCATTTTTCTGCTCCGGCAGTTGATAACCAAGTACCTCAACTTTACCTTCATCAAAATCCAGTATCCCGCATAATATCTTGATCAAAGTGCTCTTTCCAGCTCCGTCAGGTCCAATCAATGCAACAAAATCACCTGCCTCAACAGCAAGTGAAATACTATCCAAAGCCTTCATCTTCACTTTCTTTAATGAATAGCTCTTGGTCAACTTATCAATAAAAATTGCTTGTTCCATATCTTCTATTTGAATTCCACATCTGCCGGTAAACCAGGCTTTAACTTCAGCTCAGGATTATCTACCATTATTTTTATCGCAAACATTAACTTGACACGCTCATCCTTGGTCTGAATATTCTTGGGCGTAAATTCCGCTTCTTCTGAAATGAATGTCACCACTCCCGTAAACGCCTTATCCTTGTAGCCATCAACCTTCACCTGCACCTCCTGCCCATACTTCACACGAAACACTTCCGCCTCCGGTATGTATACCACTACTCTGATCTTCTTCAAATCCGACACTACCGTAACCGTAGAACCAGGCATTACATATTCTCCCGGCTCAAACACCTTTTTGAGTGCATATCCATCAATCGGTGAAGTGATCTTACAATCCTTCACACGTTCCTTCATTGATTTGAGAAACCACTCAGCATTCTCCATCCTCGCCTGCGCCATAGTTATTTCTTCTTCCCGCGATAGCTTCTTGATCTTTTGCAACGCCTCCTGGCTTTGCTTGAACTGCGCCTCCGTTACTTCAAGTTGATTCGTTGCATCATCGAGCATCTTCTTTGCTACGACATTGGTTTTATATAAGTTCTTTACCCGGTCATAATTAAGCTTTGCATTGGTATAATTCGCTTCAGCCTGCGTCTTGTTTTCAATGGCTTGCTTAATATCTTCCGAGCGGGCTCCCTTTACCGTCAGCTCAAATTGCGCTTTCAGCATGTCAAGGTTTGTTTTCGCCTGCATTTCCTGCAATTCATAATCTATGCAATCAAGCTCCACCAGAAGCTGTTCCTTTGCAATAGCCTGACCTTCTTCATAATGCACTGCTTCTATCTGCCCTGCAATCTGACTGGCGACATTGACCTCTATCGCCTCTATCACCCCCGATGCCGTAATCACCCCCTCCTGGTCTTTGCTGCACCCCACACATATCAATAGTAGCAGTATTAACATTATTGCTCTATAACTCTGTGCCTCAATGCCTTTATGCCTTCTTTTTTCCTTTGTGCCTTTGTGCCTTTGTGCCTTCTTATCGCCGTTGTGCTTATTTTTTAATTCCATTAAAAATGACATCTTTAATCTCCTCAACCCTTTTTTTTGATTTAAATAATTCATCAGGTTTTTTCTTGAACAAAATCTGCAGCATTGGGAAAGCTACCACATTAATAACAATACTGCCCATAATTGAAGGTAAGAGTACGGAAATATCAATATCCGATCGTATAAAACCATCATCATAAGCCTGCTTGATAATCAACATTATCTTGCCAAATATTTTACTGATATATCTTTTAATTATCCAGCGCGCAACCTCACTTTCCATCGTCATTTCACTGACAAGAAAACGCGCAATATTAGGATTAGAATAGATAAATTCCGCATATGTATGGATGAGTTTATCAAGTTTTTCCCCACCATTAAGTGAATTATCTTTCACAATTTCATCTAATTTTGAAGAAAGCATAGTACTCTTTATCAGAATCAATTCTTTATAGAGTTCCTCTTTCGATTTAAAGTGGTAGTTAATCAATGCTATATTCACCTTTGCTTCTTTTGCGATAGTGCGGATAGTGGTAGCCTTGAAACCTTTTTTCATGAATAGCACTTCTGCTGCCTGCATTATTTTATCTCTGGTTGTATATTTTTCAGCTTGTTTCATATATTAAACTTTTGCTTTAAACATATGATCAATATATTATTATATTATTATACACCTAAATAATCTCATAGTTCAAGTAGGAAAACATGACTTTAGAGGGGAATCCATGCGTCCGCTCTTTCAGCGCAATTCATAATTCATTGCCATAATGAACATTCCGGAGGAATGCGTATTAATCCCCAACATGGTATAAAAATTATCCACAATTGGAAAATACTCTGTCTACTGACTACTGATCAATCTTATTTATTCAATTTTGCATCCATCTTCCATCATCGTTTTTTGCACGCATAATAATTATTGCCACGCCCGGTAAAACTCTCTATCTTTTTGTATCCCCGACCGCATCCCACATCTTCCGAACACTTTGCACATGAGGAATGCTGTGCACACCATCGCTCACACTCCTCTTTGTTGCTGCGTGATTCCTCGGCTCGGCTTGGCCTTACCTTGCATGCATACCAGTTATTTCCGCGGCCTCTAAATGTTTCTATCTTATCATATCCTGTCCCGCAACCGGATGTAGGCGCACATCTTGCACATTCTGCGTGCGCATCGCACCATTGTTTGCATGATGCTTCATTACTCTCACCTGCTTCTTTACGGCTTATATCAGTACTGAGATTACCCCTGACATGCCCAAGTCCTCCAACCTCATTCACGTTCCTGCACCTGATTCCTACCTGATTGCCTACATTACCTTCAATTAACCATATCACAGGCGTTTCCTTAGGCACATCATCCACTTTACATTCATCTGGAAGATTATTTTTGCTTGAACTGTCATACGCTAAAAACATCCCGCTGTGTTCCTTTGCACTGTCATCGTCCATGCTCATTCCTGCATAATCACCTCGAGTGCCAACAGATTGTATTTCACCTGTCGAAAAATAAGATCCCTGGTTCTTGAAGAAACTAATGAGCGCTGAAGTAGAATTTTCATTCTTCATCCATTTTACATACGGTTCATTCACCCACGAATAAAATTCTGAACACCATAATTCCTTGCTGTTCGCTCCATACTTCGTACCGTCTGATTTAGATGTTCCTTTATAACCAACTTTACCTAAATTCGATTCATTTAATTCATAGAAAGCCCGCAATACAACATTCGTTCTCATTTGATCTTCGGCTGATGGACCACTCGTTGAAGTATAGTACCAATCAGTGCCATCTCCTATTCGCTGATTTGATCCCTGTCCGTAAAATTCAACCCTGGCTCTATACACATTATTAGGCACTAATTCAGTTATCTCAATAATCCCGTAATGATTTGAGCCTTCATGCTGCATTTGTACTGGTACCCTTTTCTCCGGCACAGTTTGTGTTCTGCTCAAGCTTGCATAAAATACCTTCGCTTCTAAAGAACTTCTGAAAGAATACACTCTTGCGTCCTTGAGTTTCATTTTTATCTTGAATGAATTCTGCGTTACCCAATTATTTTTGTTATCGGCAAAATAAACAAAATCCGGCTCATCTGTTTTTCCATTACAATTGTTATCCTTCCCATCATCAGCTATTTCATCTCTTCTGGGGTGTATGTCACTTTTGGTATCATCACAATCATTTTCAAATCTTACATAACCGGAAGGACAATTTAGTTTTTCACTTGATTTAACCGGCACATTCTCTTGTTTCGGCGCTCCATCTCTTGCATAACCATCATTATCACCATCATCATCATCAAGAAAACAAGTCTTTGTATCCTTTGCCTGCAAACCATTAAACGACACAGCTAAAATAAGCAACATTAGAATTGTAGCTAACCACACTAACTGTTTCATAAAAAAACCTCCTAATATGTTTTCTATTTAAAGACTATTATGAATAAAAAAAGGGTGAGTCGATGGCATGGCATCGTCAAAGTCGGCGCAAGTGTAACATTATATTAGCGTTATCAAAAAGAGAAATTCTGTGAAAAATGAGCCCTGCTCTACATCTGGCGCCGACTTTGACGTATCCGTGGAGTCGATTGGGACAGGTATTTACATGTTTACTGAGAAAATAAGGAACAATGAAGATTTTAATTGCCAGCAGAATGGTATGATTGACAATTGCTTTCACATGTATTAGAATCAAATACTGGTGAAAAATGAGATTAATAGAAGGTGCATAGCTTATCGCAATCAAGAGAGAAAAATAAGCGAATTTGCCATTGCCAATAAATGGAGGATGAATGGCAAAATTTTAACAAATTAATGTCAGGGGATTTTGGGGCAATTTAAGAAAATATTTTTTATGTGGCTCCCTGAAGGTCTCCATAATTTTTTGAGTACTTGAAATTTCAAAGATTGTATGACAAAATATTAAAAGAGGCAAATTGTGGGCAAAAAATACCCAGTAACACATCAATCAAGACAAAAACTCGAAACAAAAAAAACAATAGATGCAATGATATTAGAAATGCTTGTTGTAGACGGTTGTAATAGCGAAGTAATTGCAGACGAATTAGGACTAGATGAGCATTACGTAAAACATGTCATAAGAGAAGCAGAGAAAAAAGGAAAAATCCATTCTACTTGGTGGTCTTGGCACTGGCGACGGAAAAAGAAATAAAATGATATGGCTTATTAAATGCTTAAATCTTTGCATGCTTTTTCCTGTTGCATTTCTCACATAAGAGCTGGAGATTTCTGACAGTATCACTTCCCCCTTTTGAAAGAGGAATTATATGGTCAAATTCAAGATTTTCCTTACTGCCACATTCTACACAACACGCTTGGTCACGTTGCCATACTTCATGTTGAACATGTTTAGGAATTCTTCTGCGCTTGCGCTTGGTAGTAGCAACTAAATGTTTTTTTGGACGGCTCAAAAGATGCCATATTATGCTAAGAAGAAAGAGAATAACTCCGATAGCAGCTAATTCATTTATTTTGTAATATCCCCCCGCTATCATTGCTAATGCACCTATTAACATTAGTCTTTCTGCACGATTCATGGTTTTAACTCTACGTATATTTTATGTTAACACATTATTCCCATTATTTAAACATTCCAGGATATTTCTCTTATGTTCTGTTTCGACATTGCGGTTGACGGGGAGCAATAATATATTTATTCAGGAATAAATCTTTTTGAAAGGGTTGAATTATGCTTGTATCGAAGCGTAAAGGGAAGGTTTATAGCATTTCCAATAAAAATTCTAATGATTCATAAGCATCTTTGCCCGGAAATTCATTAGAATAAAAATTATTTATTTCGGTAATAAAATCTTTATATTTTGATGCAAGCTTATTTGTCATTGGGTGATCTTTTTTCTGCCACTTTTGGGGCTGATAGTATTTATTAATTTCCTTACATGTTAGCTCTACTTGATTAATGAATAAGTCTAAAAAAGCCACCATTCTTTCTAAGGTACATTTTTCGTTTCTTATTATATTCTGTAAGAAATCATGCCTTTCATTTAATAATTTAATATTAAAAAGAAACAAATTTGCATGATCCTTATTTACCTTATCCATTGCGCTCAAACTCAATATCTCGGAAAATGCGTTGTGAAAATTAATTTCGGTATCGGTTTTAAATAACGGCCCCAATTTTGCAGTAGTATTTTTGAATTTTTCAATCTTTACTTGAATTTTCTTCTCTTCATCTGTTTCCGCTGTTTTCTGTTCATTCATTTGTGCTATTTCATTTTGTAAATTATTTTTCTCTGATTCATGTTCCTGACTCAATTTTTTTATGTCGGATTTATGCTGCTTTCGCTCTGGAATAAGAAAATATAGCTTGACAATATGGGTATAAATTAAAGCAAAAATGACACATAATATTATTTTATAAACATCCAATGACAATCTCCATAATAAAATATAAACTATAAGACCGCTTAATACTGAAATAATTATTTGCCTGGGGTAATCTTTCATGCTCATTTCGTTTGAATTCTATCATATTAATTTCAATATTGCTATTCAGATTTTTAGACAAGCATTGCTGTCTATAAAGGAATAAATTTTAAAGGGACATATACTTCATGCTTGCATCAAAAACCTCGTCTAGCCTGGATTTCCATGTTAGTTAAAAGAGTTAACACCACGTAGGTCATCCCAGATGAAAAATTAGCAATTTATTACCAAGCCAAGGGATACGGACTGGGTTATCGGCAAAGCCGGCAGCTTTAAGCAAAGGATTGTGAGCACGTTTCTGAAACCGAACGATGATCTCATTTTCTGAGATGGTAATAATGGCAATAGCATCAATAAAATCTCTAAAAATGTGCCTGGATTTTGCAGTTTCATAGTGTCCACCAATCTGTGCACCTAAAAGGCGATAAAGACTGCTTGCCATAAGGGTTAATTGCAAGTCGCAATCAACTTTAATAGCTACAGAAGAAGAGAGCGCATCAATATGAAAAAAGTCAATACCATCAGAAATTGCATTTTCGATAATCATGCGCTTGGCATAGCGATCAATTAAACTGGAGGCCGATCTGGTTAATTGATTAGTCAGCAACAAGGTTGCTTCTTCATGTCCAAAGTCACGTATTGCAATCTGCCTGATGAGACCATCATAATGATCAAGCTTAATTTTCTGATCAAGGATTCTGGGGCTGCGATACGCTCGTGCAATATTAGATAAGCTGATGCGCCGCCATGCAGACGAAGGCAATCGATATAATTCATCAATGATATTATCCGTCCTTCTGCGCAGCGTAATAAATCGTATCCCTTTATGATTCAAGCGATTAAGATTTTCGTAAGTAGTGAGCTTTGAATCAAAGATGAGTTCTTCCGGAAGCTTACCAGTTCTCTTCTTCCAAAAATCAACAAATCGTAAAATCTCATCATTCTGTGATTCTTTACTCACAGAAGCATTTGCATAGCATAAGACATGCTTATCAACATCATGCGCCAAAAATGCCAGCATTCCTTTATGCCGATGGCTCAGCCGAGTCATATAATGTTTTTCAACGAGTTCATCTTCACCATAGAATGGAATAGTATGAAAATCGAGATTAAATGAAATCCCCCTTTTTAGTCCTATCTCTCCTGCTTTATCAAACCAGCGATTCATAAGCAGCGGATAAGACCGTGGATCAATGCGACTGCTATATTCAGCAAGAAAGGATCTTTTAGGAATAGCATTAAGCCCTACAAATAACGCGAGTCCTTCATCGAATACATAACTCATAATTTGCGAATAGCGAGAATTACCAAAAAGCTTAAGCGCTAATAAAGAACGTACCGCATGAGGCGCTGGAATCATTTTCGATCCAGGAAAACCTGCTTTTTCAATAATGCTATCTAATTGAATTGCTCTCAGATAAGGCAAAAATAAAAACAAACCCCCAAATCGAGTATGAAAACTACGAGCCTCCAAATTCATCATACGCGCATCTGCAACATGATCTTTTTCTGTCTTTATTTGCTCCGGGCGTTCATCATCTGCTCTTCGTGGAAGCCTGGCAAATCCCTCTTCTTTGAGAATTTTTGCAATTGAAACTGTGCTGAGTAGTATTCTTTCTTTTCGCAAACTCCTATGAATGTCATATATCGAAAGATTCCCTTTGCGTAATTCGATTACTATCTCTCTTACTTTGTCTCTTTTTGGCGCTCTCTGAGGTCCTTTCGCTGCAGCGATAAAAAAATTCCTTTCCGGATTCCGTCGGAAATCATGACAAAGAACACGAAA
>MFGW01000231.1:26091-27775 GCA_001780385.1 Candidatus Fischerbacteria bacterium RBG_13_37_8 | reverse complement strand
TGGATTCGGTAAAGCATGTGAGGTTTGCATGCAAGAATATGCAGAGAGGGACAGAATAAAATATTTACGTGATAAATTAGAAACAATTCTTATGAATTCAATGAAGGATTCAGAAATACATGGCAAACATGCGGTTCGCCTGCCAAATACAATAAGCATAGCATTTCCTGGCACCGATGCTCAAGCTTTGGTGATAGATCTGGATTTAAATAAGATTGCAGTTTCTACAGGTGCTGCCTGTAGCTCTGGAAGCATTGAACCATCTCATGTCTTAGCTGCCATGAATCTTCCCACTGATCAATTAATGAGTACCATTCGAATAAGCCTTGGAAGATTCTCGACCGAAGATGAAATTATAAGTGCCGGAGAAACAATTATAGATTCGGTTGACAAAATTAAACAACAACTCCCCAACATCGAATAAACTTTTTCTTCGCAAAATTCAATTCATCTGCTTTACTTTTCTATTTATTTTATTTACAATAGCCTTACCATATTTTTTAATAAGTGAAGGTAAAAAACAATGATTTTTGAATGTGGTTCATGCAAAAAGAAATATAAATATGATGAAAGCAAGCTTGGAGATAAATCTTCGGTAAAAGCAAAATGTCCAAATTGTGGTAGTATTATTGAAATACAGAATCCTTCATATATTGAATCTATAACACAGGTATCGCGTGAAAAACTATCACCATCCATGGAAGAAGAAATAGGAGAACAAACAATAGCAGCCGGCAAAGCTTCCAGCACAGGATTATTGAAAATGCCGGAAGGCAAAAAATTATCTCTCGCTGTCATCCAGGGAAACCAGGTTGGTGAAGTCTTTAAAGTTATAAAGCCAAGAACAATTATCGGTCGTTCAGAAGCAGATATAATAATAAAGGATCTTGAAGCCTCACGACAGCATGCTGCTATTGAAGTCATGGGTGATCGGATACTACTCAGGGACCTGGGAAGCACTAATGGCACCTTCGTTGATGAAAAATCTATAACTACTGCATATCTTGATAATCAAATCGAATTTAGAATTGGAACTACTATTTTCATGCTTATTATAACCGAGGCATGAGAACACATCCCCTGGAAGTGATTCTTTAAAGAATAAATCATTCTTTCAGAATCGTGAAATGTGGGCAATTGTCTTTATTCAATAGCAACACAAGAAAATCTCCAATGAGAAAAGAGGGATATCTTTTTTTTAGAGAAAACAAAGCTATGTTAACAAAACTGTATAATTTCTGTGCATCAAAGATGAACCTTATTTCTTTTATTTCGTTATACATGATACATACAAATACTGTTAGATTATAGAAATTAATGCATTTATTAGAAACTAAAAGACATGATTAAGAGTCTAACATACAATAGCAATTATGAAACTTTATGAATAAAATGAGATTTATAATAAGATTGCAAAGCAAAGATAATATAACCATATTTATGTATCAACATTAGATCAACAAAAAAAATGAGAGGATAGTTTTATGAAAAAAATATTCTTGCTTGTAGTGACAATATTATTAGTAAATTATGCATACGGCGAAAATCAGATGAAAGAACTTACTTTACAGGATGCGATAGAATCTGCTCTGACGAAAAATCTCGATTTAGAAATAGAGCGATATAATCCGGAGATTGCAGATGCGCAAATAGCTTACCAGAACGGTATTTTCTATCCTTATTT
>MFGW01000231.1:25626-25922 GCA_001780385.1 Candidatus Fischerbacteria bacterium RBG_13_37_8 | reverse complement strand
AATATTCTGAAAACATTAATTGATAATAGTGATGATCCTGCCTCTCTGCTCTACCATATTAAACCAGTCGATAAGCCGGATTTTGATAAACTTGAACTTCAACCTTCATCACTCATTGATAAAGCATTTGAGAATCGCCCAGAAATTGATATTACTGATTTAACTATTAAATCGAGAGAAATAGATGAAAAATATTTTCAAAACAAGCTGCTGCCAGATTTAAATCTCCAATTTAATCTTGGATTGAGTGGTCAGGGAGGAACAACACTCATTTATGAAGGTTTTCTTACCGACAG
>MFGW01000231.1:14288-25619 GCA_001780385.1 Candidatus Fischerbacteria bacterium RBG_13_37_8 | reverse complement strand
ATTTCAACAATACCCGGTGGATATAGTGATGCTCTCAGTCAGCTTTTCAGTGCTGATAATCATAACTGGAGCCTGGGTTTTGAGTTTATCTACCCAATATTTGGCAAACAGGAAAAAGCAAATTATCTTAAAGCTCAATACGAAAAGGATAAAGCAATTATCACAAAGAAAAAATTAAAGCAGCAGATCATTATTGAAATTGAGAATGCGTCACGGGACATTGAGTACAATTTTAAAAGAATAGAAGCTGCAAAAGCTTCTACCACTCTTCAGGATGAAAAATTGAAAGCAGAGGAAAAGAAGCTCTCAGTGGGACTCTCTACTAATTTTTATGTATTGAAATACCAGGAAGATTTATCAGTGGCAAAATCGAATGAGCTTGCTGCAATTATTGCTTATCGAAAGGCAATAGCACAATTAGAACATGCTATCTGCACACCCCTTCCTCAGAGCCGACTCAAATGGGAAATTAAACAATGAGCATTGGTCAGTAATCAGGGGGCAGAAAATAAGGTTTCTCGCTTGATTCACTGTCAGATGCTCAGAAGGGTTTTCATATAATTTGCTCTTTCAAAAGCAGAGGGGTCCGCGCAAGTTTTCTGACTGACACTTCCTTTCATTTGATTAACCGATTCATATTCTTTATCTTTCATCCATTTTACTACGCCGTCATATAAAGTAGTAAAATATTCAATCCCATTTTTAAGAAGTACCGAGCAAAGCTGGATAGCATCCGCGCCTGCAAGGATTAATTTAATAGCATCCTCAGAAGTGTGGATGCCTCCGGTAGCAGCAAAACTTGTCTTGATATGCCCGTACAGTATTGCAATCCAGCGTAGCGCCAGCCTGCTTTCGAAAGAGGTGGACAGTACTAAATGAGGTTTTACTGCCATATCGTCTAGATCAATATCAGGTTGGTAGAATCTATTAAATAATACCAATGCATCAGCTCCAGCGTGTTCAAGGTGTTTAGCAACTCTTGACATACTGGTAAAATAAGGACTCAATTTCATAGCTACAGGAATTGAAACCGTCTTTTTGATAGCTGTTAGAATTTCGATATATCTACTTTGTATTTTATTTTCATCTTCATCAAAACTTGTTGGGATATAATAGACATTGCATTCTATTGCATCTGCGCCGGCATTTTCTAATTTTTGAGAATATTCGATCCATCCTCCAAGAGTATAACCATTCAAACTTGCAATAACTGGTATGCTCAGTGCTTCCTTTGCTTTTCTTACATGTTCAAGGTATTCTTCAGGACCCAGCCGAAAATTCTCCGGCATAGGAAAATAAGACAGAGATTCAGAATATGCTTCTGTACCCTGCTCAAGGCGGGCATGCATTGTAAGTTGTTCATGAATAATCTGTTCTTCAAATAAAGAATAAATAACTACAGCGCTTGCATTGAGATCCTCAAGCTTTCGAAGTGTATCAATTTTTTCCGAAAGAGGTGATGCTGATATAACAAAGGGATTTTTTAACGGCAAACCCATATAGGTTGTTTTTAAATCGACCATAACTTCCTCCTTACTTATCTTTTTTGCTACAATCATTACCGTAGCGGATTTTTGAAAATTGCTGATAAAAATTCCATCTCATTTTCACATCATTCGTAGCAGCTTTCATGAGCAATTTAGCTCCTTCAGGATCACTTTTTGTTAACATTTGGTAGCGCGTTTCATAATATGCATATTCCTCAAAGGGAAATTTAGGATCTTTGGAATCTATTTTGAGAGGACATTCACCTTTCTCAATCAAAGCAGGATTATAACGATAAAGTATCCAATAACCGGAATCAACAGCTTTTTTCTGCTGATCCAATCCTCTTATCATATTAATTCCATGTGCGATGCAGTGACTATAAGCAATGATAAGAGAAGGTCCTGGATATGCTTCTGCTTCCAGAAAAGCGCGCAAGCATTGTGCGTCATTTGAGCCCAATGCGACCTGAGCAACATAGACATTACTGTAAGCCATTGCCATTAATCCAAGGTCCTTTTTAGGTGCTGGTTTTCCACTTGCTGCAAATTTTGCTACTGCAGCTCTTGGAGTGGCTTTTGACATTTGACCTCCAGTATTTGAATACACCTCGGTATCAAGAACAAGCACATTTACATCACGTCCTGAAGCAAGAACATGATCCAATCCCCCATAGCCTATATCATATGCCCATCCATCACCTCCAAGAATCCATACACTTCGCTTGACAAGCGCATCTGCCACCGCAAGCAAATTCAGCGCATCTTTCGAGGTATTATCAGCTAATTTTTTCTGTAGCTCTGCAACACGTTCCCGTTGCGCATAAATTTCTTCTTCAGTAGTTTGATCTGCTTTTACTATTCCTTTTGCTAATTCATCACCAAGAATATGCGCTAATTTCTTTACCAGTTCCTTGCCGTACTCCATATGCTTATCAAATGTTAACCTGAAACCAAAACCAAACTCTGCATTATCTTCAAACAAGGAATTGCACCATGCCGGGCCACGGCCATTCGCATCCTGGCAGTAAGGTGTAGTTGGTAAATTGCCGCCATAAATTGAGGAACATCCTGTTGCATTACCGATAACTGCTCTGTCACCAAACAGTTGACTTAATAGTTTTACGTAGGGAGTCTCACCGCAGCCACTGCAAGCTCCCGAATATTCAAACAGTGGTCTCAGCAACTGTGAACCTTTCACTGTATTAATACGAACAAGTCGTCGATCTACATCAGGAATTGCAAGAAAGAACGCATAATTTTCTCTTTCCTGCTCGCGTAATGGAATCTGTGGTTGCATATTGAGAGATTTGTGTTTTGCCTCTTCTTTGCTCTTCGCAGGACACGCTTCTACACAAAGAACACATCCTGTACAATCTTCAGGCGCTACCTGAACTGAATATTTCCATCCCGAAAATTCATTACCTTTATAATCCATGGAAAGAAATGTTGCCGGGGCACCTTCAAGATATTTCGGTTCATAAACTTTAGTTCTTATAGCAGCATGGGGACATACAATTGCACATTTTCCGCATTGTATACAAATACTTGGATCCCACACCGGAATTTCCAGGGCAATATTGCGTTTTTCCCATTGGGTGGTCGCTGTTGGAAACGTTCCATCTACAGGGAATTTTGACACTGGCAACAGATCTCCACGACCTGCTATTATCTCGGCAGTAAAACCCTTTACGAATTCAGGTGCTTCCTCTGATACTATTGGAGGCTTCTTGATTGTACTTGTTACTTTATTGGGATATTTGACTTCAAAAAGATTTGCCACTGTCTGTTCTACTGCTGCATAATTCATCTGAACTATTTTATCTCCACGCCCTCCATATGTTTTCTTAATAGCATCCTTAATAGCCTGTATCGCCTCATCTTTCGGCAATACATTGGAAATTGCAAAAAAACATGTCTGCATTATCGTATTTACCCTGGCACCCATCCCGGTCTTTTTGGCTACCTCATAAGCATCTATTACAAAAAATCTTATTTTCTTTTTTATTATCTGTTCCTGTACTTCCCGTGGTATTTTATCCCATATTTCATCTGGACCATAGGGACTATTGAGAAGAAATATAGCTCCTTCTATTGCATAATCCAGCATATCGTATTTTTCCAGGAATACCCATTGGTGACAGGCTACAAATTTAGCTTTATTTACAAGATAAATAGAACGTATCGGTTGTTTGCCAAATCGAAGATGGGATACGGTCACCGTACCTGCTTTTCGTGAATCATACACAAAATAACCCTGTGCATAATTCTCGGTTTCCTCACCTATTATTTTAATTGAATTTTTATTTGCTCCGACCGTGCCATCTGCTCCTAAACCAAAAAATACTCCCCGAAATACATCTTCTCCTTCTGTGGAATAATCAGGATCATAACTAATACTAAGATAGGTTACATCATCATTTATCCCCACTGAAAAACTCTTTTTAGGTTTTTCTTTATTCAATTCATCAAATACACCTTTCACCATAGCAGGAGTAAATTCTTTCGATGACAGACCATACCGCCCGCCAATTATGTTAGGAATTTTTTTAAAAGAACCAATGCCTTCCTTTTGCGCCTCTACAAAAGCATTTACCACATCTACATAAAGAGGCTCTCCAATAGCACCAGGTTCTTTTGTCCTGTCAAGTACAGCAACAGATTTTACTGTAGGAGGCAATGATTTTATAAAGTGCTCAATTGAAAATGGTCGGTACAATCTTACTTTAACGAGACCAACATTTTCTCCTTTGTTATTCATGAAATCTACCGCTTCATGAGCTGCCTCAGCTCCTGAACCCATCATAATAATAACACGTTCAGCATCAGGTGAACCCGTGTAATCAAAAAGATGATAATGTCGGTCTACCAATCCTGCATAACGATTCATGTATTCCTGTACAATACCAGCGCAGGCAAAATAATATTTATTAATAGATTCTCTGCCTTGAAAAAAATGATCAGGATTTTGAGCGGTTCCCCTGATTACAGGTCTATCAGGATTAAGTGCGCGTGCACGGTGCTGGCGAACCAGTTCATCATCGATCATTGCTCTCATGACATCAAGACTCACCTGCTCAACTTTTTGCACTTCATGAGATATCCTGAATCCATCAAAAAAATGTAGAAACGGAACTCTTGATTTTAAGGTTGCTGCTTGAGCTATCAGGGCAAAATCCATGACTTCCTGAATACTATTAGAGGCAAGAAAAGCATAACCTGTTGATCTGCATGCCATGACATCACTATGATCACCAAATATCGATAAGCAATGTGTGGCAAGAGTACGAGCTGCTATATGTATAACCATTGGTGTAAGTTCACCGGCAATTTTAAACATATTCGGTATCATTAATAATAAACCTTGTGAAGAGGTAAAAGTAGTGCTAAGTGCACCAGTTGATAAAGCACCATGCACCGCTCCTGAAGCGCCTCCTTCGCTCTGCATTTCGATTACGCGGGGAACTGTTCCCCAGATATTAGGTACACCCGCGGCTGACCAGGCATCCGATAATTCACCCATCGGTGAAGATGGCGTTATCGGATATATAGCAATTATCTCGTTAGTATGATACGCTGAATAAGCCGCAGCTTCATTACCATCAATTGTTACATAGTGTTTTTTCATCAAAATCCCTCCATGAAAGAGTTTTTGTTGGAATATGGTAATTAATTTTTAAACAGAACAGGTAACCGTTACCTATTTTCTGACGTAGTATTATTACTCTATCAGAAACAATTGGATATTAATTCCACGTAATGCAATTATATCATTAATGAAATTAAAAAGAAAGATACAAAAATGAAAAGGTTAAGGTTAAGAGAGACCAAGCTGAACGTTAAGTAAGAGTTGAGGCTAAAGAGAGTTTAATATCGAAATTAAGATAAGGAAGGTTATTTCCTGAACCTCAATCTCAATCCCTACGCAACTCCAACCTCGACCTTCCTTAACCTTGACCTTCTTATTTTTACCAGACCCCTGTTTCGAGATATTCCTGCATAGAACGTGCAGCAAAGCGCGCATCTCCCATTGCAAGAATAACGGTTGCTCCTCCACGTACTACATCTCCACCAGCCCAACATCCTTTCTTCGAGGTTTTGCCGGTTTTTGAATCTGCTTCAACATTGCCCCATTTTCCCGCTTTTAAATCAGGCGTTGTTTGGAGAATGAGAGGATTAGGACTTTGTCCAATTGCACATACAGCTACATCAACCTGCGAAATGAAATTTGAATCTTTTATTGGAACAGGTTTACGTCTGCCTGAAGCATCAGGTTCCCCAAGTTCCATCCTGATGCATTCCATTTCTTTAATCCAGCCACGTTCATCCCCCGTATATTTGATCGGCAACGTCAGCCAGTCAAAAATAATACCTTCTTCCTCGGCATGATGAATTTCTTCCATTCGCGCAGGCATTTCTGCTTTGGTTCGCCGGTAGACTATATGAACTTCTGCAGCACCAAGACGTAATGCAGTCCTCGCACAATCCATTGCAACATTTCCACCGCCAACTACGGCAACATACTTTCCACGTACTATCGGCGTGTCATATTGAGGGAATAAATATGCTTTCATGAGATTTGAACGCGTAAGATATTCATTTGCTGAATATACGCCATTTAAATTTTCACCCGGTATATTCATGAACCATGGTAATCCAGCGCCTGTACCAATATAAATCGCATCATACTCCTCAAAAAGCTGCTCAATTGTTGCTGTCTTACCCACCACAAAATCAAGCACCAAATTCACTCCTGAACGTACAAGGTAATCAACTTCACGGTACACTATTTCTTTCGGCAACCGGAATTCAGGAATACCATAAACTAATACTCCGCCTGGTTTATGCAAAGCTTCGTATATTGTTACGCCATGACCTAATTTTATAAGATCGCCGGCAACGGTTAGTCCGCCTGGTCCTGCACCTATTATTGCAACTTTTTTTCCCGTACTGGGCAAGCTTCCAGGAATAGGCGATTCGCCTTGCTTCGCTTCCCAGTCCGCGGCAAAACGTTCAAGCCGACCAATTGCTACAGGTTCCCATTTCTTTGCCAGTGTACACACTATTTCGCATTGTGTTTCCTGCGGACAGACACGCCCGCATACTGCCGGAAGCACATTCTTTTCTTTTAATTTCTTAATAGAAGCAACGAAATCACCTTCTGCTATATATTTAATAAATCCAGGTATGTCAATTTCTACGGGACAACCTGCTATACATGGGGCTTTCTTGCACTGCAAACATCTCTGTGCTTCTACAATCGCATCTGCTTCACTATAACCAAACGGTACTTCTTCAAAATTTTTAACTCGCTCCTTTGCTGGTTGTTCCGGCATAGGAGTTTTCTTTGGTACTATTTTTAATTTCTCAGCCATATCGTTCACACTCATAAAAACTTAAAGATTTTTGTTCCTGACTATGATACGTATGTCTTCGAGCCAGGAGATTTGGCCAGTCAACTGCATGACCATCAAATTCTGGTCCATCCACACAGGCAAATTTTGTTTCACCATTAATTATTACACGGCATACACCACACATACCGGTCGCATCAATCATGATAGGATTTAATCCAACTATTGTCTTGACACCCATAGATTTCGTGATCTGGGATACAAAAAATGTCAGGTAGGTGCATCCCTGGCAGTATATCAGATCAACCTTGTGGTCTTTCATGTATTCCTCTAAAAAGACATTTATGTGTCCTTCATATCCCTTCGTTCCATCCCGTGTTATCTCGTATAACTCATCGCTGTATTCCTGTAATTTTTTCTGCCAGTATAAAAGAAATGAACTGCGCCCTTCAACTGCGGTAATTACTCGATTACGGTTTTGTTTGAAAGCGCGAATCACCGGATACAATGCTCCAATACCGTAACAACCACCTATACAGATTATTGATTTATCCTCTATCATCTCTGTCGGTCTTCCTAAAGGACCAGCCAATGTTTCAATAACATCTCCTTCTTTCAACGCACCAAGTTTTCGCGTCGAGGTTCCAACTTCCATAAAAATCACTGATACACTCTTCTCATCCCAATCAACAAGATTTAATGGGATACGCTCTCCTTCTTCATCAACTCTTACTACTACAAATTCACCAGCTTTCGCATTTTTATGAATATTGTTTGTTTCAATAACCAACAGATGTATATTAGGAACAATTTGTTCTCTTTTTAAGACTCGATACATTCTAACCTCACAATTTTATCCATGACAAGACCCGCACTGGGATCATGAAAAGCATAAACTGTCCCGGCAGGTACACTATCTGTCACTTTTGCTGTCATTGTTAAACTAAAATCTTTACTGATGATTTGTACTTTCTTGCCATCCTTCAATTTTAAATTCTCCGCGTCTGCCGGGTGTATCCATAAGCAATCATCATTGCGGAATTTTTTGAAACCTTTCATAAGCGATGATAATGATTTATTGCGAAACCGATAATTATTCTCCCTTACAACTAGGTGAAACGGATATTTACCGGTAGGTTTTACTTGCTTCGGTGTCGCTTTTTGGGTAGGTTCTTTGGCTCTGGTTGTTGTTCCTGCTTCTACGCCTAAATTATTGGTAATTTCTTTTATGATCCAGTCATCAGGTTTAGATTTTCCAACCGGTTCTATCGCCTTATTCAAAGTTCGTCTTTTGCCATCCAGAGCAATAAAACTGCCATCTACCTCCGCAAATGTAGCTGCAGGCAAGAAAATATCATACCCACACGCAGGTATAAAATGATCCTGCGCAATTATCACTTTATAAGTTTTCTTTAATGAGGGACTCTCACCAACAAGAAATAGACAGTCAATGCTGTCATCGTGCAAAATATCATTAGAATTTTGAACCTGCATATTCATTATTTTTGAAAGATTAGGTCTGGCAAAAAGTGGAATTGCTTTTACAGAACCAGGTAGTTTCACATGAGCAATATTTGAAGGATTATAGAAAAGATATGCTCCATTTCCATTGAACATTGCTTTTACAGTTTCGATTAATTCATTAGCAACACCCGTAGTATTTCGCTTGTCACTTTCTGAAAAGAGTAGCTGAAGCAAATCCTCTTCCTTCCCTAATTTGGGCTGTAACCAAACATCAGCTTTATCTGCAGTTTTAGTTTGAGCAGAATCAATGACAATAAGAGGAGTTTTTTCCTTCCATGATTTTCTTATTTGAAGCATCAGTACTGAAAAATCATCAATTATATCAGTATTAAGAACTACAATGGGCGCAGGTTTACTGAATTGCTCGAGAGAAAAATCAGCATAGGCAGACAACGAATCAAGTGATGTACCTAAAATACCAAAGCCACTATTTTCCAGTTCTATTAATGCATCAAGCGCTTCAACAGTAAGATTTGGGGAGAAAATAATTCCGGTTCTCCCTTTGAATTCTCGAAGTTTTTCAACTGCAGCTTGCAACGCTTCATCCCATTCAACTTCAACAATACGTGTACCTTTCTTCAAGAAGGGCTCGGTAACTCGCTTTGGATTGTGAACAAATTGAGATATCCCGAATCTTCCACGAACACATAGTGGATGATGTTCAGGCTCACTGCTTATTACTGCATTATCGCGAACATTAAGTAATACCTCGCAAGCAATACTGCAGAACGAACAAGAGGTGGATACTTTTTTATCAGGAACACCACCCCATTTCCCATATCGCTCACTCATTGCGCCAGTTGGACACGCATCTACACAGGCGCCGCAAAATTGACATGCTGTCTCAAGATGGGTAAGTCCAAATGCAGTACCTACAACAGTATCCGGACCACGATACTGAAATTGAATGACTCCCGCATGCCGTATTTCATTACAAGCACGTACACACCGATTACATAAAATACATAAATTGTAATCCCGTTCAAAAAATGGATCCCATCTTTCTACTTCCAGGCCACGATAAGTCAACGGATAAGGAATTTCTTTGATCTCCAATTCTTCCACCAGTACTTGCAATTCGCACTTGCCATCTTTGGAACAGTACTTGCATCCCAACGTCACAGGTTCCTTCTGAATACAAAGCATAAATTTTGCACAATCTTCTTTCTTGTCACATATTAAACAGGAGTACGGATGCTCAGATAGAATTAATTCTAACGTAAAACGCCGTAAATCCTTAAGCTGTGGGCTGTCAGTTTTAACAACCATTCCATCATGGCATGGCAATGTACAAGAAGTTACTGGACGCTGATACCCTTCTATTTCTACCATGCATAAACGACAACCACCGTATGGAGCTAAGTCTGCTTGGTTGCAAAGTGTCGGAATTCGTATATTGTGTGCCCTTGCAGCTTCAAGAACAGTCTTGCCTTCTTCTATTTCAATAGGTATGTCATTTATTTTTAACCTAATCATATGCTTTCCTCTGTTTTTAAAAATTCAATACCTTCATTATTTAATTTCCTAATCTACTAATACCGCATTAAACTTGCACGTATCGTAGCAAATCCCGCATTTATCACATTTTCCTAAGTCAATTACATGAGCAATGTTCTTATCACCAGAAATAGCTCCCTGAGGACAGGCACGCCTGCATGCGCCACATCCATGTCCCGCCTGTATACAGAGCTCTTTATCAATTGAATAAATAATAAGCGCACGACATGAATGAGCAGGACATTTCTTATCTTCAATATGCTTTTCATATTCATCACGAAAATATCGAATAGTCGATAGTACCGGATTAGGAGCAGTCTGACCTAAACCACAAAGTGAGGTAAGTTTAATATTATTTCCTAATTTCTCAAGCAGTTCAATATCACTACTTCTTCCTTTTCCTTCAGTAATCCGATCTAAAATCTGTAAAATTTGTTTGGTTCCAATACGACACGGGGGACATTTACCGCAAGATTCCTGCTGAGTAAATTTTAGAAAATACTTTGCAATATCAACCATGCAGGTACGATCATCCATAACAATCATACCGCCTGAACCCATGATAGAACCGATTTGTGCTAAACTCTCGTAATCAATTGGAACATCCAAAAATTCCTTCGGGACACATCCTCCTGAAGGTCCTCCAGTTTGCACTGCCTTACATTCACGATCACCCGGAATACCACCACCGATATCATAAATAATTTCACGTAACGTTATGCCCATTGGTACTTCAACCAGACCAGTATTATGTATTTTCCCTACTAGCGAAAAAATCTTTGTCCCTTTGCTCGATTCCGTACCTATGGTTCTATACCAATCTGCGCCATTATTAATGATAAATGGCACATTCGCCCAAGTTTCCACATTATTAACATTTGTAGGCATTCCCCAGAGCCCTTTTTCAGCCGGATAGGGAGGACGTGGTCTCGGTCTGCCTGCTTCACCTTCAATTGAAGCTATAAGCGCTGTTTCTTCTCCACATACAAATGCCCCTGCTCCTCTTACTATCGTTATATCAAAATTAAATGAAGTACCTAAAATGCCTTGTCCTAAAAAACCTTCCTGATAGGCACTCTTAATTGCAATACCTATATTCTCAACCGCAAGAGGGTATTCATTCCTGACATAAATAACACCTTCATGTGCCCCTATGGCATATGCTCCAATTATCATCCCTTCAATAACAGCATGGGGATTCCCTTCCAATAAACTTCTGTCCATGTATGCACCTGGATCCCCTTCATCAGCATTACAAATTATATACCTGGTCGGTGATTGCATGCCGCGGCATATCTCCCACTTCCTCCCAGTAGGAAATCCGGCTCCCCCTCGCCCTCGTAATCCAGATTGCTTTATTATTTTTATTACTGCTTCAGGTTCGTATTCCTTGAGAACTTTATTAAGCGCTGAATAACCACCTAATTTAATATAATCACTAATGACTGTCGGCTCTATAAATGGATTATTTC
>MFGW01000231.1:12072-14276 GCA_001780385.1 Candidatus Fischerbacteria bacterium RBG_13_37_8 | reverse complement strand
GCCTTTGCTTGCTATAAAAAGGAATTGCATCAAGACTTTCATATTTTATATCTGTGGTTGGTTCGGAACAGAGGAGTTCAGTAATTACTTCGCCTTTTAAAATAGTTCTTTCAATTATATCCTTGACATGAGAAGGACGCAACTTCTGATAAAATATCTTTTTACCATTCAATTGTACAATTACGTTAGGCTCAGCTTCGCAAAAACCATGACAGCCAGTTATCTTAATCTCTACATCCTTCTCGAGCCCTCTCTCGTGTCGATATTCTTGAGCAACCTTTACTATCTCATCTGCTCCTCTCGCCAATCCACAGGTTCCTGCAGATATGATGAGAGATGGTTTCATTAATGTTTTTCTCCTAAGAGTTTTTCAACATCCTTAGTTTTAAATCCGCCATGAAATTTTCCATCACTTACTACTACTGGACCAATTGCACAACAACCAAGACAATTAACTGAATCAAGAGTATATTCCATATCCGGAGTATTCTCCTTGGATTTGATTCCTAACCGCCGCTCAAATTCATTGACTATACTTTGTGCTCCTCGTACATGACATGCTGTTCCAACACATACAGTGATGAGATGTTTACCTCGCGGTTTTAAACTAAAAATATTGTAAAAAGTAGCTATACTGTATACCTTGCTTAATGGTATATGTAATCCTCTCGATACTTCATGAAGTACTTCTTTCGGTAAATAATTGTGCTCTTCCTGAATATCCTGTAGAATCTGAATGATATAATTTGGTTTGTTATTGTATTTTTTTAATAAACTCTCTGTTTTGGTCATAGAAACGTAATATATACAAATATTTTAAAAAAATCAAGTATCTTAATTGACTTGCTTTAAAAAAATTGCTACATTAAACACATTTGAAAAATATAGAATTATATTCATGAATGAAACTCCGGAAGAAAAAATTCAAAAAGCATATCGATTATTAGCTCAATGCGTAGTATGTCCAAGAACATGCAGGGCAAAAAGAGTAGAAGGTAAAAAGGGAGACTGTAAAGTTTCTGGTCATCTCATTATTTCAAGTGTCGGTCCTCATCATGGTGAGGAAAATTGTTTAAGCGGATGGAGAGGTTCAGGTACTATTTTTTTTAGCGGATGTAACCTGGGATGTATTTTTTGCCAAAATTATACTATCAGCCATATGCTTGAAGGTTCACCTAGTAATCCTGCAGAACTTGCTCAAATAATGCTTAAACTTCAAAATATGGGTTGCCATAATATAAATTTTGTTACTCCAACCCATTTTCTACCTCACATCCTCGAAGCAATTATTCTTGCCAAAAAACATAAGCTCTCGCTTCCTATAGTCTGGAATTGCGGGGGATATGAATCTGTTGCAGCTCTTAAATTGTTAGAAGGTTTTGTCGATATTTATATGCCTGATCTTAAATTCTCTTCACCCGCTGTATCTGAAAAACTCGTCAATACTAAATATTACTTTGTCGTGGCAAAAAAGGCTATTATGGAAATGCATAGACAAGTTGGTGACCTTGTAATTAATGAGCAAGGCCTCGCAACAAAAGGTCTCATGATTCGTCATTTGGTTCTCCCTAATAATCTTGCCGGTACCGAAGAGTGCTTGTCCTTCCTCTTCAAAAATATTTCTCCTCACACCTATGTTAATATTATGGATCAATACAGACCTTGTTATCACGCATTTAAACATGCTTCTCTTAGCCGGCGTATTTCAACACAGGAGTATTATCATGCTATCACATTTGCAAAAAATATTGGCCTCCACAGAGGCTTCTAAATACTGCTTCTCCAGGATTCCAATTATACTATTCATTATTTTTATCTCAATCTCTTCTTCAAAATATTTATCCGCTTTTAATTCTATCGCTATTTTTGAATTGCAAAATCATATAGCTGATCAAAAACTGTATTGGCTTTCTCAAGGCATCTCAGATTCATTAATCGAATCAATTAATTGTCCCGAAGATTACATTTTGAAACAAAATGATATTGCAGACCTCTATGATCAAATGGGTCTTGAACCTCATATGACACTCACTCATGCTACGCTTATGAAAATGGCATCCATCAATGGCATCAAGTATGCCCTGATCGGCAGTCTTGAAATGGTTAATAATAAAGTTATCATAAAAGCATATCTGTTCAATACCGAAACAGCTTCTTCACATGCTATTAATCTTGAAGGCAATCTTGAAAATATAATTTCTTTT
>MFGW01000231.1:3834-12061 GCA_001780385.1 Candidatus Fischerbacteria bacterium RBG_13_37_8 | reverse complement strand
GGTTAAAAACCTAGTCGATTATCTGAATACTCAGGGCATTAAAACACATTCCATGAATGATATCTTTAAAACTATTTCACCATATTCTTTTGAAATGTACTGCAAAGCATTACAGGAGGAACAACCTGAAAATAGAATTAAATTTCTTAAACAATCACTTAAGGAAAATAAAACATTCGCAGCTGCAATTCTCTTGATGGGAACTACTTACTATGAGCTTGGCGAATATGATAAAGCATTAGAATATTATAATACTACTCCAGCTAATTCCTCTCTCTATACGAAAGCACTTTTTTATAAAGCAAATATACTGGCTTTACAAAATGAACTGTCCAATGCTCTTCTTGCTTATCTTGAAGGTTCTAAGTTTTGCCGTTCTTCATCTCTTTTCAATAACATGAGCACTGTTCTTATGAAGCAGGGAAAATATGAACATGCTTCATGGTATCTAAGTCAGGCATTGAATATACTGCCAGATGATTTTCAATTGCTATACAATAAAGCAATCCTTTCATTTCTTTTGAAAGAACCTATGAAAGCAAAGAAATATCTTATTTCTTTCCTGAACAAATTTCCTAAAAGCTTTTCTGCGCATTTCATGCTTGAGTATATTGCTAAAAATGAAAAAAACGATGTAGCCGTGCGTATGTGTAATGAACTTGGAAATGAATTTGGACATTACACCCAGGCAAAACAAAAATTTAGCGAAGACTTCACTAGTTATTTAAAATTGCAATTTGATTTTGATGAAGAAATGAGCTTCAAATACAAATCCTTTAATAATATACAGGTAGAGAAGAACAAGCAGGCCGCTCTTGCTGGTTATAAAAACAGAATTAGAGAAAATATTGATCATAAACAATATGCAAAAAGCCTCGAGGATCTTACCAAAGCTATTCTCATTGCTCCATATGATTGGGAATTACATTATCTAAGAGGCACATATTATCTTTCAATTAATGATTTTACCAATGCAGAGCGCTACCTTAAATTTTCAATATGGTGCGAAGAACATCCGGAAGTTTCACAATTACTTAAGGAACTTCCGCAAAAGAATCAAAAATAAAAATTGCTATGAATTATTTGCCCGCGCTCCTTTTTATTTTTTTTGCTTTATTCGCTGTCTATAAGCCGAAGTACTGTCTTGCCTCTTTTATTTGCCTGCTTCCTTTGCTCGGACAGCACCCTCACTATCCAAATAACACTTATTTCTTTTTGCTCCTGACTGGTATGATAACAGGTCTCCTCTTTCATAAAAAAGAGACACCATCCGTTAGCAATGGTTTTTTCAAGATTTCCTTTATTTTCTTATTGCTACTTTTCCTGTCTCTGCTTCCTTACTACGGTGAGTTATTTAAATCCTTATATTATTTCCATGCTCCTTTAGATTGGATAACACGTATAATTGACTCCCCTGCTGAACAATCACTTATCTCATTGCGCAATATCATGGTTTTTATTTTGTGGATCATTTTTGCTTTTTTATTGATAAGAAAAAAAATAATTCATGAACTTGATGAATCATTGCCATTTTTCTTTTGCACAAGTGCAACTTTCTATAGTCTGATAGGATTGCTTGGCTTTTTTAATATTCTTGACCTGGAAAAAATCCGACCTTCCACATTTCCTTCTGAACACCGTTTGCAATCTATTTTCTGGCATCCAGCATGGTTCGCAGAATATATTACAATGACGCTCCCCTTTTTTATTGTATTTTTAAAGAAAAACCATTCAAAACGATTAGTAACAATTTATTTTTTAATGTTCTGGATTAATATTCTCTCCGTAATTCTCACCTTTCAACGCGGTGGTATTGTTGCACTTTTTGCATTGCTTTGTCTATGGTTTATCTTCAGGGGAACTGTCAAGCGAAAAATCCTGTTTTCACTATTCATTACTTGTATTATTCTTCTGCTCATTTCTATTTTTATTGTCTATGTTCTTGAACCAGAGCAATTTAAAGATAGATTCATCGAAAAATTTTTTGAAAATAACCGGACAAGATATTGGGCAGCAGCAATAGATATGTTTCTGGACTCTCCTTTATCTGGCTTGGGGCTTGACTCATACGGCTGGCGTTATACCGATTACAGACCAATCGACAGTCCCGGATATGTATATCTTCATGGAACAGCACATAATCAATATTTCCAATTCTTAGCCTGCACAGGCATAACAGGTTTAATTGGCTATCTTGTTCTTTATTTTTATACCTGGCTGAAAAGCTACAAAATTTATAAAGAAAATCACCTTGCTTCAGACCTTGCAAAACTGCTTGCATTTTCATTATTCGGCATTTATTCGCTTTATCAGGAAATGTTCTATGCCCTTTGTATTGGGACACTCTTCTGGATTGTTGCTTGCTCTATTCATTATAAATCTTCTCCTCCCCATCACTCTCTTACTGCAACAAATAAGCATTACTTAAAATTAAGTATGGTAATTATTATTTCACTTATTCTTTTCTTTCAATTCCTGTCATCAATGATAGAAAAAGAAATCTTATCATACAACATCCGAATAGATGGTTTTGGACTGCATAATGAAGAAATATGGAACGGTCATACAACAGCATGCTGGATGGGTAAATATGCTGTTCTGCCAATGAAAAATCATGTTGAAAAATTACAGCTTATGGCAATGCATCCGGATATTGAACAAAATCCAGTAATAGTAAAAATTTACTACGGGAATAAATTATTTAAAAAGGTGACCTGGCATAAAGCAGGCTGGAAAACAATTTCTCTTCAAAGCATTATGTCAGATCATCATGCTCCAAAATTTCTTAGTTTTACTGTAAACCGGACATGGATACCTAAAAAATATGGTCGAATGGACCCGCGCTCTATAGGAATTGCAATAGGCATAAACATAGACTCAAGCAGGACAATGAAATGATGAAATATTAGAATCATGATCTAATAATGCAATGCATCCGCAAATACACTATTCCCCAATCCCTAATTACTATTCCCCAATCAAGGATATGCTCGATTCAAATTCTACTAAAGCAATACCTTGAAGAAATTTCAGGACGCCTAATTTATTGTACCCATTTTATTTCTGCACCGAATGACTCTTCCTCGATAGTAAGAACAGCATAGCTTCGTTTCCTTGCAATAATAAAATCAGTAGCACTGCCGGGATTAAGCATATAAATATCATCTTTCCTTTCCCATACAGCAGTGTGGCTATGCCCATATATAAGTACATCAATCTTGTCATCTTTAAAAGAATTTCGAATAAGTTCTTGCAAACCCTGCGGTGGTCCTATGCCATGCATGATACCAACGGTAGTAGCATGGAATGATATAATTGATTTAGATGGTAATACATTGCTGATGCGATTATCATCCATATTGCCCTTTACCGCATGCAACTGCTTGCTTATTGATTTGAGATTTTCATAAAACGAATAGGCAGTAAAGTCCCCCGCATGTATTACAGCATCGCAACTTTTTACTTCATCTAAAAGCTGTCGCGGTAATGATTGGGTTCTTTCTGGTATATGAGTATCTGAAATGACCAAGATCTTCATTGTTATACCTCATGTTATATTTGCTGTCTTCATAAAAACATTATATATACGTTTCAGAATTTTTTCAAAGTGCTCCGCTAAAGGAATCATTTGCCCTTAATTTCATCCTCAACCCCGACCTCAAATTCAACTCCTACCTTCCTCAACCTTAACCTCTCTCTTTTAGTAATTTATTGGAGGGAATCCAATACATACAAACTAGCTAAAAACTGACCAATGAACATTGTCTCAATGATAATCGTCCTATAGAAAAAAAGGGTTTTTCATTAAAAGCATGGTAAAAAAATTATTGCCCATCCTTATACTAATTTTCATCTTTGCAGGAATTGCTGCCGCAACCCAGGGAAAACTCCAGCCTTTTGCTCCCTATAAAACTGAAACGCCTCCCGTAATCGATGGCATATTGGATGATACAGTATGGCAAATGGCACCACAGGAGACCGGTTTTACAACCTATCATCCCGATTATAATAAAAAGATGGCAGCAGATACTATCGTCTATTATGCCTATGATGAGGAAAATCTATATTTTGCATTTCGCTGTTTTGATAATGAACCCGAGAAAATAAAAGCTGCAGTCATGGCACGAGATAATATACGCAGTGATGATTGGATTTGCGTTAATCTCGACTCATTCAATGATCAGCAATCTCTCTATGCAATTTATGTAAATCCGCTTGGTATTCAAATGGATTCACGGTTTGAGACAGGAGAAGAAGATTTCACCTTTGATATGATATGGTATAGTGAAGGCAAAATTGATGAGAAAGGCTACGCTATAGAAATTAAAATCCCATTCAAAAGTATTCGTTTTTCTTATAAAGAGCCTATAGAAATGGGCGTTATTTTTGAACGGTTTATAAGCCGTTTTACCCAGGCAGGTACCTATCCTGCTTTAGATCCAGCACAAGGCGCTAATTTCTTAACTCAAACACGTCCCCTTATACTTTACGGTGTCAAGCATTACAAACTTTTTGAACTGCTTCCTGCTTTCACCTATAGTAAGATCAGCAACATCGATCAAGGCAGGCTTGTATCATCTGGAGGTGCGAAAGATGTGAGTCTTCCTGCCAAATATGGAATAACTTCACATTTAATAGTTGATGGCGCCTATAATCCTGATTTCAGTCAAATAGAAGCAGATGCAGGACAAGTAGATTTCAATTTACGCTATTCCTTATTTTATCCTGAAAAAAGACCTTTCTTCCTTGAAGGAATTGAAATGTTTAATTTTGGTGCCAATGAAAGCAGTGATCCCTTGAGCGAAATCGTACATACAAGATCAATAATTGATCCATTTGCAGGAATTAAGCTTCTCGGTAAACTAGGAGAAAAAAATACAATTGATACTATTTATGCGCTTTAGGTTTGCATGATATTTCTGAGAATTTTCATACTGAAGTAGGTTACATCACCAGAGCAGGTCTTACACGATTTAAAGCAGGAATTATGCGTATGTTCTACCCGCAATCAAACACTATATTAAGAATCGATCCAATGATCCATAGCCGGCAGGTGAGAGATAAATTCAGCGGACTATATGAAACATTTAATGCTTTTGACATCAGACTCATGCTTAAGAAAAATTCTTCCTTTATAGCAGGCGCAAGGTATGTTACAGAGATTTTTCTCAGTGAAAAATTTAATACTAGTGCACTGCGTGCAGGGGCAAGCAGTCAATTGACAAAGCAATTTTTTATCAGTGTTTCTTATTTTTACCAAAAAAAGATACGTTATATTGAAACGCCTTTTCAGGGACATGGAAACGATGCAAATGTGACATTAACGTATTTGCCTTCTGAAAAAGTTCATTTTGACCTGAGCGCTATCTATTCAGATTTCTACCGTGATTCTGATTCCATCAAGGAATATGATTGCCTGATCATTCGAAGCAAAAATACCTATCAATGGAGTAAATATCTCTTCTTTCGAGCAATATTTGAATATAATTCCTTCCGGAAACAATTCAGCACCGATTTCATTGCTTCATTTACTTATATTCCAGTAACAGTAATATATTTTGGCTATGGCTCTCTTTATGAAAAAATCCAAAGGGGACAGGATCACTATATCGGATCAGATAATTTTCTTGAAACTAAACGCGGCTTTTTCTTTAAAGCTTCCTATCTCTGGCGTTTATAATGTGCCTTCCTTGCAAGCACATAATAGGGACAGACCCGTGTGTCTGCCCTCACATGGCGGTAAAAAATAAACGTAATCTATTGACACGGAAGGTCTTCGTAGCAATAATTAGCAAATGCATAAAAATTCTCAATTGAATCTAAATCAATATGCTTCTTCACCTACTTTCATTTATCTTTTTGAACTATTTATGGTTCAATTCCTGTTTGCCATACTCCCCTCATTATCTAAGATAGCTTTTAAAAGCTTTGCCCCTGAATCAATACTATTTTTCAGAATTGCAGGCTCTTCATTATTATTTGCACTTGTATTTTTCTTTTTCATGTATGAGAAAATACATCGAATTAAGGATTACTTATATTTTGCTTTGCTAAGCCTATTTGGTGTAGTGGGCAATCAGTATCTTTTTTTAAAAGGTGTCTCGCTAAGCACAGCTATTAACGCAAGCATTATTATTACCACTATTCCCATTTTTACCCTGATTATTGCTAATATCGTATCCCGGGAACAAATCACCAGGCTGAAATTACTCGGCATCCTCATAGCTCTGAGCGGCGTTCTCTCTATCATTGGGCTCGATAAGTTCGCCCTGTCCGGTCACACAACAGGGAATATTATGATTCTGTCAAATTCATTGTTATATTCTGTCTATCTTGTTATGACTAAACCAATACTATCAAGATATCATCCATTTACCGTTATAACCTATGTATTCTTATTCTCTACAATCGAATGTCTTCCCTTTTGCTATAATAACCTGCTCAATGCCAAATTATCCATGATCCCCCTGAATGAATACTATGTCCCCATTATCATCGTCCTCTTTTCAACCTTCGCTCCTTACCTGCTCAACACAATTGCACTGAAACATGTCAGTTCATCAGTTGTCGCCATTTTTATTTATACTCAACCCCTCATAGGTACTTTATTTGCCATCATACTGCTTGGAGAACAACTAACCGCAGGAATCATACTGTCCGGCATCCTCATTATCTCCGGAGTTATCCTCGCCACCATTAAATAATAGTGCCTGGCATCACAATTCACAACTCGCCCCGGATGTATAATACAAGTTTAGTCAACTTGATTCAACAGGAAATCATCGGCAGAAGCGAGTTGTGAATTGTGAGTGCCAGGCACCACCTTCCTTGCATAATGACGGATTTAGTAATAGCGCCTTTTCAAAATACTGCTCCGCTAATTGATAATATCCTTCCTTATAATACAGGTATCCCAATTGATAATGAAGTAAAAATGAATAGGGCAATTGCTTAATTCCTTCCATATAAGCATGTATCGCCAGCTGAAAATTACCTGTCCGTTCATTTAATTCCCCCAGTAGAATATAAAAATTCTCATCTTTCGGAAACATTTTAACTGCAATATAGGCATACTTGAGCGCTTCATTATACTTCTTCAAATAATAATTAGAATAAAGAGCGCCTATATGCCCGGGATAATAATTGGGATATTTCTGCACTAACCGTTCATAAAGCGGGAGGGCCTTCTCATAATTTCCTTTATCAAAATATACGATGGCAAGATTATTCAATGCTCTCATATTATCAGGAAAAACACGAAGAACATTGCTAAATAATACATCATCATTCTTCCATTCCCTGTTACGCTCTATGCATAACACTAAAAACACAACAATTACTACTGTAAACACAACATAAGCTGTATACTTACATTTCTTCAGAGAGTGCTCTGTAAAAATTCCTGCGATATACCCTGACACCATGCATAATCCAACTGAAGGAAAATACAAGTAACGTTCTGCCATTATCGCACTGCCTATAAAAAAGATATTAAGGAAAGGCAGCAATCCAATGAAAAAGATGAACAACCCTAAAACAGCAATCCATCGTTTTTTTATTGCTAACACAATAGTCAAAATGAAAACGAAGAAAAGCGAAACCAAAGCTATGATAAACCTTGAGTCAGATGCTCTTGTGACAAGATCGAAAGACCCAAGAGAATAGTCAGGTGAAAGATTTACCGGACAGAAAAATAATGCTATGTATTTCCAAATAATATAAATAATAGTAAGAAAGCGCTCACTAAAAGACGCCTGCAAAAGCAGGTTATCCAGTACCGCTTGTTGAAGGTTTGGATTTCGCAGAAAAGCACCAGTCACATGAGACCTCATAAGAAAATAAATAAGCAGCGGGACAATCAACGTTACTCCAATAATCAGCTCTCTCCCTTTATAAATCTTTGAACCAGAAACAAAGTGCAGGTAAGCAAATACAACAATAAAAACAACTGTCAATATTATTGCATTTTCTTTTGCCAGTAGTGCAGCCAAAAAAAATAACGAGGCAAAAAGATACTTAGCTTTCCCACATTTTTCTTCACTATCTCTCAAAGAGTCTTCCTCGGCATTTTCCATAGCTCTGTGCCTTTTTACCGCTGTGCCTTTGTGCCTACCAAAAATTTTAAAAAATCTAAAATATTTTGGATCTTCACTTATCAGAAACAAAAGACTCACCATCCCAAAACATGTCATAAATAGTTCCGGATTAGAAGCTGCATTTGCTGCAG
>MFGW01000231.1:3561-3710 GCA_001780385.1 Candidatus Fischerbacteria bacterium RBG_13_37_8 | reverse complement strand
AAACAAGTGAAAAGCAAATGGTTTAAAAGATAGCAGTTTCCCCGCAAGGTAAAATAGAAAAAACGAACTCGGCCGGTAGGTCATGCTCCTCAATCGCTCTTCCCTGCTCAGAGATTCTCCATCTTTTATAATTGGTGTAAAGGTAATAG
>MFGW01000231.1:3229-3354 GCA_001780385.1 Candidatus Fischerbacteria bacterium RBG_13_37_8 | reverse complement strand
TTCAAAGGCCGCAATAAAATCAAATTCAATCGGAAAAAAACGCAGAATCATAATGTACCTCCTTTTTTCAGTTGATTCTTTTTAGGAACAAAGAGGATTACTATCCACATTACAATATAAAAAAT
>MFGW01000231.1:0-3144 GCA_001780385.1 Candidatus Fischerbacteria bacterium RBG_13_37_8 | reverse complement strand
GAAATAAGTGAGCACAAGGCATAGCAATATAAGCTTGTGCAAAAACACACAAAGTGATGAGGATTAATTGTAATGCCTCTCTTTTTAACATGAAGCACCATAATTGCCTGAAACATAATAATTGTAGCAACTGCAATAGTGACCCATAGCAACTTGGGGAATAATATGGGGAGCGCCATACCAAATTTCTCTGCCAAAATTCCTCCAGTAAACAATACCATCAGCAATGCAATAGCGACTATGGGAATTACAAAAAGAACGTATAGATAAGGAGTTCGCCTATATTTAGTAAAAAGAATCACCATGGCTAAAGCAAGCAAAGTGACGATCAATAAAGTGAGAAAAACAATCTGAAACGGATTTTTTCCATCAATTTCAAGCAGTGGTAAATATTTTAAATCAAGAAGCCACAATGCTATAAAAGTAATTAATAGTATAAGGGCGCCAGCGGCATAACAATATGGAAATACTTTTAAAAATTCTTCAATTCTTGTACTTTTATTTCGAACGGAAAAATCAAGAATGATCAGCGCAATTGTCATACCGAATCCAAGACTAAATACAAAAGGAACAATCGAAAAATCAGCCATCAGACGTGCAAGCAATGATAAAGCATGTGAAGTATAGGCAAGTGCATGAACCTGCTCTTGCATCAGAGTAAAAGTCATAAACATCCATATAAACAGACCTGCATATGCCATTACCTGCAGTGCACCAAGGAGGAAGCTAAATGATTTTGATATCCTGGAATTCATATTATTTTTTCCTGACAATCATTAATAATAAAGTATTATAACCATGAGTCATTTGACTTGCAAATTGTAATGCAGTAAGTACTCAGTTCCCTCCAGAACATCGCACATAGAAAAAGATTAAGACCATCTTTATTCCTTAACCTTAGTCTCAACCTATCTATAGTTATTTAGAGAAAACTAAGAGAAGGGAAACTTATTTTATGATAAACCTTGAGTCAGATGCTCTTGTGACAAGATCAAAAGATCCAATAGAATAGTCAGGTGAAAGATATACCGGATAGAAAAATAATGCAAAGTATTTCCAAATGATATAAGTGACAGTAAGAAAGTGCTCACTATAAGACGCCTACAAAAGCAGGTTATCCGATACTGCTTGCTGAAAGTTTTGATTTCGCAGAAAATCACCAGTCACATAAAACCTCATAAGAAAATAGTTTAACTGCAACAGGCAAGAATGAGGATAATGTATTTTACAGTAAGGCTTAACTGGTGTGAACTTTCAGCTTTTTGTTTCTCTCTATCAAGCGTAATATTCATTTTATAACTGTGTCATAGTCTCAAAGATAATTCAACCAATATATTCCAAACTCAGGAGACTTATATTCATGATTTCATACCAAACCGGAAAGAGAACATAGCGTCGCAAGGAGATGCTATGTTCTCTTTGTTAAATGATACTGAGACTATTATCCCTCTCTTTAATTGCAATAAAAAAAGAATATCAAGATTAGATTTTGAAGCTTCTTTTTTATATCTCCAAATCAATGAGGATTTTTGTGCTTATTACTTCTTTTAGCAATATCAATAATAATTTCTTTTATTTTTTCTTTATAATTTTTCCACGTATAATGTTGAGCAATTTCATAAGCTTTTTTCCCCATATCCTGTATTTTATTACGATTATTGTACAAAAATAATATTCTTTCTTTGAGAGCTTTTATATCATTTACTGGTATTACGAATCCCGCATCATCAGTAACAATATCTTTCGCTCCCGTGTTCTCAGAAATAATTACAGGAGTCCCACATGCCATTGATTCTAATACAACCATACCCCAGCTATCCAGTATAGATGGCAATACAAAAACATCAGCATCTTGATAATACTTTTGCAATTCATCCTGTCTGACAAATGGGATATGAGTATAGAGGCCTTTGTATTTTTCCAGGAGGTCCATTCCATCAGATTCCCCTCCGACAAGTATGAGATTAGATTCTTGTAAATTTAGTTGCTTAAACGATTCTAAAAGTACATGTAAACCTTTTCTTTTTGTTATTGTTCCGACATATAAAATTGTAAAGCTCTTTTTATCTTTATTGAATGTTTTTAACGCAAAATGCTTAGACTCAAAGCCAAGGCTAACGGTGTAAATCCGATTTGCTTCAATTCCATTGTTAGTCATCGTCTCTTTAGCTAAATTAGAAAGGCATATTATATAATCTGTATACTTCATTTCTTGATTTTTGAAAGCATTTATTCTACTTTCAAAATGGTTATTCAATGATAATTCTCTAAACTCATGATAAGTATTTCTTAAATATTCAATATATTTATAGTGAACCTGTGCATGGTCCATAATCGTAACCATTCCATGTGATTTTGCTTTGATGAAAGTACGAAGAGATGATAACTCATATCCTATTACAATATCATATGGTTCCTTTTCTATTAATTTTGAAACATACTTATCATGGATTTTGCAGAGATAGAAAATACCTTTTTCGGCATTAGATCTTCTCCTGATTTTACAGTAAGACATCATTAACAATGCAATATATGGAAATTGAATAATATCTAAAGAACTAATATCTTGTTGATAGTACTTCTCCAATTTACTTATGGCTATTTTCCTTAAATTCGCTGGAAGTAGATTAAGTAATCT
Source organism: Candidatus Fischerbacteria bacterium RBG_13_37_8 (assembly GCA_001780385.1). Classification (GTDB taxonomy): domain Bacteria; phylum Acidobacteriota; class HRBIN11; order MFGW01; family MFGW01; genus MFGW01. The sequence continues at coordinate 506 of MFGW01000231.1, read as the reverse complement.
ATACGGGAATTTATTGCTTTCATACCATATAGAAGTGACATATTTGGTCATGAATTGTGCATTATGTAATGCACTTAACAGTTGATAACTATGTTGTTTGCCTGGATGAGAAAGCAATATACTTAGCTTCATTATTATTCCATACTTAATGTTTAAAAAATCAAATCATATTTTCTATGATTCAATATATGATAAGCCAATAGCTGGTCAAAAACAACAGCATTTATAGTAAAAAGTTTTTCATAGGATAAATAGTGCTTATCGATTTTATGCTATTCTTATCTTTATAACGTAAAGCATTCATCAAAATAGTATTCAACAATTTAGAGACAAATTTAGCTTGTTTCCAAAAAACAATTAGAAGAGCAAAAACACAAGCGGTATAACAATATGGAAATACTTTTAAAAATTCTTCAATTCTTGTACTTTTATTTCGAACGTAAAAATCAAGAATGATCAGCGCAATTGTCATACCGAATCCAAGACTAAATACAAAAGGAACAATC
>MFGW01000230.1:6211-7562 GCA_001780385.1 Candidatus Fischerbacteria bacterium RBG_13_37_8 | reverse complement strand
AATTTCAGCAAGCGTGATCGGCTGCTTATAAGCAATAACCGCAAGCGTTTCTAATGCGTGCCGTGATAAATTCCGTCTGCGGTTCTCCTGGAATAATCGCTTAATAATATCACCATATTGTTCGCGTGAAGCAACCTGATACCCCCCTGCTACTTCCCTGATAAAAATTCCTCTTTCAGAATTATTATACTCTGTTATTAAATCCTGCAATGCACGGTCTAATAACTCAATATTACCATTGATAGATAAGACTTTTTGAATAGTATTTTTCGTTATTGGCTTAGCACTTACAAATAGTATTGCTTCAATAGCACTTTTTAACTCTTCAATAGTATGCCGATCCTCGTTCATATGCTAAAACTATTCTACCACGTTTTTTTTTAAAAGTAAACACCCCCGGACTGGGGACTGGGGACTAGGGACTGGGGAAGGAAGAAGGGCTGTTGAGCATCATATATTTATTTGGTGTAGAATTATTTGTGGTTAGGAATAGAGAAATTGGCATGGGTAGCCATTCCCCAATCCCTAGTCCCCAGTCCCCAGTCCCTAATTTATAGTGAACTGGAGACCTCGACGGTCAGTTTCTCCTTCAGGGCTGACTGTGCTGCCGCAAGACGTGCAATTGGCACACGGTAGGGTGAACATGATACATACGAAAGACCCGCCCTGTGACAAAAATCTATAGATTTAGGATCTCCGCCATGTTCCCCGCATATCCCTATTTTTAAATCACCGCGTACTTTTTTGCCTTTCTGAACTGCTATCTTAACTAATTCTCCTACGCCTTCCTCGTCAATACTTTGAAAAGGATCTACGGATAAAATATTTTTTTCAAGATAAAACGGAAGTATCTTGTTGACATCATCGCGTGAAAATCCATAGGTAGTCTGAGTGAGATCATTTGTGCCAAAAGAGAAAAATTCTGCATATTGTGCTATTTTATCTGCTACGATGCAGGCTCGTGGTAGTTCTATCATTGTTCCCACGGTATATAAAATTCTCAAGTGATATTTTTTCATTATTTCATCGGCAAGCGCTTCAATTTGCTTACGCAATATTTTTATTTCATCTGATAATCCTACTACCGGTATCATAATTTCCGGAATGGCTTTGAGTCCTTCTTTATAACATTCGACGGCAGCTTCAAAAATAGCACGACATTGCATGTCGGCTATTTCAGGATAAGATAATGAAAGACGACATCCTCTATGTCCTAACATTGGATTCATCTCATGAAGTTCATTGACCCTGCTTAATAATGTCTCCTTGCTTTGTAATTGCAAAAGAATTTTATCCACATCATTAATGCAGATCGCTGATTTCATTTGAAATTTCAAATCGGCAATTTCTT
>MFGW01000230.1:1683-6201 GCA_001780385.1 Candidatus Fischerbacteria bacterium RBG_13_37_8 | reverse complement strand
TTCGCGCCGAGGTAAAAATTCATGCAGGGGTGGATCTAAAAGCCTTATCGTAACGGGATATCCGCCCATTGCTTTAAATAAACCAAAGAAATCATCTTTTTGAAAGGGAAGCAATTTTTGTAAAGCTTTGATACGAGCTTCTTTCGTTGTAGCTAATATCATTTCCTGCATGATGGGGAGACGTTCTTCGGCAAAAAACATGTGTTCTGTCCGGCATAATCCGATTCCCTGTGCACCAAATTTCTTAGCTACTATAGCATCGCGCGGTATATCTGCATTGGCTCGGATCCCTAATCGCCTCACTTTGTCCGCCCATTCCATTAATTCACCAAATTCACCCGTTAACTCGGGCAGAATTAGTGACATCGATCCAAGAATCACTTCTCCAGTCGTACCATCGATGGTTATAGAATCCCCTTCGTGTAGTATTTTTCCGCGTAATTGTAATTCTTTTTTATCTTCATATAATTTCATTTCCTCGCATCCCGCAATACATGGTTTGCCCATTCCTCTTGCGACGACTGCTGCATGCGATGTCATACCTCCTCGTGCTGTTAATATACCTTGCGAAACATCCATTCCATGAATATCATCCGGAACGGTTTCCAACCTCACCAGTATTACCTTCTCCTTTCTCTCTGTGGCTGCCTTTACCGCATCCTCAGCATTAAAAACAATTGTTCCGACCGCTGCGCCGGGTGAAGCCGGCAATCCTTTTCCAATTACTTCTCCGCTCGCTTTCGGATCTATTATAGGATGCAATAACTGATTGATCTGAATAGGATCTATCCGCATTAATGCTTCTTCTTTTGTGATTACACCCTCTTTTACCATATCAACCGCAATTTTTACCGCCGCTTTTGTTGTGCGTTTGCCTACACGCGTCTGCAACATATATAAAGTTCCTCGCTCTATTGTGAATTCAAAATCCTGCACATCACGGTAATGCAATTCAAGTTTTTTTGTTATGTCCAATAGTTTTGCGTATGCATCGGGAAGTATTTTTTCAAGATCGGTAATTTTATGAGGTGTGCGGATTCCAGCAACTACATCTTCTCCCTGGGCATTTGGTAGAAATTCTCCATAAAATACTTTCTCACCGGTTGCAGGATTGCGTGTAAAACCTACACCTGTGGCAGAATTATCACCCATATTTCCAAAAACCATTGCCTGGATATTTACAGCTGTACCAAGATCATCCGGTATATCGTTCTGTTTGCGGTAATACTTCGCTCTGTCATTATTCCATGACCGGAATACTGCTAATTTTGCCATATGAAGCTGCGTAAGCGGATCTTCCGGGAAAGAACTACCTGTTTCTTTTTCGATTAATGCTTTGTAGCACCCTATGATTTCTTCGAGATGTTTTTCCGTAAGGTCTATATCAAGAGTAATATTTGCTTCCTGCTTGACATCACTGAGTATTTCCTCAAATTTATTTTTGGAAATACCAAGCACGACATTTCCAAACATTTGAAGAAAACGCCTGAAACTGTCAAGCGCAAATCGTTTATTTCCTGTTAAAACAGCCATGCCTTCTACGGTTTCTTCGTTCAGACCAAGATTAAGTATAGTATCCATCATGCCCGGCATGGAAAATTTTGCACCACTCCTTACACTGACAAGGAGCGGATTATTTTTATCACCAAATTTTTTACCGGTGACTTCCTCAAGATGCTTAAGATTAGCAGTTATTTGTTGCTCCACTTCATTGGGCAATTTACTGCCGCTTTCATAAAATATACAGCATGCTGCTGTACTGATAGTAAAACCCGGTGGAACGGGAATTCCTAAATTAGACATTTCTGCAATACCGGCACCTTTACCACCAAGTGTTTCTTTCATTTTTGCTGAGCCTTCAGCATTTCCCGGTTCAAAAAAGTATACGTATTTTTCTGCCATGGTGAGATCCTCCTAAAAAAAAGTGAACAGTGATCAGTGAGCACCTTCATTGAACTATTATTTTGCCACGTTCTGCTTTTTATTGCAATACATCCGTAAAAAATTAACCACGAAGCGCACGAAGAAAAAGAAGAATAAGGTTAACCTTAACCTCAACCTTAACCTTTGCCTTTGGTTAGATTTTGCATTATTACTGAATTATATATATAATATGGAAGCAAATAACTTAATCTAATACACGTTGTTTATAAATAAACGAGGTGATATCGTTTTGAAAAAGATTATCATTATTATTTTATTGCTACTGATTTTGTCAGGTGGTTTGCTGGCCTGGAAATATTTTTATCATAAACATAAAGTAATAGTAATCGGTTTAGATGGTGCGACATGGAAATTTCTTAATCCGCTTATGAAAGAACATAAATTACCGAATTTTGAAAAAATAATGAAAAATGCAGCCTATGGAGAACTGAAAACGACAAAGCCGACAAAATCTGCCGTGCTGTGGACATCAATCGCCACAGGAAAAAAGATGGAAAAACATGGTATTGTTGACTGGACTTATGTTTCTGAAGATGCAAAGGCAAAAATACAACGCGTTCAACTTATTACCGGGAAACACCGCACTGCTGCAACTATATGGGAAATCTTAGGGAAGAAAAATTATACGGTTGGTGTAGTGAATTGGTGGGTGACCTATCCGGCAACACCAGTGAATGGTTTCCTTATCAGTGACCGTCTCAGAACTGCTATCATAAAACCATCTATCGCTAATGAAAAAAATTTAGTATATCCCCCTGAACTTATTAATGAATTGAAACCTTACCTCTTAAAACCTGCTAATACAATTCCTATTATGATGAAATATGGATTTGAAACATATTCGCAGGAGAAAGTAGAACAATTCTTTTCTCCTTCTAAATTTTTCAGAAACATGTTCAGCCAGATTCATTTGTATGTCGGGCATGATCAAATGACTGCTAATTGGTCTTTGCATATGCTGCGAAAAAAACAGCCAGATTTTTTTGGCGTGGTAATGCGTATTACTGATGTATATGCACATCTTGGCTGGAAATTTATCGACAAGCAATATCTTGAAGACACGGTGCCCCAGATTAAGCTTGATAGCATAAGAAGCAAGGATGAAGCAGTGCGTCATAAAGCATTTAAATTGATCCATGAACTTGATCAAAAATATGCAGAAGTAATGCTTCCTGCGTATAAATTTGCCGATGATTTTCTCGGAGAAGTAATGTCCATTGCAGATAAAAATACTACCATTATTATAATCTCCGACCATGGATTTATGTGGCATGGCGGAGGATATGATCATAATCCGATGATAGGGCATTCGTATCCGGATGAGCCGCCGCGCGGTATCATTATTATGTATGGTAAAGATGTCATACCGGGTAAAATTGAAAATGCAAATATATACAATATAACTCCTACTATATTGTATGCATTTAATGAGCCTTTAGCACGGGATATGGATGGAAAGGCAATAAAGGAAGCATTCAGCGATCCAATATTCCAGAAACGCGGGGACAAACGTATTGCCAGTTATGGTGTCGGTCCTGTCAGCAGTAAAGCGGTGCCCACGGATGCAGCAGAAAAAGAAATGATGGAAGATCTTAAAAGCCTTGGATATGTGCAATAGAAGGTAACATTTGAGTAAAACGCGGTTAATAATTGTATTACTATTAGGGTTGGCGCTCCTCGCAAGTTTTTTACTCTCCATTGATTATGAGGAATTATGGAAAGCACTTGCCAGCGCACGCATTTCATGGATAATTGCCTGTCTGGCACTAGGATTAGCAGCATTTTTTTTCAGGGTAATCAGGTGGAAATATTTACTCCTGCCGGTAAAAGTAACACGCAAAATGTATCTTTTCAAGGCAATGATGGTAGGTTTTAGCGTAACCATACTGTTGCCGGGCAGAATAGGTGAATTAGTACGACCATACCTGCTTGGTGCATGGGAGAATATCAGCAAATCAAGCGCATTGGCAACCGTAGTCCTGGAACGTATCATAGATATGTTATGCGTGCTGACTTATTTCGCCATCTATCTTTATTTTTTTTCCGCAAGGCATGCAAATTCATCATGGTTTGCCGTAGTACAAAAATCAAGTATGATTGCATTACTCATAGGAATAAGCGGTATTATTTTCTTGTTCCTCTGGGGATACAAACCTGGCATAATAAATAAAGTGATCAACGGAATATTCTTCTGGAGCTCTGAGAAATTCAGGATAAAACTGATAGAGCTTGCCCTGTCTTTTTCCAATGGTTTGCTTGTTCTGAAACATCCTCTTTTAATGCTGCGAATAATAGCAATTTCATTTGTTTTCTGGTTTAATATTATCATAGCGACAGCATTTATTATCTGGGCATTTGTGCCTGCCATGTTATTTACCGATAGTATATTCATCATGGGCTTGCTGGTATTAGGTATTGCCATACCAACGCCGGCAGGTGTGGGCGGTTTTCACTGGGCAGTCCGCATCGGCTTAGTATGGCTTGGTGTAGCAGACAGCACGGCTGCTGCAGTAGCCCTCGTGTATCATCTTGTCTCTGTAGGACCGGTTCTGCTCATCGGCATTTTCTTTATCT
>MFGW01000230.1:0-1675 GCA_001780385.1 Candidatus Fischerbacteria bacterium RBG_13_37_8 | reverse complement strand
GGACTGCAATGGAGCAAACTGAAACAAATGAAGAATAGGGAATAGGGAACAGTGAACAGGGGGCAGGGAACAGAAAAAATGCGAGGTTGAAGCTAAGCTTTCTGTCCCCTGCTCCATGACTTCTGTCGCCTGCTCCCCATTCCCTATAACAGCCACAGCTATCAGCCGCTTATATAAAGTAATGATGCTTGACAATTGGTTGATAATTATATAACATAAAATCTATGAATACTAAAGAAAAGATATATAATTATATTAAAAATAGTAAATCTGTGCGAAGTAATGAGTTGATTAAAATATTAGGAATGTCCCGACAAGCAGTTCATAAACATCTGAAAAAATTGATCGAGGAAGAACGTATTTTCAAACATGAAACAACAAAAGCAGCATTCTATACATTGCCATCTAAAAATAACACAATAAAACGTGTTTTCTCAAGAACGCTGAAACTGAAGGATCTTGAAGAACATGTTATTTTTAGAGAAGCGGATATTTTTCTGAACCTTCAAAAAAAAGCAAAGAATAACGTGTATGGTATTATGAATTATGCCTTTACAGAATTATTGAACAATGCAATCGAGCATTCAAAGTCACAGCTATGTGAGATTGAAATTACTGTTCATCAGTACCGATACACTGTGCGGATTCGCGATTATGGAATTGGCATCTTTCATTCGATATATAAAAAATATAATCTTCGCTATGAGGAAGCAGCGGTAGGAGAACTCATCAAAGGCAAAACGACAACAATTCCAGAAAAACATACGGGTGAAGGTATTTTTTTCACGTCAAAAGCATGCGATAAATTGACTTTCCGTTCACATAAAATATATTTTGTTTTTGATACGATAAAAGATGATTTATATGTAGAAGAAAAACGAAATTTTCGTGGAACAGAAGCACTATTCAGCATAGAAAAAAATTCCAAACGTCAGCTTGAAGATATTTTTGAATTATATGCGCCGGAAAGTTTTGATTACAAATTTGAGCGTACAAAAATTTCCGTAAGAATTTTTCAGAAAGAATGTATATCGCGGTCAGAAGCAAGAAGAATGCTTTTTGGCCTGGAAAAATTCAAGGAGATTATTTTTGAATTCGGACAAGTGAAATCCATTGGTCAAGGATTTGCCGATGAGATTTTCAGGGTATTTCATGCTGCTTATCCAGAAATAGCAATTAAGGTGGAGAATCTGGCACCTGCCCTTCAGCAAATACTCTTTCATGTAGTTGACAATAAAAATAATAAATGGTTGATAATAAGTTGAATATTCCTCCATTCCCCAATTCCTATTCCATAAATTAGTGCGTGACACCTTGACTTATTGGGAAATGAAAACTATTATTAAACATTGCAAAATTTTGCGTCGCTTCCTGGAAGCGATTCGTAAATAGGCTTTTTAAATTTAAATAAAATCTAAGGAAGAACTATCATCATGGGTAGTATCGTCTCGAAAAACAAAAACAAAGAATCCTCAATTTTCCAACCAATAGTAAGTAGCACTATTTGCGTACTGTTCTGTATCGTTCAGCAAAGCTATGCTGACATGAATCAACACAATGTTCTTAGCGTACAGGGAGATTTTTTATTAACAGTGGAAGCATCAGAATACGCGAGTTCTGGTGGAAATTCTTATAATGAAACAGATAGTAATCTTAGGGTCTGCTCAAAAATTAA
>MFGW01000229.1:10787-15387 GCA_001780385.1 Candidatus Fischerbacteria bacterium RBG_13_37_8 | reverse complement strand
AATAGAAATTGGGATTAAGCTTTTCGATGAAGGTTCTTATCGCCAACGTTTTACCTGTTCCCGGTTCTCCGGTAAGAAGCATAAGTCCCCGGTTCTGTTTCATGTAATCCAACCTGGAAAATACTTCTTTCATCGAATTTGACATAAAAATGTGCTTATGGTCGATATCCTTTGCAAAAGGATCTTTTTTGAATCTGAAGAATGCTTTAATCATCGTCATCCTCTCCTTCTCGTTTAATAATATCTTTGAAGTGAATGCCTGTATGCGGTTTAGAAGCATTAGCAACAGGATTCACCAATCGAATCACTACAACGGGTTTTCCTTCGTCATATAAGGTAATCTTATCAGGATCATCAAGAGGGAAACGTAGTTCAACTTTTTTCCGAATATACTCTGCCGGCACTTCATAGAGCTTTCCTGCTATCGATACCGTTGCATCATTTTTTACTTTCCTGGTAATACTGCTCAAAAAATATTGCTCCAGCTCATGTTCCGACATCATCTTAAGCTTTATCTTGGTGGCGCTTTCCAGATATCTATCAATTGGCCTGGCGTTGATTCCGTGATGCATCTGCTGATGGTATTCTTTCTCCAGCCAAACGGCAAAGCGCTTGTTTAAATCTTCGATATCTTGCAAAGAAGCAATATTGATACTTGCAAGAAAACGTTCGCGAACGTTGCCGAAGAATCTCTTATGTTGATCTCAACATAAGAGATTTTATGTTAAGTTCATTATTATGTTGAGTAAGGCCATGATATCTTGAATGCAGCATTATTTCTTTAAAATTTTATTAACATAATAAAAAAAGATTCTTAGCCTAATAAATAAATTATTTATTCAGCATATTCTGGCATAGTAAAAGAAAAATAGTATGGTATTCTCGGATTTAACACTAAGCTCAATCAGGAGGATACTATGATAGACAAAATATCAATTAGGCAAAAGAGCATTGCTCAGCTTAAAAATATTCGATTAGGCGAGCTATTGCAGAATTTTGCAGAGTATTTGGAAAAACGCGGTTATTCAAGTTCTAGTAGGGATGAGTATTTTAGAATAGCACAGCATTTTGCATTCTGGATTTCAAAAGAATCATTAGCTGAGCAGAACATAAATGAAGAACATGTTGACAAATTTCTGCAAAGCCATGCTGAGCAATGTAGCTGTCCAAATCCTAAAGGAAGTTATGATAGAAAGCATCGTCATGCGGCACTTAAGCAATTTATAAGCATGTTAAGGGCATTATGCATTATTCCGTCATTGCCGCATATTCCCTTGACGAATTTTGACAGGATTATTCATGATTTTGAAATTTATTTTGCAGAAGTTAGAGGAGCTCTTCCCTCTACTATTAAGGTTTATTCCAGGAATATTCGGGATTTTTTAAAAATATTTTGCAAAGATGAGCATATAGATATCAGGAATTTGAATGCAGATGATATTCGGGAATATGTTGTGGATAGAATAAAAGGCTATAAGCCTAAGACAAGCAAACTAATAACATCATCCTTAAGAGCATTCTTCAGATATTTAAGAATGACAAATCAAATAAATAATCCATTAGAGGATGCTGTGCCAACAGTTGCTTATAGGAGATTATCGACGATACCGAATTACATTACTCAGGACCAAATGCAGCATTTTATCTTATCATTCAATATAAGCACAGCCATAGGATTGAGAAATAAAGCAATGGCAGTTCTTATGGCAAGATTAGGACTTAGAGCATGCGAAGTTGCTCGCCTAAAAATTGATGATATTGATTGGAATAACGCTGTGATTACCGTGCGGCAAAATAAATCCAGACGCGCTTTATATTTACCTCTTACCAAAGAAATTGGCGAGCACCTTTCGCTATATCTAAAAAAAAATAGACCCCTTACGAAAGAAAGATTTGTTTTTGTAACTCATGCATTTCCAAAAGGAAATCCTCTTTCATCTGGCGCTATTAAAATGGCTATGAGATCCTCATTCAAGAAATGCGGATTGCAAATAGCCTCGTATGGCACGCATATTCTACGGCATTCTTTTGCAACACAATTGATGGAAAAGGGAGCTAATTTAAAAGAGATTGCTGATATGCTTGGCCATGCAAGTATAGAAACGACAAATATCTATGCTAAAGTCAATTTACAGCAATTAACTCATATAGCATTGCCTTGGCCGGAGGTGGAACAATGAAATATAATACTTTTCTGGAAGCTGCAGAGAATTATCTAAATTATCGGCGGAAAATGGGTTTTGCTATTCGCATTGAAGGTCAAGAGCTATTACGTTTTGCGAAATATGCTGATTCAATTAGCCACAAGGAACATATTACTGTAGAATTAGCTATTCAATGGGCAAAGCTTCCTCAAAAATGCAGTTCTATTTATTGGGCTCGAAGACTGGACATTGTGCGTAGATTTGCTAAATACTTAAAGACAATAGATGCAGGTACAGAAGTTCCGCCAGAAGGAATTTTTGGACCTTCTTATTGTCGTAAGACTCCACACATTTATACCGAAGAACAAATTGCATCACTTCTAAATGCAGCAAGAGCTCTAACACCCCTTAATGGACTTCGCCCTAATACATACGCAACTCTTTTCGGTCTATTAGCTTCCACTGGGATTCGCATTTCGGAAGCATTGAATCTAAAAGATCATGACGTTAATCTGGAAAATAACATTATAATTATACGAGAAACCAAATTCCATAAATCACGTATAATCCCGATTCATTCTACAACTTCAAAAGCGCTTAAATACTATGTCGACAAAAGAAATAAGGCTCATGCTAGTTCTATCAGTAATGCTTTTTTCCTTACTGAAAAAGCAACATCGCTTAAGTATCATAAAACACTCATGACATTTCTTTCTATCTCCTACTCACTTGGCTGGCGATCCCCCAAAAAAAGAAAAGGTCCAAGAATCCATGATCTTAGGCATACATTTGTAGTCAAGAGATTTCTTTCCTGGTATAGGAATGGCGAAGATGTAAATAAACAGATTTATTATCTTTCAACCTATCTTGGCCATGTAAAAATCGCTGATACCTATTGGTATATTACTGCTATTCCTGAACTCATGGCAATTGCTTCTTCACGTTTTGAAAGATTTGCAGGGGAGGTGAATAATGAATAAAGTATGCTTTTCAAAAATATTACAAATGTTTTTTCTGGATAGACTTCTCAATCAAAAAAATTCAAGTCCTCAAACAATATGCTCTTATAGAGATACTTTCAAATTGCTGCTTAATTTTATATGTTCTAAAAAGAAGAAGCAACCAGCCCTTCTTACTTTTTTAGACTTCAATGCTTCTGTAATTGTTGATTTCTTAGAACACCTTGAAATTGAACGCAACAATTCAATCAACAGCAGAAATTCCCGTTTATCGGCAATTCGCTCTTTTTTTAAATATGCTTCATTTATGGTGCCAGAATATAATGAAAATATTCAAACCATTCTTGCGATCCCCTTGAAGCGTTCTGATCGTAACATAGCTGAATATCTATCTAAGGAAGAAGTAGAAGCTATTATTAATGCTCCTGACTTATCTACATGGAGCGGCATGAGAGATCATGTTATGTTCATGACTTTATATAATACAGGAGCACGTGTCTCTGAAATTTTAGCAATAAAAATAAAGGATGTGACTTTCAGCAAATCATCTTATATCAAATTAAAAGGAAAAGGCAGAAAAGAAAGAACAATTCCTTTATGGAAAAGGACTACATATTTAATCAGGAAATGGATAAATCACTTGGATAGTGATCAAGAATCTCCTCTTTTTCCTAATGCACAGCGAAAACCAATAACTCGCTTCGGCATAGATTATCGACTTCGCTTAGCTAAGAAAAAGGCAGAAAAGAAATGTCCCTCGCTAGCAAAGAAAGAAATACACGCTCACGTATTTAGGCATACCACCGCTATGCATTTATTGCAATCAGGCATTGATATTAACCTAATAGCGTTATGGCTTGGTCATGAGAATCCTTCAACAACACACCAATATTTGCAAGCTGATCTTGAAATGAAAGAGAAGATTCTTTGCTTGCTAAAACCTCCATCTGTAAAATGCATTCGCTTTCAGCCTAGTGATAGTCTTCTCAAATTCTTGAGTAATCTATGATTATTATGTTAATCCAGCTTTTTGCATATTGAGCAATAATGCTATTTTATTGATAATACTCAACATAATAATGAACTTAACATAAAATCTCTCAATTTTGCCTCGATAATGCAAAGCTTTGCATTATCGAGGTAATGGAAAGTTAGGGATAATGTAAAGTTGGAGTCTTGGCTCATCATAAAAGACACTTCTATTCTGGTTTTTTTATTTATTGCTGATTATTTTACTTTTCATTATACTCCAGTCTATTTCTGGCAGCTTAATGCCAAATTAATTAGATTGGAGGTAATAATGAATCGTAAAGGAATGGAACTCAACAAATTAATCAAAAAGGTAAAGGAGGAATTAAAAAAGGTCAAATATTCAGATTTCTGGATTAGCGAATTAGACACGGTGTGGAACTGCCTGAGAAATTACATGATTCGAAACGGCGAAAAGATCTTCACGGCTAAAATAGGAATGATTTTCCTGGAATCCGAATATGGGAT
>MFGW01000229.1:9569-10741 GCA_001780385.1 Candidatus Fischerbacteria bacterium RBG_13_37_8 | reverse complement strand
GCGATCAATCTACTTTCGGATTACCTGCTGCATGGAATTATCCTTGCAAAAACAAAGCAGCAAGCACGCACTTTCCATCCACAGTTCCAAACATTGTTCCAAGGTTATATAGACAAAAAAAGAGCTGAGGGTTTTTCTGAAGACACGCTGCAGTCATATGGGATATACCTTAGCAGGTTTTCCGACTACCTGAATAGCCGTGGGATTACCGACATACATGACATGGATGAAGTTGTGATTTCAAGATTCACAGAAACTTTTACTCGATATTCACCTTCTGTAATGCATAACACATTATGCTCCTTGCGGACTTTTTTTCATTATCTTTACCATAACGGCTTTGTGTCCAGGGATTTTGCTTACATTGTTCCGCATGACGGGTACAGACAGAGAACAAAAGTTCCCTGTTCCTATCCGAAAGAGGTGGTGGAAAAGCTTTTAAAATCAATTGACAGAGGAAATCCGAAAGGAAAACGGGATTATGCAATAATATTGATAGCTGCAAGATTAGGTTTACGGGCACAAGATATATGTGATCTGTCATTTAACAACTTGAAGTGGGAAACAAATACTATTGAATTGGTACAAGAGAAAACAAAAAAACCGCTTATTCTTCCTTTGCTGGAGGATGTAGGGCTGGGGATCATTGATTACCTTAAGTATGGCAGACCAGAATGCGAATATACCAATAAGATTTTTCTGCGGACAACTCCCCCTGTGGGGAAATTGGAAGCTCCTACCCTTCATAGCATCGTTACGCAGCATATGCGCGCAGCAGGCATAAAAGTACAGGACGGTAAAAAGCATGGACCTCATGCACTGCGCCATAGTCTCGCAAATGCTCTGCTGGAAATAAACATTCCTTTACCGGTTATATCAGAAGTTCTTGGTCATACCAATACGGAATCTACATCAGTCTATCTGAAGATTGATGTAAATCAGCTTAGAAAATGTGCGTTGGAGCCTTTGCCATTTTACTGGAACAAAGGCGAGGAGGAGTTCTAATGTCTAAAGCAGAAAAACCATTTGTCGGCGAATTCAAAGAATTATTGGAGGCTTTTGTAGAGCAGAAAAGAAATCTGGGGTATAAATACGACGCAACAAGGGAAGGGCTTCACGGATTTTCCTTATTTAGTCTGTCGTATTGCATAGAAAACAAGGTTCTCAGTAAA
>MFGW01000229.1:2894-9295 GCA_001780385.1 Candidatus Fischerbacteria bacterium RBG_13_37_8 | reverse complement strand
ACTTACGCCACGCTTTCTGTGTACATACACTTGCTAAGCAGGTAAAGGACGGAGTGGACCTGTATGTCGCGCTTCCCATCCTGTCTGCATATGTAGGTCATAATTCAATTCGAGGCACGCAGCGTTACGTCAGACTTACCACAGAAGCATATCCTGAACTGATCGAGAAGGTCTCCCGGACATGTGCCTACGTGTTGCCGGAGGTGATTAAAAATGAAACCGACTGATTTTGCTTATTATCTGACTAATTTTCTTTCCACGTACCTTCCGGGTATTATTGGGCTTAGACCCAATACCATAATGTCGTATAGGGATACTTTTAGCGTATTCCTTGAATTTTGCTCCGAACACAAAGGGATAAGACCGGAAAAATTTTCACTGCATAATTTAAACCGTAAACTGATTGAAGAGTATCTGAAGTGGCTGGAGAAAAGCCGCCGCTGCATTGCTTCCTCAAGAAACGTGCGTTTGGCTGCGTTTCATTCATTCAGCAGATACTTGCAGATGGAATTTCCCGATTATATTCACCAGGCCCAACAGATACTTGCGATTCCTATAAAGAGAACCAGGAAGATCTCTGTTGAATACCTGACCCTTGATGCGATGAAATTCCTGCTGGGAAAACCTGATCATAACTCAAAGCAAGGACGCAGAGATATGGTTCTTTTAAGCCTGCTTTACGAGTCGGGCGCAAGGGTACAGGAACTAGCTGATCTAAAAGTTCGTGATATCAGAATAGCATCTCCCCCAATTGTAAAACTTACAGGGAAATGCGAAAAAACAAGGATTGTTCCAATAATGAAACCAATGGCCGAACTTTTGAAACAGTACTTGAAAGAGAATAATTTGACCGAACCATATACCTTCGATTACCCTTTATTTTGTAACCGCTCGAAAGATAAACTAACTCGTGCCGGTATCGCTTACATCGTCAAGAAATATGCAGATGAAGCGATTAAGGAATCTCCTGAATTGTTCCCAGATAAAGTTTCACCACATTGCTTTCGCCACTCAAAAGCCGTTCATTTGCTTCAAGCTGGAATAAATCTTGTTTATATACGTGACTTCCTGGGTCATGTAGACATTCAAACAACCGAAATTTACGCTCGAATCGATAGTGAAATGAAAAGAAAAGCTTTAGAAAAAAGTCATAACGTAGTACCGGATAAAATGCCGGAGTGGCAAAGAAATGCAGAATTAATGACTTGGCTAAAGAATCTGGGGAAATAAGGAATAATATAATGGAAAGTTAATCTTGAGCAAATAAGGGGATAATGAAGGTAGAACGTTAGGAAATTTATATAACCGTGTGTCAACTTTACATTATCCCTGACTTTCCATTACCTCGACTAGAAGAATCGAATGGTCGGGAGTGAACAAGCGCTATACCTAATCCTGCGCATGCCTGATACAAATAATGTGTTCTGAAAGCACTTCCATTATCGCAGTACAATATTTCCGGGATACCATACATCAGCAATGCTTCTTTGAGAGTTTGTGATAATACTACGCAGTTCTCCTGGTGATACCAGCGTGCCCCGGTTACCATTCGAGAATGGTCGTCGATAACCCCGCAGAGAAAACAACGCCTCTTTTTCCTGCCGTCAGGCACATACGGACCTTCCATAAAGTCTGCCGTCCATAATTCATTGACATTTTCTTTCTCAAACTTCTTGCGTGGTATCTTTGAAAATTCCTCGCTGTTTCTTAAATTATTTTTATAAACATAATTCCTTAATGTTGTCTCACTGAATTCTCCTGGACTGATGCTTCCATTGTGCAACAACATTCTGTATATCCCGGACACGGATAAAAACGGATAATTTGCCACAATCTCTTTTACTATTTGCACAACTTTGTCTGATATCCTCTTGGTAGTTCCCGCATCCGACCGTATTGAAGGAGCCAAATTCTCCAATCCGCCGTTTTGATATTGTAATAACCAGTGCTTGAATGTTCCTACTTTGTATCGCTTCATCCCTAAAAAGGGCACATCGTATTCTTTTTGCCGCAATGAGCTAAAATATGCCCTTCTCTCATTCTTGCTCATATGCAGCGCAGGTGCGATTAAACCATACTTGAATATCGCTTTTGCCATTGCTTTTTTATCCATCGGTACCTCCTTGAAAAGATAATCCTACAAAAAATCCCGTCCTGATTAAAATAAAGTGCTGTGGATCCTCTCTTTCCGGATAAAAATAGTTTTGAGTTTGACAAAATATCGCTGTAATTTATTTAAAAATCGATCTGAATAGAGGCTATTTAAGAGAATAATTTGCCTGATATGATATACCTGTCCCCCTCTACTTTATCCTTTTTTCATCTGCCTTTTTCACATTGATGCGCAGTCCTATGATCTCATCTGTCACGACACTGAGGTCTTCTTGGCACCCTGAATTGTGATGCCTTCCCAAAAAGAAAATGACTGTTTGATGCATACCCTCCATGCTCTTCATAATACTCTCTGTGAAGTATCTCAGCGCCGCGATAGCCATCATCAGTAATGTAATCAATAAATTCATCCATCCCACAGTTATAGTCATTTGTCCATAGTATATATTTCCTCAGCCCTGATTTAATTGCCTGTATGAACTGCATCACCTGCGATGCCTCAATCTTCAACAACTCCTCATCAATATCATCTTCTCCCCAAAGATTCCTGATTACCTCTGCCATCTTACCTTTGCATTTCTTCCATACCCCCGCACAATATGACATGATTCCTAATGAATATTTCCGGTAAGGACTTAAACAAGATAATAATAAGGAAAATGATTTAGGATCCTTTCCGCTCTTTTTATGTGTCATGCATATGTATCGCTTTATCGGTATCCCTTTTATGTAACTATTATCTTTATCAAATCCATTTCTGAAATAAAAACCATTCCCTTTCGCACAGTTACTTCTTAAACAAATAACGCATTCTTCTTCAAATGATGGAAATTCCCATCCATCTTCTTCTACTGATTCCTTGTATTCCCTCACTGATACTTCTATGTAATAGGAAACCTGAATTTTATCCCTCCTTCAATCCTTTTATGTCATTTTTGATCTCTTCAATTATTTCAGGTTCCATTAATTTGGGATGCTGTCGACGACGCGCTTCCGCATTCTTTAACGCTATAGTATATTCAACCTCCGCTGCTTTTATATCCCCCATCTCCTGGTAGATTTGCCCTAAATACCAATACCCTAAATAATCTCCTTTGTCCAGCTCTATCCCCTTACGGATCATCTCTATTGCTTTTGCATACTTCTTCTTCCCCCAATACTTCGTCCCCTTATTTAAATATTTATCCATATCTGATTCTGCCACAATATATACCATCCCTGTCTTCTCATCTTTATATGTTATCGGTATTCGCAATATCTTGTGCTTTATAAATTCAAGTATTTTATTGCTGTCATTTTTCTCCATCAATATTTTTCCTCTTTCTCTATTTTACTAAATTTTATCGTTGAAAAAAACCTACCCTTTTAATAGGTTTTATCATTGTAAATTACACTTAGTGTCATTCATCGCATCAGTCACTTCCTGTATAGTAACCGGAGCATCTACCGCGCCTATGTAAATCAGAGAATTTCCTTTTTTGCCGTGGATATGAGATGAACCGGCAATGGGTTCTGCACCATATAGTTTAAGAATAAAAGCAAGGTATTCATACAATGCTTGTTTTTCATCTTTTCTTCCAAATGCCTTTACCTGCCAAAACTGCCTTTCATATTTACCAAGATTGAGGATTTCAAAAGGACGGGCTTTTAAACCATATTTTTTATTCGAATCTGTAAAACTATTGCTTTCTTCAATTTCTAGAAGTCTTTTTCTTGTAGTGTGAATGCTGTATCGACCTAGATCAACTCCAATCCATCTTCGGTTTAATTTTTCTGCTACAGCGCAGGTAGTGCCGCTGCCACAGAAAAAGTCGGCGACTAGATCTCCTTGCTTTGAAGATGCTTTAATTATTCTTTCGAGCAGGGCTTCAGGTTTTTGCGTGGGGTAATCTAAAGCCTCTAATGCTTGTGAATTTATTGGATAAATGTCGTACCATAAATCATCTACTATATCACCTTTCATTTCATCAAGGTATTGAACTTTCTCGGGTCTTCCATTTGATGTGAAACGAATTAAACCATTTTTAAAAGCCTCATTGATACGTTCTTGTGACCAAATCCAATGCATCCCAGCAGGAGGTTCAAGTATCTTACCATTAAAGTTCTTCGCAGCACCTTTCCCTTTTTGGAGTAATGAAACTGTTCGAAATAAACGTCCATTCCGGTCTGGTTTGTAATGACTTGATATATAATTAGCATCAAATTCTTTATAT
The DNA here is from genome assembly GCA_001780385.1 of Candidatus Fischerbacteria bacterium RBG_13_37_8. Lineage (GTDB taxonomy): Bacteria > Acidobacteriota > HRBIN11 > MFGW01 > MFGW01 > MFGW01. The sequence goes on along the minus strand of MFGW01000229.1, from coordinate 4,970 downwards.
TGATTAAAAAAATATGTTTTATCAGATTTTGTGTAAAAAAATATCGAGTCATGAACTATTCCGAAACCAATAGTCTGAGCTTTTGTAGTTCTAATTTTTTGCCAAATAACTTCGTTTTTGTAATATTGTTCGCCAAATATTTCAGATAGTACTAATCTCATTACACTGTTTAATCTATAATCGCAATGCAAAAAAATACTGGCATTATCTGAAAGCAAATCTTTCATTAAAACTAAACGCTCATAAATCATTTTTAAGAAACTATCTACTCCCAATCCCCAAGTATCTCTGTATGCTTTTTCTTCAATAATTGAATGTTCTTTATGAACTTCCTTTCCTTTTTCTCCAATTTCAACATCCAAAGTAAAATCAGCCCCAGTAGCAAAAGGCGGGTCGATGTAAATAAGATCAATCTTCCCTGCAAACTTTTCCAGTAAGCTGCTCATAACAAACTTATTGTCTCCCCATATGAGCTTGTTTTTCCATCCTTCTTCAAAGGTATCGCCTTCATCGCCTTTCCATATATCGAATAGCGAACCCTGTTTCGCTTCTTCGCTACCTTTCTCAATGCGGGGTTCGTTGATGCTTTCCACAATCTGAAAGGGAAAGGGACCAGGTTTCTCAACAGGCACCAACTTGCCTTCATCATCATATTTGCCCCGCCATACAAGTTCTGTTTTTTTGATTTCTATTTTGCTCATAATATCCTCATCTTATTTTGTTTCAACCCGGCAATAATGTTTAAAGTCGCATTCTTTGCATACCCGGGTTTTATCGGGCTTGGTTTTTAATTCAAAATCTTTATTGATAATACATGTAGCAACACTATCAAAGTGCTTCCCTGCTTCTTCAACAAGTTTCTCGTCATACTCTATTTCCATCAGGGCATCTTTTCGGTTCTCTTCTGCAGTCCAGTACAGATAAAGTCTTTCCGGTTCATTATTGTGTCTTTCTTTCATAATATGCGCATATACATGCATCTGGTACCTGTATTTTTCCAGGATAGCATCTATCTTATCAGGTTTTTGTTGCGTTTTGAAATCGAGCAGCTCCAGTTTATCGTCTTTGCCAAGCAATAAATCAACCTTTCCTTTGATTACATAATCGTCTTTTTCATAAGACACGTCAATTTCCGTTTCAATTACTCGCTTAAGTAAATCTTTATTTTTTTGAAAATAATTGATCACGTGACGCAATGCACCTTCTTTCGGCAGTAATCCAAGAGGCCGATAACCACTTGCAATAAGCCCCTTGTAGTTGTTTTCAAAATCTTCAGATATTATTTTTTCATTTACTATTTCGCCATCCAAAATTCTATGATGCAGATCTTCTATGGTTTCATGAACAAGAGTACCAAATAATACTTGCCCTGAACGGCTTGGAGTAAATTCAAATTCCTTGTAAAAAAGATATTGTCTCGGGCAAGTTTCATAAATGTTAATATGCGAGGTAAGAGAAAAGGATTTCTTAGGAATATATGGAGGCTTGGATTGAAAACGTTGTGCTTTTAACGTTTCTTTCTTTACATGCGGCCATTGATCCAATCCTTCCCATACTATATCAAAAATATCTTTGGGATCTCCGCTGCATGTAAGCACCAAAATCTTTTGCGGTCTTGAAAAAGCTACATAAAATAAACGTGCATGATCAAACTGGGTAATGCGGTTCTCAGGTTCAAAAACATCTCGTAAATAAAATGGTGATAGAAACTTGTCAATTTGTTTGTTTACACTATATTGCTTGTCCATAGAGCCAACCACAACAACTGGAAATTCCAATCCTTTCGACTGGTGAATGGTCATAATCTGGACATATCCCTTCGGTATTGGATTATTCACATCCTCATATTCGTTTTGGCCGGTGTTGAACATCAAACTAAAAAAGCTATTGAAAAGGCGATACTTTAATGCAACCTTATTCTTTGAAGTAATTAAGGACATATGGTAGTATGTCATAAAAGAACTTATTAACGCAGTAAACTGCGACAAATTCCTTGCGGAGTTCTCTTCTTTCAGATAATCACTGAAGGGTGCATAGGCGAAAAGCTGAAAAGGAATATCCGAAGGCGTTACATCA
>MFGW01000229.1:2550-2867 GCA_001780385.1 Candidatus Fischerbacteria bacterium RBG_13_37_8 | reverse complement strand
ATTTTTTCGTTTATACTTCTGATATATAAACCTAAAGGCTTTAGCGCATAATCACCGAGTATTTGTATTCCTTTGTAAATAATATCCTTGTGAACATAATAATCAAGGTCTCTGCCAACAAAATCAAATATCAAAGCATAGCAAGCAATTAATATTTTAATTTCATCATTCTCAAAATATGCTTTCGCTCTCGGACAAAATGCTTTAATATTATTTCTGTTTAATGCTTCTATAAATGGTTCGCTATGCTCAAGCATTACACTTTTGAGAAGCAAAGCCACATCGCTCGGATCATTAATAACTTTGTTCTTCAGTAG
>MFGW01000229.1:0-2541 GCA_001780385.1 Candidatus Fischerbacteria bacterium RBG_13_37_8 | reverse complement strand
CATATCGGCTAACCTTTCTGCTTCTGCTTTCGGACTATCTGCCCAAATACAAAACACTGCAGGATAGTCTGGAGAAACAGTTGATTGAGCTGGAACTACTTCTTTATCTGGATAACGGAATGGAACAGTACCGCTGCGGTTTGTCCAGTCTACATGCTGAATAAAAGTATTATAATGTTCAATTATTGATTTATGTGAACGAAAATTTTCAAGCAGTTTCACTCTTCTCACTTCATCAAAATGTGTCTCAAATTCCAGTATGTTTCGCACAGTGGCTCCCCGAAAACGATAAAGTGCCTGATCTTCATCACCAACCACGGTTAGATTATTATGCGGTTTTACAAGAGTTAAAGCAATCTGCTCCTGTATATAATTTGTATCCTGATATTCGTCAATAAGCACATATTTAATAGTAGAAGCAATTTTATTCCGTGTTTCTTTCTTTTGGAGAAGATCGAAAAATATCCTTTGCTGAAACGAAAAATCGACTCTATTATTTTCATGAAGCAAATTACGGTATGTGCTGTATGATTTTCCAAGCTGCTCAAGAAAATCATCTTTGCTATTTATCAGTTGCTGCGGATCAATTAGTTCTTCAGTGATTTTGTCATAGAAGTTTTTAATTCTGGCAATTGTGTCCCATTTGCTTTTCCACCTTCTAAAGTACTTTTCACCATCATGAAAAGGCTTAATGATTTTATCAAAGTGTTCATTGATAAACAGCGAGCATGTTAATTCATCAAGCATTGTATAATTCTTTTTCAGTGGCGTTTTCTTAATCAATTTCGAATTAAAATTGTCGCAAATACTATGAATAGTTCCTGTGATAAGCTCATGTAAATTTAGTTTTGCACCCAACTTTTTCGAGAACAAACTCAGACGATCTCGCAATTCAAAAGCCGATTTCTCCGTGAAAGAAGTGAGTACAATTTCTGATGGTTTTGCCTTGCCAGATAGAATTATATATAATGTCCTCAAAACAAGAATATACGTTTTACCTGTTCCTGGACCAGCAATAATCAGTGTAGGTCCATCTGTTTCGAAAACTGCTTTCTGTCTCTCCTTGTCAAAACCAAGGTCAAATGTTTTGATAAATTTATTTTGTAGTGCTTTCATTAGTTACAACATTTTGTTTTCTCTGAAACTAAAATATTTTTTACCTGCAATGATTATATGATCATAAATTCTCATGTTTAACACTCTTGCAGGAATATCAATAGCTTTAGTGATGGTGATATCCTGTTCAGTTGCTTTGGGATTTCCATTCGGGTGATTATGTATAAGCAAAATGGAATGCGCTCCGCATTTTAAAGCATTTTCAATAATTTGTCTTGGGTAAACAGCAGTTTTATCAATAAGTCCTTTAGAAATAAGAATTTCCTTGCCTTTTATGATTGCATTTTTACTATCCAAAGGTATTAACCAGAATTCTTCTTTTTCATTAAGTCCTACTTTATTTATGCAATAGCTGATTAATTCCTCTTTCGATTGTGAAACTGGAATCATTTCCAATTTTTGCTTCTGATACAGCAGGGAAACATCTTTAATGAATTTTCTTAATGTGATTGCGTTATCCTTGAAATATGGAATTTTTTTTAATTCATTCTCGTCAGCATCAAAGAATCCTTGAATGGAACCAAAAGTATTAATAGCTTTTTTGGCGGCAGGCTTTACATCTTTCCTCGGAATTACAAAAGTCAGGAATAATTCAATAATCTCATACTGTTGCAAACTTTCTATCCCTTGTTTAATGTACCTATTTCTTAATCTTTTTCTATGATTAATATAATGCTGGGTATTCGTTTCTTTTATTTTATTCATTTTACAGCCCTATTGATAAAGAATTGTAAATGTGTTTATTCTATTTCAAAAGCTTTTTCTCATCATTTAGAATTATAGAGGAGAAATTGGTTTATTTCAACTGACTCCAGGAAGTTGATTACATGTTGCATAATTCGGAAACTAAAATATAAAAACCAAAAAATGGAATTGCAAGCTTAGCTAATAATAAGAAATCAGTTAACAGTTTTTTTATAATCATTTATAATGAGATATGTTTGAGCGATTATTTATTTCTCTGTTTACCCTTAAAATAATGCAGGTTATTTTTTCTTTTAAATCATGTTGCCGATTTTGAAATACTCACGGATACTCACTTTTAATAAAACAGCGATTTTTACCCATGGTTGGTATCGTTTTAAAACAAATTGTTTCTCTACGGCGCTAAAAAAGGCTATTCAGAGGGAATAAAATAGGCTTATTTAGATATTGGAATTGTACTTAAATTTTTAACATTAAGTCTTCACTAATTCTCAGTCAAAAAATCCCTTTTCAGAAATTGAACCAATAGATAATCAAAAATTAGAATTGATTAGGAGATTGAATACTATTAATAATTGGCTTTGCTAAACTGCTTTTAGATATAACCGTAGTACCAAGCTCGTTTTATTATTAAACAAATGATGATGATCCCTAAGTGATTTTTGAGCTTCTACCGCATAAAATTGCATTCATTTATAACAAATTGATTAAAAAGTTTAA
>MFGW01000228.1:9989-11598 GCA_001780385.1 Candidatus Fischerbacteria bacterium RBG_13_37_8 | reverse complement strand
ATCAACAGCGGTGTTGTTGGCAGTGACAGTAGGATTAGTTCCCACCTGGTCAGCGGCAGTAGCTCCCGGAGTGGTTGTTGCAGTCAGGTCGCATCCATTTATATATTGCACTGTGTAGGTATACGACTGACCATTAGTACCTGTTGTATCAGCGCATGACGTAGTTCCGACCGGGATATTCGAACATGCTGAAAGCGCAGCGCCGTTACGCAATACAGTGTATCTTCTGTTTGAAGGATTCACATTATTATCGCCCCAATCTAACGGGTTTGCATTCCATGTTATGAGTACACCAGTATCAGCGCAGGTATCAATATCAGCTGCAGTATTATTGGAGAGTCCTGACGGAGCAGTTGCTACGATATCAGCCGCATCGGCGCCGGGGCTTGTTGTGCTCGAAAGCCCGCATCCATTATTATATCGAACCGTGTAAGTGTACGTAGTACCGTTTGTCCCGCCGGTATCAGTATAATTTGTAGTACCGTAGGGGCGATTTGTTGCAATTGGCGTACCATTGCGAAGGATATCATAGGTACGAGTTCCGGTTCCATTATCACCCCAGACTCCCGGATCCGCTGCCCATGTGATGATTACACCTGTATCTGTGCATGAATTAACGTCAGCAGCAGTATTATTAGGGAGACCTGATGGCGGAGTAGGAACTATATCGGCTGCCTGAGCGCCAAGCGTTGTATTGGAAAGATTACAACCGTTGGTATAACGTACGGTGTAGGTATAAGTAGTTCCGTTCGTTCCAGTTGTATCGGTAAAATTAGTTGTTCCGTAGGGTAATCCCGTTGCAATTTGTGTTGTGTCGCGAAATACATCATATTTGCGATTTGATATATTGACATCATTATCACGCCAGTTAGTTGGATCTGCTGCCCATGTGATTAGAACACCGGTGTCAGCACAACCGCTTACATCTGCTGCCGTATTATTATTGTTCACGATTGGCGGTTCACCAACTCTGTCTCTCGTGTTTGCGCCGGGGGTGGTCGTTGTAGAAAGAAGACATCCGCTATTGTAACGCACGGTGTAAGTATATGTTGTATTATTTGTTCCTGTATTATCAGTATAATTTGTCGTACCATAGATTAATCCAGTTGCTATTGCAATTCCATTGCGTAGTACATCATAGGTGCGATTTCCGATACCATTATCACCCCAACTTGCAGGATCCTGGAGCCAGGTAATCAGTACACCTGTATCAGCGCAACCTTCAATATCAGCAGCCGTGTTGTTGGTCAGTCCTGATGGTGCTACTGCGACGAGATCGGTTGCCGCTGCTCCCGGACTGGTCGTCGCTGTCAAATCACATCCATTGATATATTGCACCGTGTAAGTATATAAAGTGCCATTTGTGCCCGTTGTATCGGTACATGAAGTAGTTCCGTATGGTCTATTGGTGCATGCAGATAATGCTACAGCATTACGTAATACAGTGTACCTGCGGTTTGCAGGATTCACGTTGTTATCGCCCCAGTTCGTTGGGTCTGCATTCCAGGAAATTTGCACACCGGTATCAGCACATTGATCAAGATCAGCCGCTGTGTTGTTCGTCAAACCCGTAGGAGATGTCGGAACAAGATCGGTTGCCGTAGCGCCA
>MFGW01000228.1:9685-9980 GCA_001780385.1 Candidatus Fischerbacteria bacterium RBG_13_37_8 | reverse complement strand
GTCGTAGATAATCCGCAACCATTATTATAACGCACGGTGTAGTTATAAGCGGTATTATTAGTTCCACCGGTATCAGTAAAATTTGTAGTAAGGTATGGCAAGCCCGTGGCGATTTGAATGGCATCGCGAAATACATCATACAATCTCGTGCCTTCGCCCCAATCGCCCCAATCTCCCGGATGCTGTGCCCATGTGATTAAAACACCCGTATCAGCGCATTGATTAACATCCGCAGCGGTATTATTGATAAGTCCCGTGGGCGCGTACGGAAGCAGATCTGCTGCCTGTGAACCCG
>MFGW01000228.1:9486-9653 GCA_001780385.1 Candidatus Fischerbacteria bacterium RBG_13_37_8 | reverse complement strand
CTGCCGCCGTATTATTAGTGGGGATTGCCGGATTCGATGGAAGCAGGTCTGCTGCATCATCACCGGGACTCGTGGTTGCCTGTAATCCGCAACCATTGGTGAAACGCACGGTGTAGGTATAAGTGGTGCCGTTCGTTCCGGTAGTATCTATGTAAGTCGTGTCTGTG
>MFGW01000228.1:8249-9289 GCA_001780385.1 Candidatus Fischerbacteria bacterium RBG_13_37_8 | reverse complement strand
AGAACATGTTGTGGCGCCTATACTGCATAAACTCGGTGTGCAATTGTTGCATGCTATTACCTGGTAGTAATAAGTAATGTTTATTTCGCTTGTTGTATCAGTGTATGAAAGCTGCCAGCCGGGGATATTATTTGCTACTTGAGTACTAGTTCCCGCACATGCTGAATCTTCAAATCTGAAAACATCATAGTTGCCACCGGTTGCACCAATTCCCCAACTGATTGGCTCCAACCAGGTAATATCAATACCGTCATTGAGACAAACAACCGGGTCTGACACTGTCTGAACACCATCGAACGTTGGCTCCGTACAGGTTGAACATATAGTCTGTTCATCACCATTGGTATCGGCGGAAGAGTAACTAGGACTTTGACTTGAATAGGTTAAGCTTCCAGGAGCAGAGCTGATAGGCGTTACGGATGCAGTGGTGTCATTCGGTGTTATCGACGTATCTGAGACAAAATCACATGATGAGGACATTGACCCATCATCTTTTACCTTTATAAGCCACATATCATATCCTGATGCAGAAAATGAAAAGGTCCTCGAAGACATAATAGATCCACCATCCACTGACAGTCTTAGTGAAGAAAAATCATCGAACTCTGAACCGGTGTACAATCTCTGCCAGAGAATTGCACCAGTAGTATCTAATTTAAAAAGCCAAACATTTGTATAAGTTGTAAAGTCTTCGGTTGTAGCTCCAACTATGTAGTTTCCATCAGTTGATTGATAAACAGAGAGTGCAGCATCATATCCCATCATGTCGTACATTTTTTGCCATACGATAGCGCCGGTTGAACTTAATTTAATTACCCATGCTGCATTCGAAGTTTGGTCCTCCAGAGTTGTTCCAGTTACTATAAAATTCCCATCGCTCAATTGAATTATTGAGTATGCCTCCTCAGATTCAGTAGTTCCATAGGTATTTTCCCATATAATATTGCCGGAAGTATCAATTTTTACTATCCAAGCATCTGTGGCTCCTGAACCGTAAGAAGTAGTAAAACCTGATAGGATATATCCATCACTTAGCACCT
>MFGW01000228.1:8056-8206 GCA_001780385.1 Candidatus Fischerbacteria bacterium RBG_13_37_8 | reverse complement strand
TTGCCAGCTTATAGTGCCAGTCGAATCTAATTTTAATATCCAAATATCTGCTATATAACTTGAATCTGTCGTCTGAACAAGAGCGATATACCCGCCGTCGGACGTTTCTTTTATAGAAAAACACTCTTCATAATTTTCTGTCCCATACTG
>MFGW01000228.1:7251-7903 GCA_001780385.1 Candidatus Fischerbacteria bacterium RBG_13_37_8 | reverse complement strand
ATTGTTCTCCTGCGAGGCAGTGAATGCAAAACCGCACATGCATGCGATACTTAACATACATAAAAACAAACTCAAGGTTATTGTTCTTGCTGTTTTCATGACATCTCCTTTTTAAAAAAGATAATGACATTGTGTTTTGTGAGCAAACGCTCATAATACATTCTTAAGACATAAATATTACTTTGTTTGTTGTGATTGTTTGGCAATGTCCTGGTAGGTCTTGAGCTTCTCCTGGTGTGTTTTTCTTAATGCATTTAATTCAGCTTTTAATTTCAGAATTTGGTCATTGAGGTTCGTGATCTCATAATCGTCTTCTCTTTCTTTCGCCGCTTCAAGCTGCGGAATCAGATCATTAACCTGGATAGCTTTTGTATTGATTTGATCCTCAAGAGTTCTTATTTCATTATATAATTCCTTATATTCAGGATTCTCCTGAAGTTCTCTTTTTTCTGCAAGATTATCATTATAATCATTCACCATTTTTGAATACACACTGCGCACTTCTTCTATTTGTTTTTTCAATGATTCTGCCTGTTCCATGTAAAATTTCTTTTGATCGTAATCTTTTGATTCTTTTGCCTTCGCAATAATTTCATTATGCTGATTAATAAGGTCTACCATTTCTTGTTCTTTTTTAATAACTTCATCATGT
>MFGW01000228.1:6970-7199 GCA_001780385.1 Candidatus Fischerbacteria bacterium RBG_13_37_8 | reverse complement strand
GGGTTGCTTCCTGTTCCTGCTCTTCTTCCTGCGTGGATGTTTCCTGTACATAAGCTGCTGTAATAAAGCATAGAACAGCTAAAATGGTGAAAACAAAAAAAAGGCTTCTTTTCATATAAACCTCCGAATATATAGTATACTTATTTTATCATTGCTTTTCAAATTTAAAAGGAGAGACCCGATTGAACAAGTCTCTCCTCATTCTATATATATTGGTGATTTTATTGAC
>MFGW01000228.1:5757-6932 GCA_001780385.1 Candidatus Fischerbacteria bacterium RBG_13_37_8 | reverse complement strand
TTTGGATCATCGTACGGAGAAAGTTCCGGAACAGCGACTCCTTCTTCACCGTAAGTAGTAACACCGACTACAATTTTTTCAATTCCCGTAGCTATTCCCGTAAGCACACCGTAACCGACACTCCAAAGCAGTTGAGGGGATACGCTTGCGAAACCTGCGCTGGCTCCACCAGATGAAATCGCCTGGAGCGTGAATTTAACCGGGTAAATATAAGTCTTTCCGGTGCAGAGTCCAAGAGCGGGATTGAGATCAAGAGGATCGAACAGCATATAATAAGCGACTCCGTTGGTACCGTCCAGGATACTGATAAGCGGACGAGCGGTCGTTCGTGTGAGTTCAGAAAATACTTTTGTATAATCAACCTCACCGTCTCCGTCTGAATCAACCGGGAATGAGCCGGCCATAAACCAATCTCTATGCTGCTGATTAATATCATGTTGCGCAACGTCTTTTGTCGCTTGACTGATATCGAGCAAATCGAGTGCTGTGTAGGTAATATAATCGGACTTAGGTCCGTTCATATCTTCGTCAGTCTCAAAAATAGAACCGGCAACGGTAGCAAGCAGCATGCCATTGGTTGAAACACCGTGTACAATGGAAGAGGTATGGTAGATCGGCTGCTGATTTCCAAAATCTTTTGGATACGGCGGATTATTCCAACCCCATACTCCGTTTGAATCATTATCCATTTTAAGTGTGGGAACACGACCGGCTGTATCGGAGGCAAAAGCATGTGTTACCAGTGCATCAGGCATGTAAATAGGTTGATCTGTTTCCATGAATGCATTATTTCCGTAAGCATGGAATGGAACGAGAGCGCCGGAAGTTGGTGTCAGGGTTCTGGTAAGCAATGTTTCGCCTGTATCAGCTTTAACAACGGACATGAAGTTATTTTGATCTACATCACTGGCATGCGTAGTGCTGAAGGAAACCATCCAGTTCCGGTAGGAATTACCGGTTTTTCCGTCGAGCTGTGTTAATCCTGCAGGGATAACTCCCCAGATTTCTTTTGTGGTAACGGTAGGTGCATCCTGACCATTCCAGTACCATATTACATCGAATGGTGGATTAGTGCTTGTAGGATTTGTAACGTCGAGTGCATAGGCGCCGTCTGATTTAGGTCCGAGTGGAAGGAAGAGCAGTGTGCGCCAATCACCATTGCCGCTGGCTTTCCA
>MFGW01000228.1:4540-5731 GCA_001780385.1 Candidatus Fischerbacteria bacterium RBG_13_37_8 | reverse complement strand
GTGTTGCTGAAAGAGACCACACATGCGTATCAAAATCCTGTCCCTTTGCTTGACCAGTTGGAATGGTATTTGTAGGGAGCTTGAAATTTTTTAAAAGCTGGATCTGCTTCGGGAAGTTTACCGAAGGCAGGAATGCGAATTCTTCGATCGGTGGAGAAGTGGGATCTTTCGGATCATGATCAAATCTTAGTGCATGCAATAAACCATCGTTCGTGGGAAGATAAACGATTTTTTTCCGATTGTAATACACGGCATCGAAACTGCCTTTGTACGGTATATATTTACCAAGTGAGTAGGGAAGTGGCCTACCGATAACAATAGGCTGCGTGTTAATTATATCGCCGAGCAACCAGGAACGTGACGTTAGATCTGGATTTGGATTATTAGGATCTACGCCTTTGCCACCAAGAATAAAGTCAATGAGTATCAGAATATCATCGTCATCTATATCAGCATTTTGAGCATCTCCATCGAAATTAATGGTTGCCCAGTTCACATTTTTTATATTACTTCTGATCCAGCTAACCGTTGCAGCGTCTTTTTGAAGTTTGATCATGTTACCGCTGCTGTACTGGCAATCTGAATCGGGTCCGGTACTATTGCCGGCATTGCAATCAGTAGAAACGGTATACACCTTTCTATTCCGGTTGAGCGCGTTGAGATCCGATGAAACCTGGTTAATAAGCGCACATCCTGCATCCCAACCGAGCAAGAAGTATTTTTTGCTTATATCGGGCGGAACAGGATCTCCGGAATATATGATAACATTCGGATCAACCATTTTTGCACACAATGTTGAACGGATGGGTGTCTCATATTTTGGGAAATCAGCCGGGTCCGCTTCAACGAGATCCCATTTTCGCAGTCCGCCGTACCATCCCGGAAGCGCGGTCGATGAAAGTATAACGGAGCCCTGCGTGAACGTCGCAACTGAAACAGGGGAAGATACAACGAAGTCACCGGTGCTGAGCGCATCAATAATTGTTTCAAAAGCAGATTTGAGACCTTCTGCGGTTTCAGCAAAGAAAGCGTAATCCGCAGGTCCAGGGGGAACTTTGTTCGGGCAAATATCATCCGGGTGATATTTGCTGAAGTCTGTAGTTCGTCCGGATGTGGTCTGTGGTACTCTGTCTTTGTTTTTCATCCAGAATAGTCCCGCATCAAGCTGACAAGCGTCGGTTCGTCCCATGT
>MFGW01000228.1:3828-4508 GCA_001780385.1 Candidatus Fischerbacteria bacterium RBG_13_37_8 | reverse complement strand
TCCGGTCCAATACCGATGACAAATGTTTGCATATTTTGCTGAACATTAGCATCCTTATTTCGGCAAGTATTTACTGAGACGGTATCTTGCGCTTGTGTAAATAATTCATCGGTTCTGCCGGGCGGAAATCGATACCATGGGTAAGGAGAAGATGGACAATTTGAGCCATAATATGCCCATGCATTATTGCCGGGATTGCAGTTATTGCTTTCTCCGTCAGTGACCAGAATAGCAACGTAGCGCCTGCATGTTGCCATTTTATCAGTCTTATAGCTTTCGGATAATTCCCATTTTGCATGGTTTATTGCTTTATTGGTCGGTGTAGCCCCTAATGATGTTATTCCTGCCGGGCTGAACCTCATTGCATCTTCCATTTGCTTCACGGTGTCATTTTGATCAGCTTGTGGATTGATAGGAACCTGCTGTGAGGCGGAATCGCCACTGTAAAGAATGAGACCCCAGTTAATCACATGTGAGGTTCTCTTGATCAACTCAACAGGATTCCATCTTTTTGTATAAGTGGAATCAGGAATGGGTTCTCTTGATTTATCAGGATAATTCACCCATTGTTTAGTCTGCCAATTAAAATATGCACCGTTGATTGGACCCTGGTTAGCAGCGAACCGGTAATAATATTTGCCGCAAGCATCAGGTCCTTGAGCGGGCGGCAAAGTCGGAGG
>MFGW01000228.1:0-3754 GCA_001780385.1 Candidatus Fischerbacteria bacterium RBG_13_37_8 | reverse complement strand
AGTAAAAAATATGCGGTCCAAACAGATTCTTGACAAGCGATAATCGCGAATTTGGAACGAAGTACCAATCCCAGTAGCTTGCTGTTTTGCGCGCAACGATCCAGTATCCCTGTCCCGCGCCGGTTCTTGGATAATAACCATTATAACTCACGCCAGCATCTGGAGTAATGAGCGCCTTCTGCCATGAGGAATTATTGTCCGCGCATGTTCCGATATTGCTGCTGAATGCCCATCTTACGTACATGAAAGTTCCAGCGGTATCGTATCGATCAAAACTGCTCATAACCAGCGGCCAACTCATTGAACCGCTCATATCCTGGACAATGTAAGCAGCAGCGCTGGGTGGTTTCTGCGTCGAAATAATGCGAAGCGGATCATACCGCGCTTCAACAGTCGAAAGCGGTACTAATACCGCTAACACTAAAACAACGCTCATACATAATAACACTAATTTATGCATGGCTGACCTCCTTATTATTTCTTTATGAATATTATTCATTTTAATGCTCCTGTTATTATTGTGAAGTTAATTTTTGAACTGAACTTGTTTGATGAATATCGTAGATTAATCCTTCCTGCATCCAGGCAGAGAGATCGTATGCAATCACAGATTTTGTTGTCATTCCAGAAGCTATCTCGCTGATAGCAATAAGCTGAATTTCACCATTGTTATCCTGTGTGATAGTACCATCGTTAAGGTCATTGCGTGCATAGAATGTCGTTCTGGTCGGCAATGCCGAACCGTTGGAAAATACCAGTTGACAATTGCAAAATGTATCGTTCAAAGCGCATTGTAAGCGAAATGGATTAGCATTTGGATTTGTTAAATTCCAGGTACTGGCGGGAGGTATCCGAAGAATTCTTCCCGGACACCACGGACCTCGTAAATCTTGATACGTGAGCGGAATTTGATCAGCGCAATTACCCGCTACCGGTGTGCCAATCTGACAAAATTGCGCCGGCGGATTATTCGCGTCGAACAGTACATCGTCCCATTCATTGAAACTTCCGATAACTCTTCTTCCTACTGATAGATAAGCAGCTTCAACATCAGCGCCATAAAAAGCCTGACTTCCTTTTACTACATAGTTTGATGTCATTTGTTCCATGGTTGCCATGAACACGAGAGCTAAGCCTAAACCCAATAATATCGCAGAGATGAGCAAGGCTAAAGCCATCGCTGTTCCTTTTTGATTGTTGGTCAATTTTTTTATTTCATGAGGCATTGTTTGACTCCTTTATTCTTAAAACATGTTACCAAATTGTGGGAGGTGTTAATTCTTTGTAAGCAAGATTGCGTGCGATCACTTCATTACAAAGTGTATATTGACGCCATACGGCATTTTCATCAGCCGAAGTTTTTGGAGGCAGGGGCGGTGCAATTGAACCGGGAACGCATGTAGGATTTTCGGTGAATCGCGCTGATTGTATTACTTTTTCTGCTGTGCGTGTCGTAACCTGTACCATCACTCTTCTTATATTTCGTACCGAGGCAGGCTGCCCGGTATCGTTACAAACAAAGGGTACTCCTCCATTAACCGTCCATTGCCACCTGCGACATTGCTGCGCTGGATCACAATTAGCATCAAATACATAACACGTTTGTAAATCCACGACATTTGCCGCAACCGGCTGCCATAACGCATTACCAGTATTGGGATCTATCGCGTTGTTTATTCTCACCATTAAATTTCTGCGTGGTTCAGCCGGATCAGAAGTCGGATCCTCATGAATCTGGTAATGAATAGCCTGTACGGGTGGTATGAATAAACAACGAACCGGTACATTCATGAAGACAGGGACATTCGGCGGTGTGAGAGTTATAGTTTCACTGCAGGAAGCAGGATCTCCGCAAATACCGGTTACCGGATCCCGTACACAACTGGCACTGCATACCGGTCCTTGCATGATCTGACGCGCAGCACAACATAAATATGCAGAACCAAGCACACATTCACTTAAAAATAACTGCGGCATCGGATCCGGTATCACCCAATCACAACCCCCAACACTGCCAAGATCTTGCACCGGTCCACAAACCATTAATGGCTGATTTATTAATTCATCATCGGCAAAACCACTCGGTGAACATATATTTACCGTGTTGGTATCTATCGGACCCGGCGGAATGCACATTACACTTGAATCTACACAACTCGGATCAACATTCACACAAAATGGCTTGAAAAACCTGCGATCCTCTATATTCTCAAAAATAACTATCCCATCACTATTCTGAACCCTGTTCGGTTCATTCATACAGTATTGTGTAATAAAACCAGGAACAGGATTCCCTATTTCATCCTGGCATCGTGGATCTGGAATTATCGCTGAATCAAGCGAGGTTTCATATCCCGTCATCTGTAACTTGTTGGTAAGTGTTAATGCAGCATAACGAGCATTCTGCTGCATCCCTAATAAAACATCGGTTCTCTTCCTGATGCGCATCATGTCATAAAAAACACCAAGCACCCCTACTATTACTATCATCAGGATCGCCATTACTACTAAAATTTCAATCAATGAAAAACCTTTCTTATGCATTATTTTCATAATAATCCTCCATTGGTTTATGGAAATGCAACTCCTCTAAGTGTTACTGGTGATTTAAAAGATCCTTCCGGCGGCGGATAGGGAATTATGTACAACGTGACTCCCCTCGGTCCATTTGGAAGTGTAGGATCAAGAAGTGATACTGACCATGCCATAAAATAATATGGACTCGATGTGCCAATTCCCTGCAGCGTGCCAGGCCATTTGTGATTGGCATCTATCAATGCATGGTCGAAACAATAAAGATTTCTATCAGTCACGGCACTGCAGCCATCGGCAGTGGTAAGATCATTTAATATATTGTAAACAGCTAAACGTGGATCAGTTACATCTCCAATCGGCAGTGAAAGCAACGTTTCCATTTGCGCCTGCCCAAAGAAAAGAAGCGTTGTGTGATGTCGTGCCGTGTTTTCATTATACATCGCTAAAAGAAGAATTTGCACAACCGAAAGTAACACGAATGCTAAAATGAGTAATGCAATAAGCACATCTATGAGAGAAAATCCCTTCTCCCCTTTGTTGTTAATTATTTTTTTCTTATTAATAGTTTTGTTGAACATGTTTTATTTCCTCCTTGCTTACATGCGGCATACCAAGCCAATTTTGTCTTTTTGAACTGGCGTAACAGCAACATTTCCTCGTCCGGAAATACATATTCCCTTGTACGTTACCGATTCTTTCGAATCATCGTCCATCGGATGTGCAAAAGCCATTTGCAATTGGGGATTTGGAATAGGAAGTGCACTGCATACACGCGTATCGTCAGCTCCAGTTTGACTCGTCACAGTGCCGTCAGGTCCTATTACGTAAACAATAGTCGTGGCAAAGGCTGCCTCCGGTACTACTAATTTATCCATCAACCATCGCTCTTCTCTGTACTCGCAAAATTGATTGGTGTTTTGCTCAGTGCATTGAGTAATACCATTCCAGTTGGCTGGCCATTGATCAGTTCCTACATTGCGAAGCGCACATCGTCCCGAAGAAAGCCGAAAAATCTGTGTGCATACCCTTCCAAGATTATCAGCATTCATATATTGACAATTCGGATGCACCGCTAAAGCAATCCAATGATTTTTTGAAATTGAAGTGAATTGCACCGTCCGGAATTGCGCTACGATATGCTGAACCTCCTGGTAAAACCTCTGCTGCCAATAATATTGAATAAGATTTGGAAGCGCTATAGCAAGAATAATCCCAAGTA
>MFGW01000227.1:4704-5322 GCA_001780385.1 Candidatus Fischerbacteria bacterium RBG_13_37_8 | reverse complement strand
ATATCTTGAAAAACTTGCATTGAAAGAAATTAAATTTCGTGAAGAAGAAAAAATAGTTTTTAAAGGGTATTATTATTTAGGATCTTATTATTCTCATCCCGCTGAACATAAATTTATTCATAATAAATATCAAGATATATATGTTTTAGTGTCTATACCTGAAACAATTGATTTTCGTAAAGGTTTTAATGGTGGTAATTATTGGTATAATCGAATAATTGAATGTGTAATTAATTATAATAACCCTTTTAGCTTTATAATTCTTGAAAGTCAAGGAGATATAAAAAAAATACCAATTAAAGGGACTGATTTTAATGATCTCAGTTTTAAAAAAATAGATAGTTTAGTACATGATGTTTTAACAAATGAAATTACTCAATCTATTATACTAAATAACTTAAAAATTACAATTTATATTTCAATGAAATTCAAGTTAACTGGTGGTACATATTATAATTCTGATGAATTATTATTATTTGGACCATTGATTAATGTTGGAATTAGCGAGATTGTTAGAATAGATAAATAATAATTCTATCAATGAATATTTTACAGTTAAAAGCATAAATATAATTTCCGCCTTCGCCATCCATGGCTCAGGCGGTATTTTTAAAGGGC
>MFGW01000227.1:4528-4668 GCA_001780385.1 Candidatus Fischerbacteria bacterium RBG_13_37_8 | reverse complement strand
TCCGCTCCGCTTCGCAACGGCGTAAAAACTCGGAACGTTGGACGAAATAGGTTTTGGATGAATATTAGATGAATGAAATACCGTTTATAAATAATGCTTATCAATTAATTGAAGAGTTTACAAGACTTTCAAATTTACGT
>MFGW01000227.1:2549-4480 GCA_001780385.1 Candidatus Fischerbacteria bacterium RBG_13_37_8 | reverse complement strand
TTTGGGCTAAAACAAATATTCAAAATAAAACAGAAATTGGAAATAATATTGCCTCAAAATTAATCGAGTATGAAAAAAGAAGAGAAATTAGAAGAAAAAATGCAAGGAGTTAAGCAAAACCTACTTCGTCCAACAGCGCGTAACAGAAATGCGCCTTTGTCACGGTTTTTGCATACGCAAAAACCGTGACAAGCCCTTCGGGCACGGCGCACTTCTGCAACGCGCGGAACGTTAGGCGTAATAAGCGCAACATAAATAGTAGGAGACAGATATGATTGACATGAAAAAAGCATTTGAAATTGCTAAAAATGAAATTGTGAAGATATATGATGATGTAGCAGAAGATATACGTTTAGAAGAAGTTAATCTTGCTCCGAATAAAAATAATTGGGAATTGACAATATCATTTTTGCTGCCATCAAGAATTGATGAGTATGAGATTGGTCTTCAAGCTTTACTTGCATTACCAAAAAGGAAATTTGAAAGGGTATATAAAAAAATAATTTTGCAAAAGGAAGATGGCCAGATAACATCCTTAAAAATATATAAAGATGAATAGTATTATTTTAGATACAAATGTATTTCTCTTGTTTATAATGGGATTACTAAATCCTGAGAAGATATCAAGCCATAAAAGAACATCCATATTTACAGTTAACCATTTTACATATTTAGAGGCAGTTATCAGAAATTACAAAAATATTCTTATATGTCCAAATATAATTACAGAGATTGATAATTTATTACAGAATAGCTTTACCGGCGATGATAAATTTAGATATTTAATTATAACAAAAGAAATATTTACTAAAAGTATTGAAAAATACTATGAATCTAAAATTGTTATCACAGATTGGGAATATGAAAGATTGGGTATTACTGATGCTGTAATATTAAGAATGGCTAAGGAAGCTGATCTCCTAGTTTCTGGTGATAGTACATTATGTGATTATGCCAAATCATTAGGAATTACTATTTTAGATTTTAAAAAGTATGTCAATGATACTTTGTTCAAATAATTTATTGTGAGTTGCGCTTACTACGCCTAACAGCGGCTTAGCAAAACTGCCTTCGCTTCGCTACGGCAGCTTCGCCAAGCCGCGGAACGTTAAGCGCAAAACGCCACGACGTAATTGTGGTTTGTTAAGAAATTAGGAAAAGGAAATAAATAGGAAATAGAAAATTTAGGAGTTAGGAAAAAAGTAAGTGAATAGGAATGTAGGAAAAGGAAAATCGAAATATGAGAAAAAAGAAAAAGGAATTGGAAGAAGGAGAAAAATAATTTAAACTTAACTTCGAAGGTGGCGTTCAGCGCTTAACAGCGCGCAAACGCCATGCTTGCTTCGCTGCGCACGGCGTCTGCGCGCGGAACGTTATACGCCATTTCCGAAACCCATGTTTACTAGAGTTTTTATGAATATCAGAGATAGAGAAATTGAAATTCGTCCCATTAAGAATGATGAGATTATATCTGTTTTACGTGTATATCAAGAATGTGAAGATTTTCTTGAATTGGGACCTGTCCCAATAGCTTCGATGGAAATGGTGAAGACAGATATTGATGTCTCTAAAGAAGAAAAAAGATATTTCTGCGGCATATTCATAAACAATGATATGGCTGGAGTATTTGATTTTGGTCTTGATAATTATTTAGAAAATATGAAACATGCGTATTTAGCTCTTCTAATGATCTCAAAACCTTTTAGGAATAATGGGCTTGGGACAAGAGTGGTAAAACTAGTAGAATCAGAAATAATAAAAAATAAAGCAATTGATTGCATATATTCTGGAGTTCAAATAAATAATTCAAAAGCAATAAGATTCTGGAAAAGTAACGGATATGAGATTTATGCTGGGCCAGAACTTCTTGAAGATAAAACGACTGTATATCATTTGAAGAAAGTAATTGTAAAGAAATGATTCGGACTACA
>MFGW01000227.1:2318-2460 GCA_001780385.1 Candidatus Fischerbacteria bacterium RBG_13_37_8 | reverse complement strand
TTGCAGTTGAAAATCTGGTGAAATCACTGTAAACTTTATTTGTTGTTGGCCTACGTGTGTGAGTGGTCGGCGCTGAACGTCGCCAACGCTGAACGTTAACTGAAATATTTTTCAAATTAATTACGGCAGCCTGTTTTAAATG
>MFGW01000227.1:2069-2226 GCA_001780385.1 Candidatus Fischerbacteria bacterium RBG_13_37_8 | reverse complement strand
GCCACCTTTGTTCGTATAACTTTATTTGTCCATTGTTCTATACATTGCAGTGGCGCTTTCGCAATTTTTACTTTTATTGTTGAAGTTTCTCAATTGTCAGTGTAAACTGATTTTGTGTGGTCTACGTGTGTCGGTGGTCGGCGCCGGACGTCGTCAA
>MFGW01000227.1:1023-1981 GCA_001780385.1 Candidatus Fischerbacteria bacterium RBG_13_37_8 | reverse complement strand
TGATGGATGTATTATAGGAATAAAAAGAAAAAGTTAAAGAAATACTTTCTAATAAAAGGAGTATGAAATGGACAGAGAAGAGTTGCATCGAATACGAAAATATACTCTAAAAAGTGAGATAGATAAAGCAATTCATACTTTAGAAGGTATTTTAAAAGGCATTTTATTTGATTCCATAATAAATAAAGATGAAATAGATGAAATAAAAACCTGGTGTGGCAAGTATTATGATCTCGCCAATCGTCAACCATTCAAAGATTTATATCATCTTTTGCTTTCTTCAATTAAGGATAACAAAATAACAGAAGAAGAATATAATGATTTAAAATGGTTCTGCAATAAAGTGAATACAGGATCTGTTTATTATGATATTATCACCTCTGATATCCAAAGATTAGAGGGTATTATACATGGTATTCTTGCTGATGGAAAAATAAACAATGATGAAATTAAGTCATTAGAAAAATGGTTATTCGAAAATGAGCAATTAAACAGTAATTATCCATATGATGAAATCTGTAGTTTAGTCGTTGGTATTTTAACTGATGGCAAGATCGATGAAGAAGAAGAAAAAATATTAACTGCATACTTTTCTGACTTTATTAATTTGACTGATGCGGCTCATCTTGATCCCACCTTGATTTCTGAATATAAAAAAACATATAAAGTATCAGGTATATGCGCCTTAGCTCCAGAGATAATTTTTAAAGGTAATATTTTCTGCTTCACTGGAATATCTCAAAAAGTTAATCGGAATACATTTGCTGAAATAATAAATAAAAGAGGAGGGATTTTTAAGAATAATTTAATAGATAGTAGTAATTATTTAATTATCGGAGCTGATGGGAATCCTTGTTGGGCATATTCTTGTTATGGTAGAAAAGTAGAAAAAGCCATGGAATTAAGAAAAACAGGTAGTAATATTTTAATTATACATGAGAATGACTTTTGGGATGCC
>MFGW01000227.1:686-871 GCA_001780385.1 Candidatus Fischerbacteria bacterium RBG_13_37_8 | reverse complement strand
CACATTTCGATCGTACCGCAATACGCCAAGCGTTTGATAAATATAATGTTCGTCCTCCTGAATGCACTTGGTTGGATTCTGCTCAAGTAGCACGTAGAACATGGGAGGAATTTGCATGTAACGGATATGGATTACATAACATCTGTAATAAAATAGGATATAAATTTAAGCATCATGACGCTCTT
>MFGW01000227.1:0-640 GCA_001780385.1 Candidatus Fischerbacteria bacterium RBG_13_37_8 | reverse complement strand
TTAGTGGTTTGGATGTTGAAGGATGGATTCAAAGAGTAGAACAACCTATTCACCAAAATTCATTGAGTTCTGAACCGGGTATTCTGATAAATGGAAATCCAGAAGGTTCATTATATGGTGAAATAATAGTCTTTACAGGTACTTTACAAATACCAAGAAATGAAGCTACTGCAATGGCCGCAAAAATTGGTTGTCATGTTGCCTCAAATGTTACAAAAGATACAACAATAATAGTTGTAGGTGATCAAGATATAAAGAAACTTGCTGGGCATTCAAAAAGCACTAAGCATAGAAAAGCTGAGGAATTGATCTCAAAAGGACAGAATATAAAGATTCTACGTGAAAGTGATTTTAAAAATATTTTTTTGATAGAGGATTGAATTTAGTGCAAGCTCGCCATCCTTGGCTCGCTTGCAATTTGTGGGCGCGCTTTCAGCAGATAACAGCGAGCTAACGCCATACTCCGCTACGCTGCGTACGGCGTCAGCCCGCGGAACGTTATCCGAAAGACGCCACGCAACATTTTGATCGATCTGCTGAGGAAGATAAGTTTTTACCACCTGCAAGAAAAAAAGAATGAAATAAAAAATAAAATATTATGGCAAGAAAAAAAGAATGAAATAAAAAATAAAATATTATG